>JBEKZL010000235.1:0-12031 GCA_049509915.1 Bryobacteraceae bacterium | reverse complement strand
GATCGCCGGCGCTACCGAAGCAAAGAACGTCGGCTGGAAAGCCGGCGCGGCAGACCGGAGGTCCGCGCCACGTACGTCTTCATTCCCTTTGGTGGCCCGGAGCGGGCCATATGGCACTCCCTGAGGTGCCGGGAGAGAATTGGCGGCAGGCGGCACCGCCTGCCCCACCGGGTCACTTCGGCTGGAACTTGAAATCGGAAACCGCGATCTCGTCGTTTCCCTGGATGAGAAACCCGAATTTGCCCTGGGTGAAATCGCGGCCGGGCTCGACAAAGCTGTCGAGTACTTTCCAATCGTTGCCCACGCGCACCTTTTGCACCAGTCGATCCGGGGCCACCTCGATCTGAATCGTGAACGTCTTCTGACTGCCGAGATTGTAAATTCTTCCGGTCCATCTCGTAGAGCAGGTAGTCCTTGGGGTCGAGATACTGGAGGCACCAGCGGATCTGGCCCGCCCGGAATGCGCCGCCGCCTTTGCGCAGTGCCACGGTGAAGGTGAACACACCTTTGGGCGGCAATTTATACGGCACGAATCCACCACCCTCGTGGACCCAATTGTCGCCCTCCTTCTTCCAGCTTTGCTGATCCTCGAACTCCGCCATTCCTTTGACGGGCGCGGGCGGGGGCAGGGCCGGCCGCGCCGCCAGGGTGAACTCCACTTGCCGGTTTTCGCCGGCAGCGAGTGGGACGCGCGTAGTGGATTCGGCGAATCCCGGGGCTCGCGCCGAAAATGCGTAGTTCCCGGGCGGCAGATCGATCTGGTTTCCGCGGACTTCGTGCGTCTCGGTTTCGTCGCCGCGGCGGTAGGTGACGGTAGCCGAGGCGGGATTGCGGGCGACCCGGACGGTGCCGCTGGCGGCGGCCAAAACCACGTCCGCGCCCGTCAGCACTACCGCCTGGCCGGCGCGGAAGGATCGCTGAAGCCGTTTGGGCAGGTACTGTTCGCGCCGCAACTCGATGGCGTGGTCGCCCGGCCGGATGTCGCTGAGAGTGATCGATCCGTCCGGCCCCGCCGCACCCGCGTTTCGCTGGTCGATGAAAACCTCGGTGCCGGCGATGGCGCCATGGATTTCGAGCCAGCCGGATTGGGGCAGCGGTTTCATATCGAACCGCAGGCGCACTTCCGCGCCGTTCTTGACCTCGACTGTCTGCGCCGGCGCGTCCTCGAAGCCGCTCTTGGCCACCCGCACGGCGACCTTTCCGAGGGTCTCGATGCGCAACTGGCCGCGCTGGGTGCGCTGGCGGTACTCCTTGCCGTCCAGAAACACGCGCACGTCGTCCTGCCCGGTCGAAACAATCAGGGTGCCCGCATCCACGTTGGTTTTCAAAAAGACGGTAAGCATGGGCGCGGCGCCGAAGTTTTCGATCATGTTGTGCCGGTCCCGCCCCTCCGCCACTACGATCTCGTTGACTCCGGGATGAAAACCGGCGATGTCCGTCCCGGCCGGACCGGCATCGGGTTGCGGCTGGCCGTTGACCGCGAGTTTCCAGGGGCCCGCGTTGGTTACCACGCGCGCCTGGCTGCCGAAGCTGGCCACCAGCACCGCGAACACATTCCGAGCCTTTACCGGGCCGGCCACCACCGGCATGCGCGCGTCGGCAATCTCAAAGGAAAACGAGGCTTCTCCCTTCTGCCCGGTGACTGCGACGGTGTGCGCGCCGGGAGCCAGCTTATCGAGGATCGACTGGCCTTCTTCGAGATTGACCGGAGGCCGGTCGTCCATTACCACTTTGCCCTGATCCAGATCCGTCAGCAAGCGAACCGATTGCGCCTGCGGCTCAAGCGTAAGGCCGACGGTGGCCGGGTGCCGGGCTGTTACCGTGAGAACTGCTGCCGCCGGCTCGAAGCCGGCCATCGAGGCGGCGATTTGGTAAGTGCCCGGTTTCAGCTCCAGCTTGCAGTTGGATGTGCAGCTTGCCTGGCTGCCGGCTCCCGCGGCCGCCGTCACGGATGCGCCCGGAGGAGTGGTCGCAATGTTCACCTCGACGGCAGCCTGGGCCGCCTGGTCCACGTGGCGCTTCCAAATCTGACGCACCTGCCAAAAGCCAACCACCACGGCCACCAGCAGACCGGCGATTGTCCCGATCACCGCCGCGCGGCTCCAACTTAGCGGGGGGCGGGGCGGCGCCGGAGGGAGCGTAGGCGGTGGGGGCGGAACCTCAGGCGTCATCCCAAACGCGGTTGCAGGCGGCTGGGCCGGAGAAGGAGCGAACAAAGGCAGCGTCGCCGGGGGTCCGGCTGGGGCCGCCGTATCCAGCGGAGAAACCGGCGGCGGAGGCGGTTCGGCCACGAGCGGCGCTGGCCGGGGAGACAGGAAGGTCTCCCGTTGCTTGAGCGCCACCCCACGCATCATCAAGCGCTGCTTGATGTCGTTTGCTGTAAACTGTATTTCGAAATCGCCAGGGAAAGCCTGAATGATTTCGTTCAGCCGAAAATAGATCGGCTTCAGAGCAGCCAGCTCGGTAGCGGCTGCGATTCGCTCATCGAGCCACTGAAGTTCCTCGTGAGGATTGGCGTTTTCCCCGTCCACCCTGATTATCGTACACCTTCCGGAGGAATCCGCCACGTCTCCAACCTCATTTGCGTGAACCGTGGCGCCGGCCGAGGCCCGGCGGTCTGCGCTTCTCTCTCTCCTGCGCTCATGCCACGGCGGTTTCCCCGCCGCGCCGGGCATGGAGATCCACCCTCCGCAGCCCGCACGCCAGCGCCGTTTGGGCTGAGTTTTTTGAGCTAAAATTAGATACGCTTTCCGATATGCCTTTGGATTCGATGCAGGGCTCGTTGCGGCAACGCGGCGTTCGGCTAACGCGCCAGCGGCAGATCCTGCTCGACCTGATCGACAAATCCGGCGAGCACCTGGACGCGGAGCGTCTGTTTCAACTGGCCAAGGAGCGCGACCCGAAGCTCAACCGCGTCACCGTGTACCGCACCCTCAAAATGCTCAAGACCGGCGGTCTGGTGGACGAACTGGACCTGATGCACCACGAAGGCGACCAGCACTACTACGAGACCCGCCTGAAGCAGGAGCACGCCCACGTGATCTGCCTGCGCTGCGGCAAGGTAGAAGAGTTTTTCGGCGAGCCGCTGCGGCGCCTGCGCCGACAGATCGAAACCCATTTCGGATTTCAAGTGCTGCTGGCGCGCACCGAGGTGGGCGGATATTGCTCGCATTGCCAGACGCTGCGGGCGCGCGAAGTGGAAGTGGCGCGCGCCGAGACCGCGGAGCCGGCCATCCGGGAGCGCAAAGCTCGCGCCCGCCGTTAACCGCCATGGCACCGAGCCCACCTGAATCGCCTGCCTCAGCGGCTGCCGCTTTGCCCGTACCGGGCCCGGCCTCGTTGACTGTGACCGATCCCAGCGGCCATCGCATCCGCGTGGCGCTCGATCCACTCCCGTTGCACATCGGCCGCCACGCCGACAATCGGCTGATTCTGCGCGATAGCCGGGTTTCGCGCACGCACGCCCGCGTCGAAGCCGAGCAGGGCGAATACGTGCTGTACGATTGCGGCAGCCGCCATGGCACGTTCGTCAACGGCGAGCGGGTCGAGCGGCACACGCTGCGGCCGGCCGACCGGATCGAGTTCGGCGCGCGCGATTCCTACCAGGCGGTTTTCTCGCTCGACGGCCAGGAGCTGAAGCGCCTGGTGGAACAGGTGGTCGCGCCGGAGAGGAGCGAGACCGGCGCGGCCGGCGTCATGGTCGGCGGCAACATGGGCAAGCTGCGCGCCATCCTCGATTTGGCGCGTACCCTGCAGAGCTCGTTCTCGGTGGACGACGTGCTTGCCCAAGTGGTGGACGCGGCGCTAACGGTCACCGGGGCCGAGCGCGGTTTTCTGCTGCTCCGTTCCGGGGAAGCGTTAGATACGCGCGTGGCGCGCAACCGCCACGGCCACAACCTGCACGACAGCGATCTGCGCGTGCCGCGCGACCTGATCAATCGCGCCCTGCGCCAGCGGCGGGAACTGCTGTCCATGAATTTCGACCCGCTGGGCGCGGACGATACTCGCCCGGCCAACAGCGTGGCCGACCTCGAATTGCGCAGCGTGGTGTGTGTGCCGCTGGTGCGCATTCGCGCCGGCCAGGGCGATGCCACCAGCGTGCTTTCCACCGCCAGCGAAACCGTCGGCGTGCTCTACATGGATTCCCGCGTAGCGGCCGCGGACTTGGCCGGCGGCAACCGCGAGCTGCTACAGACCTTGGCGATCGAAGCTTCCACCGTGCTCGAGAATGCCCGGCTGCTCGAAGAAGAGCGCGCCAAGCACCTGATGGACGAGGAGTTGCGGGTGGCGCGCACCATTCAGCAGAGCCTGCTGCCTGCCCATTTGCCCACCGAAGGCTGGCTCCGCGCCGCCGCCAGCAGCATGGCGTCGCAACAGGTGGGCGGCGATTACTACGACTTGGTGGAGGCCACGCCCGACTGCTGGGCCGCCGTGGTGGCCGACGTTTCCGGCAAAGGCGTCAGCTCCGCCCTGCTGGCCGGCGTCCTGCAGGGCGCGCTCATGATCACGGGCGCCGTCCAGGGGGAATTGAACCAAGGAGTGGCGCGGCTTAATCGCTTTTTGTTCGAGCGCACGGGTGGAGAAAAATACGCCACTATCTTCTATTGCCAAGTCGAGCGCAGCGGCCGGGTCCGCTACGTCAACGCAGCCCACTGCCCGCCCATGGTACTACGTTCCAGCGGAGTCACGGCCGCGCTGGCTGCCACCGGCATGCCGGTAGGCCTGATCGAGGGCGCCGAATACGAAGTGGCCGATACTCGCCTCACCCCCGGCGATAAGCTCGTAATTTATACCGACGGCGTGACCGAAGCGCAAGATGCGGCAGGAGCGTTTTTCGGCGTCAAGCGTTTGCACGCCCTGGCAGCCGCCCTTGGCGCCTCCTCGGCCGAAACCGTCCACGACGCCGTCCAGATGGCCGTCCGCGACTTCACGCAGGGCGCCGCCCAATCAGACGACATCACCCTGCTGGTGCTGGAATACGCCGGCTGACGGGAAGCACTCCGTGGGAGACTCTTCGGTCTGGACTAGGCACTCCTGCCCCGCTGCCACTTATAATCAGCATCATCGCGCGGCCGGCGGGGTTTTTCCACAGCGACGGGGCGGTAATATGGGGTTCACTCATGATTGCACTGTTGCGTGGCGTTCTGGTGGAGAAGCACCCGAATCAGGCGATCGTCGAAGCCGGCGGGGTGGGCTATGACGTGGCGATTCCGGTGTCAACGTTTACCCATTTGCCGGATGCGGGGGCGGAGGTGCGGCTGCGCATCCACACGCACGTTCGGGAAGACGCGCTGGCGCTGTACGGGTTTCTGACGGCGGACGAAAAGACGCTGTTCGAGAAGTTGATCGGGGTGAGCGGGATCGGGCCGACGCTGGCGGTGAAGGTGCTTTCCGGCCTGGCGGCACCGGATTTGATTCGCGCCATCCAGCGGGGCGAGGTAGACCGGCTGGTGCGCATTCCGGGAGTGGGGAAGAAGACCGCCGAACGGATGGTGCTGGAACTGCGCGACAAACTGCCGGCGGCAACGGGCGACAGCGGGGATGGTGCGAGTGCTCCGCCGGCGGCGCTTTCGGCTATCGACCAGGACGTGCTTTCGGCGCTGCTCAACCTGGGCTGCGCGCGCCCACAGGCGGATGCGGCGGTGCGCAAAGCCAAGAGCACACTGGGCACGGGGGGCGGCGTGGCGGACTTCGAAACGCTGTTTCGACGCGCGCTGGAACTGGTACGGTAAGCTGGTAGCACAATGCCCGACCGGCAGTTGATTTCCGGCGACCGCCAGCCCGAAGACGCGCAATTCGAAGTTGGGTTGCGGCCGCGGCGGCTGGCCGATTTCACCGGGCAGAACAAGCTCAAGGAGAACCTGGACATCGCCATCCAGGCCGCCCGCATGCGCGGGGAGGCCATGGACCACGTGCTGCTTTACGGCCCGCCGGGACTGGGCAAGACTACGTTGGCGGCGATCATTGCCGAGGAACTGGAAGTACCGTTTACCACAACTTCCGGGCCGGTGCTGCAGAAAAAACTGGACCTGACGGGGATTTTGAGCAACATCCGCGCGCGCCAGGTATTCTTCATCGACGAGATTCACCGCCTGCTGCCGGACGTGGAGGAGATGCTGTACTCGGCTCTGGAAGACTTCCGGGTGGACATTCTGATCGGGGTGGGGCCGGGCGCGCGCACGCATTCGCTGCCGATGCCGAAGTTTACGGGCATCGGGGCGACTACGCGGCAGGGACTGATTTCGGCTCCCTTGCGCGGGCGCTTCGGACTGGTGCTGCGGCTGGACCCGTATAGCGCGGTGGAGTTGGAGTCGATCGTGAAGCGCTCGGCTGCGCTGCTTAACGTAAGCGTCGAGGCAGGCGCGGCGGCAGAGATCGCGAGACGCTGCCGCGGCACGCCGCGCATCGCCAACCGGTTGCTGCGGCGTGTGCGCGACTACGCGCAAGTGCGCGCCGACGGGAGGATCACTCTGCCGGTGGCGGAGACCGCGCTCAACCTGCTCGACGTGGACCGCTTCGGCCTGGACGAAATAGATCAGAAGATCATGCTGACGATTCTCGACAAATACAGGGGCGGACCGGTAGGGGTGGGCACCATCGCCGCATCCATTTCGGAGGAAGCCGACACCATTGAAGAAGTCTACGAGCCTTATCTGATCCAGCTCGGATTTCTCAACCGCACGCCGCGCGGCCGGGTGGCGACGGAGCGGGCTTACGAATATTTCGGGGTGAAGCGGAAATTGCGGGACGAGGACCAGCCGGCGCTGTTCTGAGACAGCTGTCAGGTGTCGGCGGAGCCGCAACCAGAGCGCGCCAGCCACAAAGATCGCCAGCGCTACGAATTGCTGTAACACTCAGGCCGGTGTGCGCTTTCCGCCATTGCCTCCCGTCTGCAATGGCAGGCGCGCGCGATCGCCTCCGCCGCCGCATCGCGCGGCGGCAATCCAGTCAAAGGGTCGTCCTGGAGCGCCCGTGAGTCCTTTTGCGACCCATCAGGTTGCCGCCTGAGGCTTACGGCGCCGGCCAACAACATCTTGATCGGATGCTCCACTGCGTCCAGCATGCAAAACTGCCCCGGTGCCGACGGAAACGGCCTCCTTTCCCAGGGCCGTCTGGCCCAAAGGGCGAACCGTTTCCGAAACGTAAAGCCTAGCTTATGTGCGCCGCCTTTCGGAAGATATGCGGCATTGGCCTGAGAGTCCGCGCCGGCTTTCGCCCGGGCCTGCCGTTTGGTTTATCTCAGGCCCTCAGCCCTAACGCTTCTTCGCTCTAATCGTCACCGCCAGTTGATCGTTGCGGATATTGGTGAAGCGAAGCATCGTGCGTCCCTGCGCGTCCAGCACGATAACGGCCGGAGTGTTGACGCTGGTGAGAGTCCAGCCATCCGGCAGAGTTACATTGTTTAACGGGCGGCCGAGCGTGCGGGTCCATTCGAGCTCGCCATTCTTCAGGGTATAACCGACCGGATCGGTATATGTTTCCTCAACGCGTATGCGCACCGATTCGCCTTCGGCTATGGCTTTCAGCAGGTCGCCCTGGACTACCACCGACTCCGGATCGGTGGGAGTGGGATAGTAGCCCAGCGCGTTGACGCTCTGGCCCGTCACCAGGTGAGTGGCGAGCGGCGCCCCGCTATCCAGGTTGAACATCTTGGAATCGGGGGCGACGGTACTGCCCTTGCGCACGAAACTGTGAACCGACTTCTGCCCGACGCGCGTCACCGTGAAATCGTGCGAGATGCGGAACTGGTGGCCCGATGGATCGAGCAGCCAATAACGAATCTCCAGATCCTGTTCGGCTCGATGAAATGCCGTCTGCGCGGAGAGCAGCGCGGGAACGATCAGCAACAGAAGCTTCATTTCGCTTTCCTCCCCACGATCCGCACCGGCAACTGATCGTCGCGGTCATTCAGAAAGCTCGCGCGGATGCGCCCGTCCGCGCCGGTGGAAACGATAGCGGGCGATGCCGAGCCGATGAGCTCGTACCCTTTGGGCAGGACCACCAGGTTGCGTTTGATGCCGAGCGGACGCTCGAACACGAACCCGTCGTCCTTCTCGTAATACGACGCCGGATCGGTGTAAGTCTTGTAGATTCGGATGCGGGTCTCGGCGCCTTTGGGAACGGGACCGAGCAGTTTCACGCGCAGGTATTGCGCGTCGTCGGCAGTGCGCGGACCCACTCCTCCCGCCGCTTTGGCGGACTTGCCATCGACTACCGCCAGCTCCAGCGGTTTGCCCGTCGCCAGATCGATGGCTCTTTCGTGAGTGGCCACCGAGCCGGGGCGAATGGGATTGTAGAGGTACGGCGAACCCTCCCGCGTCTGGGTCACATCGTAGACGATGTCGAAGGAATGGGTGGAAGGCGCGAGCAGATCGTACAGGGTGAAATCGTCCGCCGCCCAGAGCGTGGTTGCCGCGAGCAGTAAAACGAGTCTCCGCATATCGGGTCATTATAGCCAAGATCCTGAAGCGGATATCTCAGGCTGTGCCGCGAGAGTGCTTAACCGATTTGGCGGAGTTAGTTGCCGGGCCTCAACTGCGAAATTCCCAGATCGGTTAAGCTAAGCACCCGTGCCGCGGACGCCCACTTCGTCCAAGTGGGCCAGCAGGTCCGCCGGGTCCTGGTAAACGCGGTATGCGCCGGCTCGTTCCAGCTCCTCCTGGCCATATCCGCCGGACATCAATCCCACGCCTAGAGCGCGCCCCCGCCTTGCCGCCAGCAGATCCCAGATGCTGTCGCCCACTACCACCGAGTGCTCAACCGGTACGCCCACCCGATCGGCGGCCGCCAGAAACAGGTCCGGGTCCGGCTTGGCGTGCGCCACCTGATCGCGCGTGACCACCGGTACGGCCGGCCCCACGCCCAGGGCCTTCAGCGTAGGTCCCGCGCTCTCGATGCGCCCGCTGGTGGCGATCGCGTGCGGGACCCCGGTTTGCGCCAGGTAAGCCAGCAGCTCGCGCGCGCCGGGCAGGGGGCGTACCTGGGATGCATACTGGCGGAAAGCTTCCGCGTGGAACTGCTGGATGCGCGCGCCGTCCTCCGCGGTCAGGGTATGGCCGATTTCGCGCGCGAGTGCATTCACCATCAGCCCGCCGCTCATCCCGATCCGACGGTGGATCAGCCAGACCGCCAGCGGCAACCCCGCGCGTTCCAAGGCGTCACGCCAGGCGAGCACGTGCTGGTACACGCTGTCCACCAGCGTGCCATCCAGATCGAAGAGTAGGGCCGGGGTGCCAAATCCGTTTAAAACCTGCGGCATCGGAAACCTCTTGTCTCACTGTGACGCGCGCTCTAAAGCGCGCGTCTTCCTACCTGCCGAGAGCGTGTGCGATCGCCGCTTCCGCCAGCGGGTTCATGATCTGGTAGCCTTTGGCGGTTGGATGCAGACCGTCCTCGGTAAGCTCGGCGCGAAAGAATCCCTTGTCGTCCACGGTCGCCGAGAAGTAGTCCAGAAACACCAGGCCATGGTTGGCGGTGTAATCCTTGATCCATCGGTTCAGCGCCAGGATGCTTTCCGGCGGCCGGCCGGGCGTTATGGGTGGCTTGCCCGGAATGTCCGAAACCGGAGTCAACGATGCCATGACGACCTTAATCCCATTGGCGCGCGCCATATCGGCCATGGCGGCAAGGTTGTTCTCGGTCGATTCCACCGGAACCGGCCCGATATTGCCGCCGATGTCGTTGGTGCCCCCGAAAATCACCACCGCTCGCGGCTGGAGCGCAATCACATCCGGGTAGAAGCGCAGCAGCATTTGTCCGGTCACCTGCCCGCTGATGCCGCGGTTGAGGTATGGCTTGCCCGGAAAGAATGGGCCGAAGCGCTGCGCATTGTGTAGGTTGTCGGTAATGGAATCACCCATGAAGACGACGCGGTCCTCGCCGGCGGCGGCCGGGGCGACCGCGGCATTTTCGGCCGCGTAGCGCCGCGTGTTGCCGAAATCGTTGATGAGGCTCGCTGCCTGCCGCAGTGGCGGAGGGATTGCACCCGGAACTCCAGGTTGAGCCAATGCGGCCAACGGTATGAAGAGCGCAAGGGGAACTCGCATGCCGCCATTGTACACGCCACTGGCTTCGAGAGGCATCCCGGCGGCGCGTCCCTGGCCGCGGACCCTCAGCCGCGCGTCGCACCCCAAGGGCTTGATAAAACAAAATTCGGCGGAGCCGCTGCATCTATATGTCTCAAGTTTTGGTTAGACTTCAAAGAAAAGGTCAGATGGTAATCCCCAGGAGCCTGCGGGAGGAAGCTGGGGTGGTGGAAGGGACTCTGCTTCAGGTCGCCGTTGTGGAGGGCGGCCGGTTCCTAGTGACTCCACAGCTAGCCGTAGACGCCGCGCCTGTCGCCGCCCCGCAAAAGAACCGGAAGCATCTGCTGCGGGAATTGGCGGAGACAGTGGCCGGACTGCGGCGGGAAGCCAATGCCAAGGGCCTCGACAAGATGCCCCCGCGGGAGATCGACGCTGCCGTTGCGGAGGCCCGGCGGGCCGGTAAGGCCCCCGATAAGCGCCGCATCAAATGATCCGTGTGGTGCTCGACACCAGCGTCCTGGTATCCGCCGTGATCTCGCCTACAGGCCCGAACGCCCAGGTATTCGACCTGATAGTGGCCGAGAGGATCCGACCCTGCCTGACCGACGCTCTGATTGCCGAATACCACCGCGTGTTTGAGTACGAGCGCTTGCGGCATCTCAGTCGACGGCGGATTGCCAAGCTGCGCGGCCTGCTGGAAGCCGTGAGCGTCAGGGCGAAGCCTCGTGGCAGGCTGAAAATCTCCGATCGCGAGGACGATAACCGCGTCTACGAATGCGCCGCCGCGACCAGGGCCGACTACATCGTGACCGAGAACACCAAGCACTTCCCATAAGTCGACCGCGATCGTTACGGCTCGCCAGCTCCTTCGGTTGCTGGAAGCGGGCCAAGTCTAACGGCTCGGGTCCGCCAGCTTGGCAGAAAGTCCGCTGCAGACGAGGACGGCGCACCACGCCCCGGCGTCCGTGGCGTCCGCGTGCTTCCCCGCCGGTCCCGCCATCTGTGTTATCCTGTGTGCGTACCAGAACGAGATAAAGAGAAGACAAGGAGTTTTACCCAGCGAATGGCACTGGCGATTGAAGCTAAGCGGCAAGTTGTTTCCACCAATCAACGCCACAAATCCGACACAGGGTCGCCTGAAGTACAGATTGCACTGTTGAGCCAGCGTATCACGCTGCTGACGGAGCACTTCAAGACGCACCGCAAGGATCATGGTTCCCGCAAAGGGCTGCTGACCTTGGTCGCCAAGCGTCGCCGGCTCTTGACCTACCTGCGCGATACGGACCCGGATGGTTACAAGGCGGTCCTGCAGCGCTTGGGCATTCGGCGCTAGTTCCGGAGGCGCGGGGACTCGCAGCAAACCCACCCTGTCAACTCCAGTCTCATGGTGGTTTCCCGATGGAGACCAAGACATGAACTGGCCCGTGAGGGGATGCACTCCTCACGCCGGCCCAGGTTGGAGGTTTTAAGAAATAAATGTTTCACACCGTTGAAGTTGACCTGGACGGCCGCAAAATTACCTTTGAAACCGGTAAAATGGCCAAGCAGGCGAACGGCGCCGTTGTCGTTCGTTCCGGCGATTCCGTGGTGCTGGTATCGGCATGTATGGCCGATAAGCCCAAAGCGAATGCCGGATTTTTCCCTCTCACGGTCGATTACCGCGAGTATACTTACGCCGCCGGCAAGATTCCGGGCGGCTTTATCAAACGCGAGGGCCGCCCCTCCGAAAAAGAAATCCTCACCAGCCGGCTGATCGACCGGCCGATTCGTCCGCTTTTCCCCGAAGGCTTGCTGTACGAAACCCAGGTTATCGCCATGGTTCTGTCGGCCGATCCCGAACAGGACCCCAACACGCTGGCGATTTGCGGCGCCGCGGCCGCGCTGGCCATTTCCGATCTGCCGTTCCCGCACATTCTGAGCGGCGTTCGCGTCGGCCTGAAGGATGGCAAGTACCTGGCCAATCCGACCTACACCGAATCGCGCGAATCGAAGCTCAATATCGTGGT
>JBEKZL010000234.1:0-15392 GCA_049509915.1 Bryobacteraceae bacterium | reverse complement strand
ACTTCCGCCTCGCTCATGTGCGGGGGCGCTGGAGCACCCACAAACTTAGCAAACGCCGGCAGCCACACGGTCTGCGGCGAAGGGTCGTCATCCACCAGGTTGTACACTCCCGGCTGCGCCGCTAGCAGCGCCACCGTTGCGATCGCGGCATCATGGATATGCACAAACGACGACACGCCTTCGCCCTTGCCCACCACCGCATTCTGTTGGCGCATTACCATGTCCGCCGCCGCCGCGCCGGGGTAATACCACGTCTTGGGCCCATAGAAGAATCCGTATCGCAATGCCACACCCTCAATAGCATTGGAACTGAACAACCGCGCCTCCAGTTCCGTATATGTCCGCGCACTTGCTGCCACACTCGGGCTCGCATTAACATCCAACGGGGACGACTCGTCCGCCAGCGTCCCGGCCACTGCCTTCAAGAAGAACCCGCTCGACTGCTGTAGATACCGCCGCACACCGCTCGCAAGCGCCGCGCGAAACAAATTCCCTCCACCCTCAATCCTTAGCTTCCTATCGCCCGCGGCGTATTTCGGCATATCGCTCGGGGCCTTCGGCAGCGACGTCAATTCGTCGATTACCACCTCCGCTTTCGACCGCCGCAGCGCAGCCCCCACGGCCGGCGCATCGAAGGCGTCCACGATCGCCGCCTCGGCACCCTGGCCCTCCAGATATTTCGACCGCGCCTCGCTGGTTGTCATCCCCACCACAGAGTGTCCACGCTCCAATAACTCCGCAATCAACGGTTCGCCAATCGCTCCGCTCGCCCCTGCGACAAAAACACGCATCGTCCGCTCCTCTCAACTCCATCGCTTAATGACCAAATCGTCGCTATGAACATGGTACGACGATAGCTGACTCACTGAGTTCTAGCGCAGCACGCGGAATCGGCAATCTCAGGACGAGTGACGCCCCGCTCGGAAATAGCGGGCGTTCGGGGGCTTGCGGTTGCCGATTTACTCACCGGGAGGGGAGCCGTTGACAGGGCCGCAACCCCAAGCCCCTACCCCAGCGCCCCTACCCTCTATGCGACTTACAACGCTTCCGCGTCTCCCGAAGACGACGTACAGAAGCTGAAGTAGAACGCTATTTGGAGAATCCGAACTGCTCGGGCGCCCGTCCGATCAGGATGGCGGCGAATACTTTCGGCACATATTCCCGGGTCTCCAGCGGGAGCGCCTTCCTCCGATACAGATACCAGAAATTGCGCTGTTTGATGGGTCGCTCACGTTGCGCACCACGGCCTGTTTCACCGCGGCCGCTCCGCTGTTATAGGCAGCCAGCGCCAGCATGACGGAGCTTCCGGTGCCGAAATCCAGGATCAGGTCACGCAGATACTTCGCGGCGGCGACGGTCGATTTAACCCGGTCTTCGCGTTCATCCACTTGGCTATCCACGCGCAGCCCATAAGCGCGGGCGGTGACGGCGGTCATCTGCCACGGCCCTGCCGCGCCCGCCGCGCTGGTCTGCCCTTACTGGAGCGCCGATTCGACGATCGGAACATATGCCAGATCTGGCGGCAGGTGTTCTTCCGTCAGGATATGGCGCATGGTCCGGAGCTGCTCGCCATCGTTCCGGAAGGCCCGTTCGATGAGGGCGCGATTCGGCCCTTCGTCGTCGGCGATATAGTGTTTCACCTGGTTCATGAACTCCGGCGGAATGCTATAGACCTCGGCCCCGAGATCCGTCATGACGGCTCGCATCTCCCGGGTGACGAAGGCGCCCTCCTCGTGCGGGCCGATCCGGTAGAGCAGGCTCTGCTGCAGTGCCTCGCCGAGATCCTGGTAACTGTCCAGCCGGGACAACAAGTTGTCGACGTCGGCGCCGCCGCCGGCTTGCTGCAACTGCGCTTCCAACTGTTGGATGTGACCGTCGATTTCGTGCTTCTGCCGGTTGAGCGCGGCAATCCTCCAGATGCCGAGTCCGGTCACTGTGACCAGCGCTGCTGTCAGAACATAGCTGACGATGCGCAGCCGCCGATGACTGCGGTCGAGCGCCTTATCGATGACCTCCCGCATGATGGTGAGGGTCTCGCCGCCGATTCCATGCGTCCGCAACCGGCGCGCGCGAGTGACGGCCGCGGACAACCCCTTATGCTCTGTGGAAGCCGTGGCCGGTGGCATGGCATCGGCCAAGATCTCGAGGGTGCGGTCCAGCTCCGACACCGGCGCCTCCTCCAGCACCAGCGCCAGTTCCGGTCCCAGATTGCCGAGTTGGAGGGCCGCCGGTAGAGTGGCTTCGGCTTCTTCGACGCGATGTGGGCCTACCCCGCTTTCAGGATAGCGAATGCCTCACGGCCGGTCGGGGCTTCGCGGCCACGGAAACGTGTGAGGTGTGACAAGCTCCCGCTCCGCCAACGCGTCAGTTCGCACGCATACGTGGATCCCCGGCGTTGGCTTCCGCTCGCCAGGTTGGCCAGTTCGGCCACCAGCCTGGTTCGTTTGATACCATAAGGGCATGAATAGGGCGTCAAGGCCACGAGTTCGAACGGCGCCATCCGTCCGCCAGAGCGTCACCATGCCGGCGCGGTTGGCAGTCGAGGTGGAGCGTGTGGCCAGGAAGAAGCACCTCACGATGAGCCGAGCCCTGGTCGTTCTTGCGCAGCGAGGAGTGGAGGCGGAAGCGGCAGCCCGCGCCAACCTCAATGTGACTTATCGGCGGTTCATGGCCGAGGCCGATCCCGAGCGCAAGAGCGAGGCGGGGAAGGACCTGATCCGGGCAGTCTTCGGGACCGACGCCATTGCCGAAGATCCGCTTCTCTAGTCTGCCGCGGCCCGTCTGGGAGCACATCCTTGCGCGCGTAGAGCAGCGTCAGATTTCTCTCCGGGATCTTCGCCGATTGCAGGAGTGGGTGAATGCCGTCCCTTGGGCGCCCGAAGGCGATTGGTACAGGGACTTCGGCTCATTCATGCTCTGTGGTTCCGGCGAGTTTCCGAAGACTGTGCTAACCAAGGGCATGGCGCCGTTCGGGACTCGAATCGAATAGGAGCTATGGAAGAGTCGGCAACGATGCGCGCAAAACTGGCACAGGCTTTCCGAAACGCTCGGCTTACCCTTGGCGCTCAGCACGTCCGAATGTCTGCCCCGGCCTGCACTGATCTAACGGTTGTATTTCGCCGGTGACTATTCTTGCCGTGAAACCAGGAGTGGCAAAACGTCGTCATTGAATCCATCGAAGCAGCATCGCGGATTGCTCCAGTCGACAAAGCGGTACCGCTCTCTTAGGGTGTTCAGCGCGGGCTCGGATTGGCGGTAATCGACGAGCACGAGGGGCGTTTTCGCGCGTCCTAACACCTCGCGCCAATGCGGCGACTGATAGTTTTTCACAAGTCGGTAAATAACTTGGCGAGCATAATCGTCGTGAAGGGGCAACGAATATCCGACGATTGCCATTCCGAGATTCGCGAGCCCATCCCTGCCAATCTCGCCCCAAAACTCCTTCACTGGTGCGGCGAATAGAAGCCTCATTGATGAGGGATTGAGCAACCATGGAGTCGCGATGAACATTGGCGGGTCCTTGTACAGATCTTCGACATTGAGAACGCGGTGCATTTCTTGCAGTGGATCATCAGGGAGCCGCGGGCCATCCACGACCGATGTAACCCGAATGTCCTTCCGGTTGAAGATTGGATCGACTGGGCTTCCAAATCCTTGAGCGGAGCGGGCTTCTTCGAGTTGGCGGTATCGTTTCCTATCAAACCAATCTACCGATCCGTGCAGCTTTAAGATCTTTACCTCTTCCTGTGAGGAATCAACATCTGCGGTTCCCCTGCGGACGGATCGGTAACGGCGCGGAAACAGCCGAAACGGCTTTTTTATCAGGTCTAGCGCCCGTTCCAGAAGTATGTCGTAGTTGAAAGTGACGATGGTATCCTGCGGTTCCAGTCCCTCCGCAAACCTGCGATAAACCTCCGGCACCTCAGTCGGCGGTGGGGTTCGCTCGGTAAGGATCTGAGCGATCAGGGTCTTCACGAGTACCTGCGTCTCGTTACCGTCATCGCTCCAGGTCTGCGATCCTCGAAGGTCCAGATAAAACTCAACGTCCAGAAAGCCCAAGAAGTCCTCGAAGTCGACGTCGGCAGCGCCTAGCACACGTCCGTTACAGTCGCGCTGAAAGGTTAGGTACGCATCGAGGTCTTCTTTGAACTTCTCGGCGCGACCCGCCATTCTTTCCGCGCGGTGCCGAACCTCTTGCCATAATTCAGACGCAAGAGGCAGACCAGCTGGTCGCGAAAAGCCGGCGCCGAGGATGAAAAGCGAACAGCGAGCGCGCACTCCCTCAGCATAATCCTTAGCCGCCAGCGCCGGGGCTCCTGCGAGGGCGACAGGCTGTCAGGGGCCTCCATTTCGGCCTGTCGGCCGGTTGCGCCCGGACACCCCACTCGGAAATAGCGAGCGGCCAGGGGCTTGCGATTGCCGATTTACTCGCCGGGCAGGTGGGCGGCCGTTGACAGTGCCGCAACCCCAAGCCTCTACCCCAGCGCCGCTTCCAGTTCCACCGGATTCACCGTCGCCGTACCGAGCTTTCCTACCACGATTCCGCTCGCCAGGTTGGCTAGTTCGGCAGCTTCGCGCGCGTCGGCGCCGGCGCACAACCCCAGCGTGAAGAGGGCAATCGCGGTATCGCCCGCGCCGGAGACATCGAAGACATCCTGGGCGGACGCGGGCACGTGGTAACATGGCTCGCCGGCGCGAAACAGCATCATGCCCTGTTCTCCCAGCGTCACCACCAGGTTTTGCGGCTGCCAGCGCTGCAGCAGCCGATGGCCGGCTTCGAGCAAGGCCAGGTCGCGCTCGGCCGGCTCGACCGGGTCGGACGGCGGCAAGCCGGCGGCATGGAAAGCCTCGCTCCGGTTCGGTTTGATGGCCGTGGCGCCTTTCCATTCGAGAGCCGTGCGCGGATGCGGGTCCACCGTCAGAACCTTGCCGTGACGCTGCGCCGCCGCCAGAACCCGATCCGCGAGGGCCTGGGTCACGAAACCCTTGTTGTAATCCGACACCACGATCCCATCGACATCGCCGGCGGCGCGCTCCACAAACTCAATGGCCCGTTCCACCCACGGCCCTCCGGACGGGATGCGGCAATCGCGATCCACCCGCACTACCTGCTGGTGGCGGGCGATGACGCGGGTCTTGACGATGGTGGAATAGCCCTCGTGCCGCATCACACCGGCCGTATCCATGCCGGAGCCGGCCAGCAGCGACACCAGCCTCGAGCCGGCCGCATCGTCGCCGGCCGCCCCCAGCACGGCCACATGGCTGGTGAATTCGCGCAGGTTGCGCGCCACATTGGCCGCTCCGCCCGGATAGTAGGATTCCGAAGTCACGTCCACCACCGGCACGGGTGCCTCCGGCGAAATCCGCGACACTTTCCCCCAAATGAACTCGTCCAGCATCAGGTCGCCCACCACCAGCAGGCGGAGGCCGGCGAATCGCGGCGCGATTTCGCGAATTCGTTTCTTGTCCATTGTCAGGGCTTGTCCATTCCTACAGGGTGAAGAATTCCAGCCGCAGATGAACACAGATAAACACGGATAGGCACAGGAAAGGATTCATCTGTGTTCATCTGTGGCTGGATTTGTTTTGTGCCGCATCCATTCTCATGGCCTCCCTAGCGAGCAGAGCGGATCTCCCAGTACCACTCCCTGCCAGCTTAACAAGGCGATCGACATGTAATAACTCTCGGCCAGGTTTCGCCCCTGATAATAAGCCGGAAGCAGGTAATCGGGGCGCGCGCAGCCCGTCAGGTACGGCTCATAGGTATTGCCGGTAACGGCGGTGGCGCCTTCGGACAGGTAATCCGCGCTGAGGGTCTGCGGCGTGCCGGCGAAAAAGTGCGCCCGGTCCTCCCACGTGGTGGGTAGCCATCCCGGCGGCGGACGGCGGAAGGTGCGTGCGTTGGTCGAGACGAATTCGGTGGCGACCGCGCCCGGCAGCCACGAGTAGCCCAACAGGCGCGCGATCCGCCCGTCGTTCGATCCCCAACTGGCGTAGGCGATGACGTCCTTAATGTGCAGCGGCTGGCCGGCGGTTTCATCGAGCAACAGGCGGGCGCGGGGCAGCAGCATGGCGGCGTCGCGCAGCCAATTGTTTCCGTCGAAGTTATTGGGACCGTTCAGGTCGATCACGAACTTGCCCCGGTTGCGCGCCGTCAGCGCCCGGTCGATCATCGCCTTGACGTCCGCCACCGAGAACGCCGCCAGCCGCGTCACCATGTAGATCGGCACCGCGGGATGGCGAAACGGCATATCGCGTTTCATAAAGTACGGGTTCGGGATCCCTCCCGCGCGCACCGTTTCGGCCCCGTGCAGCTTGCCGTAGAGCACCGTCAGCTCGGAATCCACCGAGGCGTGCTCGGCCGCGCGTATCGACCCGCCGCTGCCGTCTACCTTCAGCGGCACGCCCTGGGTCAGCACGATGTACAGGATGCTCTCCTTCAACCCGCCCTGTTCGAGGCATCGCGCAATCGGCTGCTCCACCTCGCGCACATAGGTCCCCCACTCGATCTCCTCGTCCGAGGTTGTATCCAGGGAACAGACGTTCGTCGCCGGGACCGAGCGGCGAGGCCGGTAGTAGTTGCCGATCTCCCGCGAGCCGGCGTCGCGCCGGTTCACCACCAGGAGAACGTTCTCCCCGCTCTGCGCCCACAGCCCCGAGACCGCGAAAAACACGCACCACCAGAAACGTATTCCCTGGCAACCGCTCCCTGACGGTCGCGGCTCGGTTACGCGTGTTTCCGAGCCGCGACCGTTACGGAGCGGTTGCTTAATATGTGGCCATAACTCCGAAATGGTGTACTTCGCCAAACCCGCACTCACCATCTCAGATTATCAGCAGCCGGCGGCTTCTTCTTAACTTGTCTGCGGTTCTCGGGCTATCACCGGGCGGGCCCGAACTCCGGCGTCGCTGGGCATGGCGATCCACGCTACGAGATAGGCTATGAAACCGACTCCCGTGCAGAACGCAAGCACAAGCCAGAGCACTCTTACCAGAGTGACATCGACTTCGCAAGACCTCGCGAATCCGGCGCAGACGCCGGCAATCTTCTTGTTACTCTTGTCGAGCATCAACGGTTGCGGTCCGCCGATCGGCGCCTCCAGGGCCGTTCTATGGCCGCAGCGCGAACAGAAGTGGTCGACCTCCCGCAATTCGAGGCCGCATTGGGTGCAGTACATTTGGGCCCTCCATGTTGACATACGGATCGCCCCCAGGCCATGTTCCGCAAATTAGCCGTGCGCGTCTACTGAATCAGGGTGATTTCCTTGAACCAGAAGTTCGGTGCGCCACCGTGGTGCTGAATGGCGATGTAGCCTTCGTCCGGCCGCGGCCCGCGATCGGGCTCGTACTGTCCCTTCTTGGGCGGCACCGGCGACACGCCGTCGTAATCGGTCACCACCACGCCGTTCAGCTTGACGATGGTGCGCGGCCCGCGCAGCTCGATCTCCAGCGTATTCCACTCTCCGGCCGGCTTGTATGGCCGCGCCATGGCCTTGGTCATCGAGTACAAGACTCCGGTGCAGTGGTAATCGTCGGCGGAGTCCTGGATCTGCACCTCGATGCCCTTGTTGATGGCATCGTCCTCGGACTTCGGCTTGTAAGGGATGCGAATGAACACGCCCGAATTCGCGTCCGGCGCGGAGAATTTGTAGACCACGCGCAGGGTAGCGTCGCCGATCTTCCCTCTGGTGTACCAAAGGTCGTCTTCCGGAGCGTCCGGCACGGTCTCCAGCAGGCCGTCCCGCAGCACGAAGCCGGGTTTCTGGCCGGCCGGTACGCCTTCGTGCCTCGGCATGCGCACCCAGCCGGCGATGCCCGTTCCGTCGAAGAGCTTCTTCTCGGCGGCCCACGCCGGAGCCGCCGCCAGCGCCAGAATCGCAATCCACTTTTTCATAACGACCATCCCTGGCGGTACTCCGGTTTGAGCAGTTCGGTCGCCGCCGCATCGTTGGGGAAGCGCATTCCTTCGGCGTCCCACAGCAGGAATTTGCCGGTGCGCTGCGCCACCACGCCGAGCAGGGCGATTTCGGTGAGCGGCGCGGCGAACTCGAAATTGCAGTTGGCCGGCGCGCCGCCTTTGCAGGCGTTCACCCATTCCATGTAATGGCCGGCGGTGCGCGGCAGAGTCTTGGGAGGCGCGGGGAGCGATTGTTGCTGCCGGTCGGAGAGAAAGCGGATGCCGCCGGAGAACTCGCTCCAGAGCGTCCCTTTCTCGCCCACGAACAGCAGTCCTTCGGTGCCCAGGTCGCGGTCCGGCGCGAGCTCCGGCGGGCGTGGCGGGCGCAGGCCGCCGTCGTACCAGCTCATTCGAACCGGTGGCTGCTCGGCCCGCGCGGGGAAGTCCCAGGTGACGATGGAGGAACTCGCGAAGGTTTCCGGATAGCTGGCGCGCCTGGAGCGGGCCCAGACGGGATCGGGCTTTTCCCCCTTCTTGAGCGCTTCGCGGATCACGGTCCTTTCCGCGCTCACGCTAAGCGGCGCGCCCAGGCCGAGGGCTTTCACCACGATGTGGAACGTGTGGCACGCCATGTCGCCCAGGGCGCCGGTGCCGAAATCGTACCAGCCGCGGAAGTTGAATGGGTGATACAGCGGGTGATAGGGCCGCACCGGCGCGGGCCCCAGCCAGATATCCCAATCGAGCGAGGCGGGCGCCGCCGCCTTGTCGGCGGGCCGCACCAGGCCCTGCGGCCAAACGGGACGGTCGGTCCACACGTGCACCTCGCGCACCTTGCCGATCACGCCCGATTTCACCCATTCCTCGGTGGTCACCGCCGGGTCCGTGGAGGTGGATTGCACGCTCATCTGCGTGGCCACTTTCCGCTCCCGTGCCGCCTTGGCCAACTCGCGCGCCTCGAACACCGTGCGCGTCATGGGCTTGGCCACGTAGACGCCCTTCTTCAGCGCGATCGCGGCGGCCGCCACGACAGCGTGGCTGTGATCGGGCGTGCCCACGATCACCGCGTCGATGCCCTTTTCCTTCTCGAACATCACGCGATAGTCCTTGTAGACTTTGGCGCCGGGATAGGTCTTGAAGACGGGCGCCGCGAAGACGTGGTCCACGTCGGCGATGGCCACGATATTCTCGCTGGCGCACCCCTTCACATAGTTCTTTCCCATGCCGCCCACGCCCACGGCGGCGATGTTCAACTTGTCGCTAGGCGCGGTGTATCCGGCCCCCAGCACGTGGCGCGGAACGATGGTGAAAGCCGCCGCCGTGGCGGGCAGAAATCCGCGGCGGGTCAAGCCGGTCTTTTCGTCGGACATAGCTGCTACAAGTTGTAACGCGGAGAGGGACCCGATGTCCATTGCCGTGGGGCAGACCATCGTTTCTTGTGGTCTGCCGTCTCAGGGCCTGCGGCCCTCGCAAGCTCATGAAAATTGTGGAGCGGACTCTCAGTCTGCCACGCCGGGACTCGTCCCGGCGCGTTTTTCGACCCTGCCCTACACGCGGCACTTGATCATGCTACTCGTCCTCGTCTTTCGCCGCACCGCCGGTACCGAGCAGCCCCCCGATCCATTGGTCGGATGGCAGACCACAAAAAACGATGGTCTGCCCCACGGCAGCTTGGCCCGCGACAAAACTGCACAGCCTCAGGAGGTCGGAGACGTCTCATCCGGAAGCCGTTCGATCTTTCCCACCACCAGGATGTAGGAAAGGGCTCCGATTAGCGCCATCGCCGAGATATAGGCGAGGGCCGGCGCAAAATCGCCTCCCCGCACCAGAGCTCCAATCACCACCGGCACGGTGACGGAAGACATGTTCCCGATGAAGTTGAATACGCCTCCTGTGAGCCCGATCAGACGCTTCGGCGCCACCGCCGATACCAGCGACCAGGCGATCGATGCCAGCCCGTTTCCGAAAAACGCCAGAGCCATGAAGGCGACGATCCAGTGCGGCGTGCGCACGTAGTTGGCGCCGACGACGCTCGTCGACAGCAGCAGTCCGGTGACGATCGGCGTCTTGCGCGCGACGCCGAGCGAAAAGCCGCGCCGCACCAGAAAATCCGAAACCAGGCCGGAACAAACAACCCCGCAGAACGCCGCCAGGAACGGCAGCGACGCGAGCAGGCCGGCTTGCCGGAAGCTCATGCCGCGATACTGGACCAGGTAAGTCGGGAACCAGGTCAGGAAGAACCACAGCGTCGAGGTAAGCGCAAACTGGCCGATATACAGCCCCCACAGTTTGGAGTGGCTCAGCACCCGGCCCAAATCGGCGGCACTGAACCCGCGGCCGGAACTGGCCGCGGTTCGCTCGCCCAGGTCCACCAGCCCGCCGCCGCGGCGGATGGTTTCGATCTCGGCCGCATTGGCGCCTTTATAACTCAGCGGGCCGCGATAGACCGCGTACCAGGCCGCGGCCCAAACCATGCCCAGCAGCCCCACGGAAATGAAAACGCCGCGCCAGCCGAAATGGACCTGGAGGGACATCAGGACCGGCGTCAGGAAGGCCAGGCCGACAAACTGTCCGGAAGTGTAGAAGCCGATCGCCGTGGCGCGTTCGCTTTCCGGGAACCAGGTTGTCACCACCCGGTTGTTGATGGGAAACGACGGCGCTTCGAACGCGCCAATGGCCAGCCGGAGCGCGAACAGCATGGCCAGGCTGCCCGAGAATCCCAGCAGCGCGGTGGCCACCGACCAGAGCGCGATCAGGATGGCGTAGAGCTTGCGCGGATGCACCCGGTCCACCAGCCAGCCGCCCGGAACCTGACAGAACACATAGCTCCAGCCGAAGGCCGAGAACACCAGCCCCATCTTGACGGAATCGATGGCCAGGTCCTTCGCCAGCAGCGGCGCGGCAATCGACAGGTTGGCGCGGTCCAGGTAGTTGATGACGACGGAGCCGAACAGCAGCGCCATGATGACGAAGCGGGTCCGGGTGGGCCGCTCGGCCGCGGCGGTGATCTTTTGCGGTGTGATGGGTGTGCTCCTTGGCTCGATGGCCGCCTCGTGGCGCGTCTTAGAAATTGTCTCTCACAAAGTCCAGGTAAGCCGCTTCATCCGGAATGAACTTGTCCGAGAGCAGCAGGTAAAGACCTTCGGTGGGCAGCGCGCGGAGAGCCGCGGGCAGCTCTCCAAAATGGCCGTCCACGTGCAATATCAGCCGGGTCCGCTCGAGAATCGCGCGCAGCGCCGGAACCAAGTCGGCCAGCGGAGGGCCGCTCTCTTCCACATTGAGCTGCAACCCGGCGATGCCCGGAATCTCCAGCACGTGCCGGTAATGGCGGTACCCGGTGGAGTGCAGGTGAAAGAGCGTGTATGGGCCCAGGCGCGCCACCAGTTCCGCGTTGTAGCGCAGGAAGAGGTCGCGGTAGCGCCCGGGCGCGCACATGCCCATCACGTCTTCCTGCAGAACGGTGGCCGGGCCAGGCGCCCAAAAACCGAAAATATGCCCGTAACCGCCCAGTTTCGGTTGGATCGATTCGAAATGCATCTGGAGGACGCGCCAGTGCAACTCATTGACGCGTGCGGCGGCCGCTTCTAGCTCGGAGCAGCCGCGCAGAATGGTGGTACTGACCCAGCAATCGGCGGGAAGATCGGCCGCCAGCGCGGCAGTCTCGGTCCGCAGGCGTTCGAACCATTCTTCGTTGGCCGGGATGGGGGCCGTCAGCAGTTCGGCCGGCTCACCGATGTAACGTTCGGGAGCGAGCGAGCCGCTGGCACAGTGAACGCGGCAGCCGCACATCGCCTCCAGCCATGGGATGGCGCGCCAGGCGGCGACGAAGGGCATCCAATCGTCGGAGACCACGCGGCGCGCCGCCCCGCAATCTTCATACTCGGTCCGCACTTGCGCGCGGTTGACGTCGGCGGGCTCCAGATAGGGCTTCCGCAGCGGTTCGCGCCGAAAGCCGATCGGCGACCAGATCCGGTCGGGGACCACCCCGATGGGAGGCCGGTCCACGGTTTGCCTGTTCCAGAAACCTCGCTGAAACCGTTCGATACTGGCTTCGAGTTGTGCGTCCGTTTTCATAGAGTCATTCACACACGCTTCCAATGGCGTCGATCTTTTCTTCGGTCAGGTAACCGTAGCGGTTAATCCAGACGCGGCGCCGGGATGCCCGCCAGGCGACCTGGAGACGCTGGCGGAAGTCCTTGATCGGCCCGTAACCGTGGGCCAGCGCATACACCGGCGTGTTTCCGGCCGCCCGCTGTGCCGCTTCAATCTTGCGGCGCTGGGCGGAGGGGCCGGCGCCGTGCGGGGTGTCCGGACCGGGATAGTGGTAATCGGAAAGACGCGGCAGGCCCGGGCCGTCGGCGATATCCAGGATCCGCACCAATTGGCGGACCAGCACGGCATCGGAGATGCCCGGATTGGCTTTCTGGAGCACGTCGCCGTAGAAGCGCACGATCATGGGCCAGTGCATGGTGTAGAGCTTCACGCTGAATCCGTCGCAGTGCGGAGCAGCCAAACGGTAATCCATTCCGGAGGAAAAGGAAAATGGCGGCGGGAACGCGTTGGGGACCAGTTGCCGGGCGGCGCCGCCGGCTTCGGTCAGCGCCTGGCGGAAGCCCTGAAGCAGTTCTTTGACGAGGGTTGCCTTGAAGCGTCCCAGATCGGCCAGGCCTTCGTTCCGGCTCATGAACGGAAGCAACACGAAGCTGGCCGATTCAAGCTCCCCATCCGTCAGCCCGCCGTGCAGATGCCGGTACAGGTCGGCGGCGGCGCGCCGCATCCGCTCGAAGTCGAAGCCCAGGCGCTTGGCGGCGGCCTCGGCGGGTGCGCCGAAATCGAGGAAAGCGTCGTCCAGCAGGTATTGCGGATACTCGGGCCAATCGACGCGGATACCGTCGATCTCCGGATACTGCCGGCAGAGGTCGGCGATCAGCGCCTGGGTGTACCGGCGGATATCGAGGGAGGCGAGGCTGCCGGTGTTGCCGACGCGGCGGGCCGGCCGGCTGCCATCGGGGAGGCGCGGCTGGTCTTCGTCGCTGGGGCCGCCGGAGGTGACGATGTAATCGGGCGGGACGGCGGCCTGGATCTGGAAGTAAGTCCGAAGCCCGGCGGCGCGCGCGGCAACCAGGAAGTCGCGCACGATCCGGCCCTGGGCGCGGGTGAGGTCGTCGGGGGGCGCGGGCTGGTATCGCAACCCCTGGTAGAGCTTGAGGTTGGGTACGAAGCTGGGCGAGGACGAGGTGTAAAGCTCCCGCCGGCCCCACAAAGGCCGGTCGAGCAGACGCACTCCGCCGGCGCCGGCGTCAATCGGTGGTTGGCGCTGCCCGTGCTGCCGGTCGGAAGGCTCCATCACGTACGGCGAGGTCGCCACCGCGGTGGCGCGGGCCCGCGTTTTCACGTTGCGCAGAACCTGCTCAATCCCCTCCACCTGGTAGTCTTCGGGCATCACCGTGATGCCGACGAAACGCGGCGGCGTGGCGGCTGGAAGCGCCGCCGGCGCGGCCAGTGCCTGCAGCAGGGTTCGGCGGGTCACCATAGGTAGATTTTGACGCGGTACTGGCTACAATAGCCAGCCCGTTTTTCAACAAACCCCTTTCAAACCGTGCGTGCGGTTTTCCCGCACACGGCTTAACGATGATCTTCCTGGTGCGGCTTGCGCCGGGTAGCGCACGGTCCCACGCAGGCGGCCCTCGCACTTACCTCCTGGCAACTCGATCAAAGCAGGGCCCCTTCCCTCCAGCGCGTTATCTTGCGCGCCTTCGCCGGTACTGTAGACCCCTCGGACGCCCTCCTGGCTCCTCGCGATTTCGGCCGGCCGGCTTTATACGCCCGGTCTTTGCCCGACTTGGCTGCCAGGTAGGGTCTCTCCTGTTCCGCGCTCTTCTCTGGAAGCGTGCCACCGCCCCTTACCCCGGAAAGGTCCAGCAGTCCTTCCGGTCCAGACTGCTGTCTATTGCCTTCGCCATGACATGACTGGCTCGGCCCTTTCAAACACCTTTCGGCTGATACTATGACGTGGCTGCAGCGTTCACTTGATGTTGCGGCCCGCTTCCTTGCTCCCGTCTCTTTCAACGGCTTTCGACGCCCCGCTCTGGCCGGCGGCATCTCTGCCCTCGCCTGGGGCCTGCTACCGGGCGCTCCGGCGCTTACCCGGACAAGACTTTCACTTGCTAGAAGAACGCGTCTTTCAGGACGCACCATGGGGCCAGTATATGACGCTACTTCCCCGCCGCCCGGAGGGCAGCTTCGACGGTCGTCAGCGGCAGCAGCAGGGAAAGCGGGGCATCGAGCAGCGGGAGCGCCCCGTAACTTACATACCAGGCGGCGGCTCTCGCGTTCTTCGCATCGATGAGCATGGCAACGCCCCCCACTTCCGCGGACGCCAGCAGGCATCGTTTCCCCGCCGACAATAGAAGCTGGCCGCCCAGTCCTTGCCCTTGCGCTTTGAGATCCACCGCCAGGCGCGCCAGCCGGAATGCCGGCACGTCGTGGCGCGCCAGGCCGCGGCGAATCAGTTCCGGCGTCCGGGCATAGGCAATCGAGGCGGGGCTCAGGCTATAGTAGCCGAGAATCGTTTTACCGCCGGCATCGTCAATCGCAAGAAAGGTCTTTGCGCCGCCCATAATGTGGCTCTGGCGGGCAAAGCGCCGCAGAAATTCGTTTAACGCTGCTTCGCCGCAGTCGAAGGCCTCCCGGTCGTGCTTCCTGCCGATCGGCTCCTCGTGCCAGGCCTTACGGTTCATCTCCGCTTCGGCAGCGCCTTCGCCGCGGCCAGCAGCTTCGCGTTCGGCTTCCGTGGGTTCTCCAGCAGAGCCAGAACGCGCAAACTGTCCCGTTCGGAAAGTTCCATCCGTTCCGCTTCCCGGATCACCGCCCTGGCGGCGCTCAAGCTGTGTTGGCGGACGAAATCCGTCAGATCGGTGCGGCGGAGCGCCGCCGCCCGGAGAAGCAGCGCCTTCTCCTCGGCCGGAATCCGCAGCGACATTCGGCTATTGTCTTCAACCGCCGGTCTGGGCATCTTCCCGCCTCTTTCTGCCGTACATATTCAAATAGTACACAATCCGGTCTTGCCGGGTCAATACGTGTGTCTTGATTGCACACAGTTGCATGACGCGGCGCGCAACGTACCCGGTGCGGGAGCAATTGCCCGTGCCCGGGAAAGGCGCGTGGATGAAGTACGCCGGATTTGTGGCGACCGGCGATCCGCGCTCCAGCCAGTCCATCGACAATCTCATCTATGGCTCGAAGGACTGAGCGTCTCGAAGCCTACCTGGATACCTCCGCGTTCATTGCGTTTCTCGACAAGTCGGACAGTTACCACCCGCCCTTCAAACGGCTCTTCTCCGCGCCTCCGCCGCTGGTGACGTCCGCGCTGGTGATCGCCGAAGGCCACGGCTGGTTTCTGCGGCGGTATGACCGACATCGCGCGGCGGAGTTTCTCGCCTTCCTGGAGGCGCTCCCCGCCCTGACCGTGCAGGCTTTCGATGCGACAGAGCTGTCA
>JBEKZL010000233.1:0-15817 GCA_049509915.1 Bryobacteraceae bacterium | reverse complement strand
CTCTCCAAACAGGCCCTTTCCAACCACGTCACCATTTCCACCGTGGGCCTGGGCCAGGACGTCAATCGCGCCTTCCTCGAGCGCGTCGCCGCCAGCGCCGATGGCAAATCTTATTTCCTCAACGACCCCGCCGGCCTGGAGCAACTCCTTCTGCGCGACGTCGAGGAACACACCGGCATGACCGCCATCGAGAAATTGTTGACTCCGAAAATCCTCCAACAGGCCGAAGTGCTCAACGGCGTCGATATGGCCCACGCCCCAGCCCTCCGCGGCTACGTGCGGTTCCAGGCCCGGCCCACCGCGGAAACCATTCTCGAAGCCGACCGCGGCGATCCTCTCCTGGTGCGCTGGCAATACGGCCTCGGCCGCGTGGCCGTCTTCACTTCCGACGCCAAGAACCGCTGGGCGTCGAACTGGGTGGAATGGTCCGGCTTCGACCGCTTCTGGGCCAACATCTTCCACGACCTGTTGCCGCACGCGCCCGAAAGCGAAACTCTGGCCGATTTCGATCCCGTCTCCGGTGAACTGGTAGTGGACTACCGCTTCTCCGCCAACGTGGAGGAACCCGCCGCCATTCCCGACATCTTCGTCCTCGGCCCCGCTGGTTTCGAAGCCCCGCTCAAGGTGGGCAAGGTCACCGCCGGCCACTATCGCGGCCGCCTCGTCATCGGCTCCGCCCAGGGCTTGTTCCACATTCGTCCCCTCGCCGACTCCCGATCTTTTCCCGAGGCCGGCTTCTACCGCCAGGAAGACGAGATGGCCGAATACGGCAACAACCCCAGCCTCCTGCGCCAGATCGCCGCCGCCACCGGAGGACGCTTCCGCCCCTCCCCCCGCCAGGTCTTCGACGCCGGCGGCCGCGGCGTTCACTCCACCATGCGCCTCTGGCCCGGTCTGCTGGCCCTGGCCCTCGCCTTGAACCTGATCGAACTACTCCTAAGAAAGTGGAGAGGCCTGCTCGAATCCATCGGCCTGATACCCCGCGCCCAAGCCGCATAGGAATATGCCATCTTTTTAGTTTTTGGCCGCCCGGCGCGCTACATCAAGGTGGGGCAGGCGGTTCCGCCTGCCAGCCGACCGTCAGGTCGGCCTGCCCCCAACTCGGAACTCACCCCGCGCTACGATATCCCTGTCTATGCGAATTCTGCTGACCTGCCTCTTGCTTTCCGCGCCGCTCGCGGCGCAACCGCCCGTTCCGCGCTACGAAGTGAAGCGCGCCAACGGCCCCATCGTCATCGATGGCAAACTGGATGACAAAGCCTGGGCCGCGGCGCCCGCCATCGAGTTTATCTTCCCCTGGCAGTTCCAAACCGGCGCCAAACAAAAGACCACCGCCAAACTGCTCTGGGACGACGACTATCTCTACGTCGGATACGAGTGCGAAGACAAAGACATCGTGGCCCAGCGCACCGAGCGCGACGACCCCACCTATCTTGACGACGCGGTGGAGTTCTTCGTGAACCCCAAGCCGTCGCAGACTACCGTCTACTTCGGCCTCGAAATGAATGCCCGCGCAGTGTTGTACGACTACCTGATGGTGGACACCAAGTATGTCTTCAAGCGCTTCAATCTCCAAGGCGTGCAACTGGCCACCTTCATTCGCGGCACCCTTAACGCCCGCGGCGATGAAGATCAGGGCTGGAGCCTTGAAGTGGCCATTCCGTGGATCAATTTCGAAGAACTGGCGAAGCGCCCAACCCCCGGAACGGTCTGGACGGCGAATCTCAATCGCTGGGACGGCGTCGAACCCGACCGCCGTCTCAGCATGTGGTCCGATTCGGGCGAAACCCAACCCAATCCCCACGCTCCCGCCCGCTTCGGCCAGTTGGTATTCGTCAAATGACGGCGCAGAGCCGAGTAACCGCCGTCCCTACCCGCGACCCTCATCCTACCGGTACGGCATCAATAGCGGCGGTTTGGCGTCGGGCTCGCACAGCCAGACGGTACGCGACGGGTAATATTCGCGCAGTTTTTGATTTTCCTCCGGGCCGAGATCGGCTGCCCAAACCACGTCGGCGGCATCGATATCGGCGGCGTTGTGAATCCACTCATGGAACTGATGCTCGCGGCTATAGCGGACCAACACCAGGTGTTTGCCAGGCTGGCCAGCCAGTTCCGAAGCGATGCGGATGCGGCCTTCGGGGTCGCCGTAGTCGATGAAATCGGCGGTGTCGAATCGGCCTGCGGCCATGAGCAGCGGCTGGCTGCCGCAGTGCATGCCGTACCAGAAGACGAAGTGCGCGGCACAGAGGAACGCCACCACGCGCGCGGCCTCCGCGCCCACCGCGTGACCGCGAATAGTCCAACGGCTGAGGCGCTCCAGCGAGACCACCGCGAACAGCACAAACAGACAAGTCAGTGCGGCGACGTAGTGCGGATAGAAGTAAGGATAGAAGCCCGTGCCGATGGCGAAAACGATAACGCAGCCCGCCGCCCAGGCGAATCGGAATTCGCGCAGCGCGAACAGAAATCCCGGCAGCGCGAGCAGCAGCCCCGGGTAGAAAAAGAAACGATAGAAATGCAGGCGCTCGCCAAGCCGTCCGGCCAACAGGATAGTGGCGGCTTCGTCGTGCATCAGCGATTGCGCGCGGTAATCAAGCGTCTGCTCGGCGGTGAGCGCGCGGTGCGGCACGGGGTTGGCTTCGAAAGTGAACGCGGCTGGGACGCCGTATTGGTAGCGGCTGAGCTGGTACGGCATGGTCGCGACACTTCCGGTGACGGCGTAATTCTGGGCCAGCATGAGCAGCACGGCGGGAGCGAATGCGGCGCCGCACCAGAGAGCCCAGCGCTTCCAGCCGTCGCGCAATTGCCACGCCGAATACACCAGGACGCAAACGGCCAACAGCAGAAACTCGAACGGCCGCGTCAGCAGAGCGAGGCCGAGTCCCGCGCCCGCGAGTGCCGCGTCGCGCCTGCGGCCGGAGGCCCGAATTCGCGGCAGCGCACCAAATACCAGGCAGCCCGCCGTAGCGCCCACCGCACCGCCCCAATACAGGTTCATCCATTGGTTCAGCGGGCCGAATTCGGCTACCGCCAGCAAGCCGCCCACCAGCGCCCAACCGGGCGTGGTCCAAGCCCGCAGCATCCAGAAGCACAGCGCGCAGAACGCCGCCACCGGCAGCACCACCCCTGCCCACGGATGGCCCAGAATCGCCCAGCCGAAAGCCAGCGCCAGTCCCTGGCCAGGCGGGAAAATGGCGCTGTAGCTCGGCTCCTGCAGCACGAACACAGCTTCGAAGAATTGGTGCAGCGGATGCACCGGGTTGGCCAGGCGCAAGTGGCGCAGCGTATCGGCCAGCAGCAGGTAGCCGAAATCGTCCGCGCCGGCCGGCGCTGGGGCGGGGAAGCGCGGCAGCAGTGCCAGTCGAAGCAGCACCGGAAGCGCGGCCACCAGCAGCATGGTCCAGCGAGTGTGCGATGCCAGGCGCAACGCCAGCGGCTGGAGCCGCGCGAAGCCGATGGCGCAGGCCGCCAGCAACAGCGTGAGCGCCAGCAACACAAAGTCGCTCTCGCCGAAGCCCAGCGGATTGTGCAGGGGCAGAAACGAGCGGAACAGATCGAACAGAAACATCGGCCGGTTACTTCTGGTTACTCACTTCCACCACCGGGATTTTCTGTTTCTCCGCGGTGCGGGTGAAACCCGTCAGGTCCACGCTCAGTATCTTGTCCCACTGGTTTAGCTGCTCCTGCAGCTTGCCGCTCAATTCGGCGAAAGCCTGCTGCTGGCCCTCGGTGGGCGCGGCGTCGGTCGAGTCGACACTCCAGCTCAGAGAGATGAGCTGCTCGTCGATCATGGTGGGATAGTGCAGGTCTCCCTCAGTGCTTTTCATGCGGGTCTGAATGACTTTTTCTTCCACCTCGCCGATCTTCTTCAGCAACTCGGACGTCAGCGGCTTCAGCGGTTGCCAGGCCGCGGCATTCTGGTAGCGCGTGCCGAGCGCGTTTAACTGGGCGCGCAGATCGCGGATTTCGTTCACGGCGCGGTGCAAGGAGGTCAGCCGCCGCGCCAGGTCGCGCTCCAGTTCGAACTGTTTTTCGAGTTCCGCCGGCGTCGCGTGAATGCGCGGGTCCAGGCGAAGCTCCAGCGGCGCTGTCTGGCTCTTGGCCGCGACCGTGAGCCGGACCTGGTAATTTCCCGGAAGCGCCATCGGCCCCTTGGGCGGAATGTCGGTTTCATAGAACGTTCCGGGCACCGTGATCGGGTCCTCGTAGCGCAGATTCCAATAAAACCGGTTCAGCCCTTCTTCGGCTGGTAACACTTCGCTCGGATGCTGCACGTCGGGCCATTCGGCGGGACCGGCGATTTCAGCCTTCTTGACACTCGAGTAGCTCTTGACTAAGTTGCCTGCACCGTCGAGTATCTCGAGCTTCACTTCATCCTTGGGTTTTGCTTTCAGATAGTAATAGACGATCGCTCCCGGCGGAGGGTTCTCACCGGCGGGCTGGCGCCGGTCCACCGAATCGGGAAAGCGCAGGCGGTAAGCCGGACGCGGCGGCACCAGTTTCGCATCGGTTTCGGCATCGCCGGGCGCGAGCTTGCGCAGCGGCGTGATGTCGTCCAGAATCCAGAAAGCCCGGCCGTGCGTGGCGACCACCAGGTCGTCGTCCTTCACCACCAGATCGTGCACCGGAGCGGTGGGCAGGTTGAGCTTCAGCCGCTGCCAGTGAGCGCCGTCGTCGAACGAGACCCAAACGCCCATCTCGGTCGCGGCGTACAGCAGCCCTTTGCGTTTGGGATCTTCCCGCACCGCGTGTACATAATCTCCCGCCGGAATGCCGTTCGAAATGCGGGTCCAGCTCTGACCATAATCGGCGGTCTTATAAATGTACGCGGCGAAATCGTCGAGCTTGTGGCGGTCGACCGCTGCGTAGGCCGTGCCGGCGTCGTGCGGCGAAGGATCGATCAGGCTCACCAGGCTCCACTCCGGCCTGTCGTGCGGGGTGACGTTCTGCCAGGAACCGCCGCCGTTGCGCGTAATGTGGATCAGGCCGTCGTCGCTGCCCGCCCATAACAGACCCTTTTGGAGCGGCGATTCGGCCAAGGCAAAGATGGTGTCATAGTATTCGACGCTGGTGTTGTCCTTGGTAATCGGCCCTCCCGACGATTGCTGCTTGGATTTGTCGTTGCGCGTCAGGTCGGGGCTGATGACGCTCCAGCTCTTGCCCTGGTTCGTGGTTTTGAAAACCACTTCGCCGGCGGTGTAGAGAACGTTCGGATCGTGCGGCGAAAACAGAATCGGTTCCGTCCACTGGAACCGGTGCGGAAAATCGCCGTCTCCGTGACCGGATGTATTGATTGCAAAAGGTGAGATGTCGGCGCCCTGTTCGCTCTTCTTATCGAAACGGGTGACGCCCTGGCCGGCGGAATACACAATGTTGCCATCGCGCGGGTCGGCCGCCATGAACGCGCTCTCCGAACCGGCCACTTCATACCAGTTGCGCAGGCCGATCAGGCCGCTGTCGCTCCAACTGGCGGTCCCGACCGGAGTGTTGTCCTGCTGCGCGCCGAACACGTAATACGGAAAGCGATTGTCCGTGGCCACATGGTAGAACTGCGCGGTTGGCTGATTGAGCTGCGGGGTCCAGTTCTTGCCGCCGTCGATGGAAATGGTGGCGCCGCCATCGTCGCCGTTGATCATGCGCAGGGGGTTAGTAGGATCGATCCACAACCCGTGGTGATCGCCGTGCGGCGCCGCAAGCAGGGTGAACGTCTTACCGCCATCGGTGGAGCGGAACATTCCCGTATTGAGCGTGTAGACCGTGTCGGCGTTCTTCGGATCCGCGAAAACGTGGCTGAAATACCAGGCGCGCTGGCGGTAACGCTCGTCTTCGTTGACCAGTTCCCACTTATCGCCACCGTCGCCGGAGCGGAACAGCCCGCCTTTCTCGGCTTCAATCAGGGCGTAGACGCGGCTGGAATCCCCGCCTGAAACCGACACGCCGATGCGTCCCAGCACTCCTTCCGGCAGGCCGTTCCCGCTCAGACGCTTCCAGGTGATGCCGCCATCGGTCGAGCGGTACAGACCGCTGCCCGGGCCGCCGCTCGTCATGCTCCACGGTTCGCGCAGAAATTGATACATGGCGGCGAAAATCACGCGAGGATTGGCGGGATCGATTGCCAGGTCGGTGGCGCCGGTCCGATCGTCGACGTAGAGGACCTTGGTCCAGTTGCGCCCGCCGTCGGTCGAACGGAATACCCCCCGCTCCTGGTTGGGCGCAAAAGCGTGGCCCATGGCTGCCACCAGGACGATGTCGGGATTGTGCGGATCCACGACCATCTGGGGGATGTGCCGCGTGTCACCGAGGCCCAGGTTTTTCCAGGTCTTGCCCCCGTCGTTTGACCGATACACGCCGTCGCCATAAGAGATGTCGCCCCGCAGGCAGCCTTCGCCCGTGCCGGCGTACACCACGTTCGTATCCGACGGCGCCACCGCGATGCTGCCGACAGACGATACCGGCTGCCCGTCGAACACCGGGCTCCAGTGCGCCCCGCCATCCACGCTCTTCCAGACCCCGCCCGCCGCCGCGCCGAAGTAGTAGGTCTGGGGATCGCTGGCCACTCCCGCCACCGCCAGCACGCGCCCGCCGCGAAACGGCCCGATCAGCCGATACTGCATTCCTTTCAGAAGTTTCTCGTCCAGTTGGCCAAACAGGGCGCTGGAAAAGAGCAGTGCCGCAAATGCCAGTCGATAGGGCTTAGAGGGGTTCATTTACCCGCTCAGTATATCGTGACGAGGCGGGCGTAGACGACAGTGTCGAGATGATTGCGTGGTTGGCGGCTGGTTTCGATCAAGCTATACTAAAGCTCCAGATGCACCTGAAGATCCTGGCTCATCCCATTTTCTCTGTCCTCAACTTTCACATGCCCATGATTGTGGATCTTTCGCATCCGCTCATCATGCTAACCGGGGAAAACGGGTCGGGCAAGTCTACCCTGCTGGCCTCCATTTTCTGCGCGCTCAAAGGGCAGACCGCGGAAGGCTATGTGTATCGCCTGGATGCGGGCAAGGTAGTGGTCGAAGGCGCCTATCTGTTCGACGCCGAACAACACAACCCGCGGTTGCAACTCGAGCTGTTTCGTGAACAGCCGGACATGGTGGAGTTTCTGAAAATGGCGAGCCACGGACAGGTGATGCTGTCGCTGTTTCGCGAGAGCTTTCCCCAGCTGCCGGACGGCACCATTCTGCTGCTCGACGAGCCGGAAATGGCACTCTCGGTTTCGAACCAGCACCGTGTCCTCAAAATGCTCAAAGAGCTGGTGGACCGGAAACAATTCCGCATCGTCTGCGCCACCCACTCGCCGGTGCTGATCCAATCGGCGGATACCTACGTGATCAACCTGGATCGCCACATCAACCGCAACGTGGTATCGACCGACATGGGCATCCAGGGCGCCAGCACGATCCAATAGGCCGGGCGATGACCTGCTGCGCGAACTTCGAACGTCTGCTGGACCGAGAGCTCGCGCGACGGGCCCAGCCGCACCAACTCTCAAACGGCACCATCATTACCGATATCGATACCGAATACTTCCTGGTCTTCGGAGAGGAACGGCACCAGTACGTGGGCTTGCACTACTGCCCGTTCTGCGGACGGGTGCTGTCGCGGGAGTTGTGGAACCTGGAAAAGAAAAAGTAGCGTGCCGGCTGGTTCCTTTTGATTGGAGCGGTTGGATCGGTGGAGCAGCGCCATTCGGGCGCTTCGGACGGATGCCGGCCACTGTACGTTATCATAGAAAAACCCCTATGATCCAGGAAGTTCTCATCGAGGGCTTGACGTTCGACGACGTTTTGCTCGCGCCGGCCCGCAGCGAAGTGTTACCCACCGATACCGACACGCGCACGCAATTCACCCGTTCGATCGGTTTGAACGTTCCCATCGTGTCGGCTGCGATGGATACCGTCACCGAATCTCACCTGGCGATCGCGCTGGCGCAGCAGGGAGGGATCGGCATCATCCACCGCAATATGTCGGTTGAGCGGCAGGCCGAAGAGGTGGACCGGGTAAAGCGCAGTGAAAGCGGCATGATCGTAGACCCCATCACCATCGAGCCGGAGCAATCGATCGCCGACGCGCAGGCGCTGATGGCGCGGTACCGCATCTCGGGCGTGCCGGTGGTGAAGGGCGGCAAGCTGGTAGGCATCCTCACCAACCGGGATCTGCGCTTCGAGACGCGGTTCGACGCGCCCATCGCCGAAGTGATGACGAAGGAGAACCTGATCACCGTTCCGGTGGGGACGACGCTCGAACAGGCCGAGCTGATCCTGCACAAGCACCGAGTGGAAAAGCTGCTGGTGGTGGACGACAACTTCATTCTGAAGGGGCTGATCACGGTCAAGGACATCCAGAAGAAATTGAAATATCCGAACGCGGCCAAAGACGAGCAGGGGCGGCTGCGGGTAGGCGCGGCGATCGGCGCCACCGGCGATTTCCTGGAGCGCGCCGAGGAACTGGTGGCGCGGAAAGTGGACGTGCTGGCCATCGACACGGCCCATGGCCACACGAGCCGCGTGCTGGCGGCGGTGAAGACGATCAAGTGCAAGTATCCGGAAGTGCAGTTGACGGCCGGGAACGTGGCCACCTACGAAGGCGCCAGGGAACTGGCCGAGTTGGGCGTGGACGGGATCAAGGTGGGCATCGGGCCGGGATCGATCTGCACGACGCGGGTGGTATCAGGGGCGGGCGTGCCGCAGATCACGGCGATTTCAGAGTGCTGGAGGGCCGCGCGGGAATTCGGTGTGCCGATCATCGCCGATGGCGGCATCAAGTACTCGGGCGATATCACCAAAGCCATCGCGGCGGGCGCGGATACGGTCATGATCGGCAGCCTGCTGGCGGGCACCGACGAGAGCCCCGGCGAGACGATTCTTTACCAGGGCCGCACGTTCAAGACGTACCGCGGCATGGGGTCGATGAGCGCCATGTCGCAGGGGCAGGCGAACCGCTACGAGCAGGACCCGGCTTCGAAGCTGGTGCCCGAAGGGATTGAGGGCCGGGTCGCCGCCAAAGGGCCTCTGGCGGACCTGGTCTACCAGCTAGTCGGCGGTTTGCGCTCGGGCATGGGCTATTGCGGCGTGCCCGATATTGCCAGCCTGCAAAAGAACGCGCGTTTCATGCGGATTTCGCCCGCCGGCCTGAGAGAAAGCCACGTCCACGACGTGATCATCACCAAGGAAGCGCCGAACTATCGGGTGGAATAGGTCCCCAGGGCAGCGGATGATAGCCCACGGTGTAAGCCGAGGGAACGCGGAAATGGCCTGCGAAGGGGGCCCGACCCCTCAGGCCGTAAGCGCCTCTGCGCCCATAGGTCCCGTTCGTCATAGGCCAAGCCGTGCTTCTTCAGGAACGCGTCACGAATTCCTCCTGGAAGCTGGCCTTGCGGTGATGCGCCTGCTGTACGGGCGACGAAGCACCTGGCCTGCTCCAGAGGGACGTACTTGCGGTAAAGGCGGCGTACCCGGCTTGCCAGCCGAAGTGCCTGTGTGCGGGGAACCGTTCATGCACCCATCCGCACAAGGCGGTTTTCCAGAACGCGAAGCGATCCGGTTCAGTCCAGTTCCGCGAGCAATTGGTCCAGGGCCGCATCGACGCCCAATGCCGCGCGCCTTGCTTCGGTGTAGAGCTCACCCATCGTCTGAACCACCGCAGGGAGCTTCAGCTTCTCGGCGAGGTCGTTGTCAACGGAGCTTTCAACGGCTCGCCCGTCGCTGCCGGAAATCGACAGCATGACGTTCGATTCATGGCCGTACTCGTCCCACACGCGTGAGACCTTGACCGAGAACGCAGCAAGGGAGGTCAGGAATGCCTCGCCTGACGGCGTTGACTCCCAGGTAAGCGTAACGCTGCGAGTCTTTGCGAGCAGCTTCGTCGCGAGGTCATAGATCTTCTGTTCGGTCATTCTGTCGTGCCTCCAATCGTTTTGCGGACCGATGCAAGGATCTCGTTCAGCTTGTCCATTTGACGCGAAAGCACCTTATTCAGGGCGACAATATCTGACGGCGATGCCGGAAAAGTCGAGTGAGATACAGCATCCTCCATTTCGGCCAGTTGTTGTATGATGCTCTGTAATTTGCGGCTATGCGTCGCCAGCATAGGATTCTCGATCCGCATTGCGATCAGGTGCCTGCGGACTGCTCCATAGCGCCTGGGAAGCATCCGCCAAGCGCTCACGCCGTGTAGACCGCCAATTTCGTCGAGATCGCTGAGCAGGCTTCCCAAAGCCTCGACCGCGGTTTGTTTGGCGAAATTCGCCTGGACCGTATCTACCCTTTCTTTTACCTCCGCCGCGATGCTTCTGGCGCGGAACGCTTGCCACAAGGTCGGAAGCCCGATAAGCGCTCCGACTTTGCTAGCGATTTCTGAAGTCGCCGCGAGCGATAAGGGCATAGACTCGGCTCTGTTTGCTTTCCCGACATCACATCAAATAGTGTATTGTACGGCACCGCCAGCCTGAAAGCGTTGCCGTTGCTAGCCGATCTCGCATCATGGTTTGCTAATCCGGCGTGGTACACCTCCAAGCACCGGTCGCCTAACGAGCCTATTCTCACACCGTTGCGGCCCTAATAAAACGCCCTTTCCCCTTCCGGCCGCGTCTTCCAGCGGCGGTGCAGCCAGAGCCACTGGTCGGGATACTGGCGGATCACTTCTTCGAGCTTCGCTTGCAGTGCCGCGGTGTCGCGGGCTGGGTCGCCGGTCATGGGCAGGGGGGGATAGAAGCGGAGGACGAAACGACGCTCCTGATCCGACCAGAGGGCGAAACCGGGGAGGACGGTGGCGCCGCTGTGGGCGGCCAGTTTGGCGAGGCCAGTACTGGCGCAAGCCGGCACGCCGAAGAAGGGCACGAACACGCCCTCGCCGGGCAAGGCATTTTGATCGATCAGAATGCCCACGGCCTGGTTGGCGGCCAGGGCCTTCAGAATCGAGCGGGCGAAGTCCTTTTTGCCGATGGCACGGTTGCCGGTTAGCGAGCGGCGCCGTTCGACCAGCCTGTCGGCGAGGGGATTGTCGATCGGGCGCACCACCACGCTCATGGGCGAGGCGAGCAACGCGTGGGCAAAGGCGCTCAGCTCCCAATTGCCCAGGTGCGCGGTGGCAAACAGCACGCCGCGGCCAGCCTGGAGCGCGGTTTCGAAATGCACTCCACCCTCCAGCCGGATCCAGCGGTGGAGGTTGCCGCGATGGATGCGCGGAAAGCGGGCGAAGCTAACCAGCAGGCGGGCGATGGAACGGAATACACCGTCGACGATGGCTTCGCGGCGAGCCGGGTCGAGCTCCGGGTAGGCGGCTTCCAGGTTGCGGCGCGCCACGCGGCGGAGGCGCGGAATGGCAAGGTCGAGCAGGCGCGCATAGACGCGCCCCAGCGCGTGGGCCAAGCCCAGCGGCGCCCATTCGAGCGAAAACACGGCGATCAGGACGACCGCGTATTCGGTCCAATTGCGCAAAGCGCCGCGGCGTCGCATGAAACCGCAATTGTAGCGTGGGGCGGCGCAGGTCTTCGCCTATGTTCCGAACCCACTATGCCGTTTTATGGTGCCCGATCGCCAGATCGATGTTTGGGCCCTGCCAGCCCGGAAGTGGAGGCGCCAGGCCGACAGCCACGGCCAACGCCAGAGCCAGAGCGTGCCAGTACCAGCGGCGCGAACCGTAGCGGTATAGAAGCCAGAAAGGAACCGCTCCAGCCGCGCCGTAAACCAGGACAGCCAACATGGTGGACATGAGAGCCTCCTGTCTTAATACTAGCTCTCAGCTATTGGACCGAGTAGGGCAAATTCACGTCGATGGTTTTCGGCGGAAAGCAAGTGTTGCTGTTGCAGGCCTGATATTTGAGCTTGCCGGCCGCGACGCCAGGGCCCGCCGGGGCGTTGCCGGCGACCTTGAAATGCGCCACCACCTCGAAGCTGCCGGTCAGAACCGAAAGAGGTTTATCGGTGAAGGCGTACTTTTCGAGCGACGGCTTCGGGTAGGCGATCTCGCCGGCTTCGAGCGCTCCGGTAGAGGTCCAGGTGAGCTTGATCGGGATCAGGTAATCTTCGTTGGGCTTATTGCTGTTGACGTGGAAGCCGGCATCTACCGTCATGGGGATACGCGTCTCCAGCGCGTCGCCGCGCTTTCCCGTCACGCTGTGCAACTGACCCAGGTTCAGATGGCCGCTACTTTGCGCCAGCAATAGAGGCATGCAAAGCAGGAGACCGCAGCAGCTCTTCCACACCATCTTCGAAATCCTTTCTACTATGCAGAGAGATATAGACAGCGGCGATTCTGCCGTCCCGGTCGATCAGAAACGTAGTCGGCAAGGCATCCACTCCGCCGTAAAGCTGACTGGTGGGATCGTTACCCATCAACACCCGGTAGTTCACGCCCACCTCGGCAAGGAAAGGCTTCACTACTTCCCAGCCCTCGTCATCCATGGAGATGCCCAGCACCTCAAAGCCCCGATCCTTGTACTTACGCTGCATGTCGATAAAGGAGGGGATCTCGATGCGGCAGGGGCCGCACCAGGTGGCCCAGAAATCGAGCAGCACCACTTTGCCGCGATAGTCGGAAAGGTGCACGAGCTTGCCGTCGGAATCCTTCAAGGTAAATTCCGGGGCCGGCCTGCGATCGCTGTCCGGTTTGAGCGACGCCGCTTTCACCGCGGTGGGCGAGAGCGAACAGCCCTCAAAGCCGGTCAGGGCCAGGAGTGCGGCGGTCAAGGCCACTAATAGTGGGTGCTTTTTCAAGGGTTCGGCTCCTGTTTCGATTATATCGATAATCCGGGTCCGGCCAACCAGGCTTTAAACCAGGCCGCCCGCGCCTTGCGCCAGCGTTTGCGCAGGGTGAATTCGGGGTGTCGAGGGGTGCCGCTGTACAACCAGGCGGCCGTATCGCAGAACCCTTCGCAACAATAGTCGCGCCAGCGGCGTCCGCGGGCGGCGATTTCCGCGGGGTCGAGCTCGCGCTTGCGCCATTCGGCCGACCACCCGAGATCGCCGGGTACGCCGGCGCGAAGTTCGGCAGCCAGGCAGCGCTCCCAGCGGTGGCGCCGCGGGTTGCCCAGGCGCAGCCAGACGAAATGAAAGAGCTCATGCACGAAGATGCGCGGGAACTCCGACGGCAGGCAATCGAACGCCATACGCCTCTCGCGCAAGTAAGCGGCCGCGTGTACGGGCCCGTGCCGGTCGTGCAGGTTGCGCTTCCATTCGACCCGGATCGGGGCGCCGTCCATTTCCGGCAGGCGAGGCAATAACGACCTCACTTGCGGTCGAAGGCGCGGATCGGAGACAACGAGCCAGGCGGGAAGAGTCACCTGTTCCAAGCATAGCCTGCCCAGGGTTTCACTGACCCCGGTGGTTGATCTGCATTTCGCGCCGCAGGACCTTGTTCATATAGGTCTGGTATTTCTTGCCTCGGGCCCGGAACCAGTGGAGCACGTCGGCATCCACGCGGAGGCTCACCAACTATTTGATTGGCTTGTAAAAACGGCCGACCTGAACGTCGGAGGGCGGGGGCTGTCGTTCCGGCGCATCGGGAAAATCGATCCGGGAATCCGGACGAGCGGCGAGCCGCTTCAATTCCCGGCGCTGCTTTTCACTGACGGGAGTGGTTCCAGTCCTAAACTGCGAAAGCCCCCAGATCGGTTAAGCACCCGTGGCAGACCACAAAAAACGATGGTCTGCCCGGGTCTGCCCCACGGCCGCTGCGGGGTTTATCAGGCGGCAGCGGTTCGGGGTTTATTGAGGCAACATTGTTTGAATTTCTTGCCGCTGCCGCAGGGGCAACGGTCGTTGCGGCCGGTCTTGGGGTCAGGGCGGCGATAGGGCTGTTGGGGAATTTGTGCATTTTTGTGCACGAAATCGGGATTTTGGGTGGCGGGCTCCTGAGCGGGTTTTGGGAGGGTGGGAGTGGCGCGGCGCTCCTTCGCGGGAGAGGGCAAGGCGTGGCTGAGGATGAAGATGGCGGCGCGGAGACGGGCGGAGGCGGAGGATTTCGGGTCCTGGAGGATCTGTTCGAGGGCTTGGAAGGCCAGCTCGGCGCGGGCGACGGCCCCTTCGCGCAGCAGATCGGCGCGGTCGGTTTGGGCGTCGCGGAGGGCGGTTTCGAAGGCCGGCGAGGTGTGGCGCCAATAGGCGATGGTGTTGCGGTGAACGCCGGCCTGGTCGGCGGCGGCATTGAGGTTGGCGCCGTTCAGGAGGGCGTCGATAACCTGGAGCTGAGGAGCGGAGAGGGCGGAATCGGGCATGGAAGCTACCTTTCGGCCACTTACGATAGCTTGCGAGCGCGGGAGAAGCGGGGGTCAGGAGGGGGCGGATTTGGCGGAAGTGGCTTGGAATGAAGGGGAAGGGAATATTTAGAAAATCCGTGACTGACCTTTGGCAGGGGGCGGGGTTTCAGGGAACTCTTTGCAAGCTTAGCTTCCCGAGACGCACATCCGCATAGATCCGCTTGATCTCCGCAAAACTGGCCTTGCTAAAGGTCTTCCCTTCGTACCTTCCTCTTAGCGCATCCTCGAAGCGGTTCCAATAGTAGGAGAGATCCAGTTTTGGCTTGGCTTTCATCTCGAAACCAGATTATATCGATCATTGGATACGGGCGTCGCGTCTGCGCTGGTCCGGCGTGGGACAAGGCCCTTCTGAAGCCGGGCATGCACCAATCCAAGTTGCCGGAATGTCGCCATCTCGTCGAAGTGGCGCTGAGGGCGAATCACGCGGCACTCTTCTATAGCGGTCTGAAGCGATCCTCCCGAAGCCCGGAATCCGACTGTGGAAGGGTGGCCGACTGTACGCCCAGTGCAATGAAGTACATCCGCGAGTAGGTTTAGTCGGCCAAGTGCTACCTACGTTGCACAAGACCAATTCCAGCCGGCGTCCGGAACGTCGAGCGACCAGCCGGGATTCGTGCAACTCTCTGGCGCAGGCGGGCTTCGAGCAGGAGGCCTCCGTCAAGCTCTACCCAAACGAGTGAAATCGCCTCCAGAATACATCCCACGGCTCACGTGGGCGCCGACACACGAAAATGTCCATGTGATCCCCGAGGATGGCGTTATTCTCGATGCCGTAGGGAATCGTAAAATGGCCCGCCAGCTCGCAGGACGAAAAGACGGTCTCGAGGTCGGCGCGCAGAAAACCTGCCGCGACAACCGTCTCGGGCTGCGGATTGCCGTACCCGCGCAGCCAATGCGAGTTCGAGCCGCTGATCACTTCCGGAAGTCCGTGACCGCGGCCATAGAGATTGATGGCGGCGGCTTGACCGGCATCGGCAGCCAGAACGCCGACGGGGGCGTCATCCGCTAGCGAATCGCGAGCGCGAATCACTGCATCCGTCATTTCGCGCCAACCGAATTCCTCGTTGAGATTTTGGTTCGTCGCGTCAGCAATTTTCCACCAGCGTGAACCGGGCGGCGCCAGCGGCAGAACCAGGACGGATGTCGCAATGCCGCTGACCACCATGCTACTCCGAGCCACCCTGCGTATGGTGCCAGCAGTCGCGAGAGACAAAGTTTCCAACCAGCGCTCTCCCCAAACTGCGCCCACGGCAAGCAGCATGGGGTAGGCCGGTGCGAGATAATAGGGCCGGCCTCGGGCGATGAGCAGGATTACCAACGGGATCAGGTACATCCAGCCGATCATGCGAAAACGCTTTCCCTCTGGTTTGACGAACAGAAAATAAAACCCCGCGATCCATATTGGCACCGTGACAGGATTCGTCACCGCCCAGAACTGCGCGGGCAGGAACCCGTCTGCGCGGCCAAGCCTGACGTCGCGGGCATGGATGAACCTCAGAAAATCCAGCGTGATGAAATCGTGCCGGACCTCCCAGATGAGATTGGGCAGGAAAATCA
>JBEKZL010000232.1:0-11732 GCA_049509915.1 Bryobacteraceae bacterium | reverse complement strand
CGGCCGAGAGGGCGGGGCAGTTCGTAGAGGCGGACGTTGCGGACGGAGCGGGCGCGCTCGACGGTCTTGTCGGTGGAACCGCCATCGACCACGATGACTTCCTTGCTGAGGCCGAGGGGCTGAAAGTCGAGGGTGCCGACGCTCTTGAGCACGGGCTCGATGGTGGCATCCTCGTTCAAAACGGGGATGACGATGGAGACCATGTGGTGGACGGCAGCCAGCTCGATATCGATGCGGGATTGGACGATCTGGCGCAATTCATCGAGCACGTAGCCGCCGGAATGGCGCCCTTGCTGGGACTCCCAGTTGCGGACCTTGACGGTTTCGAGGGGAAAAGCAAAGCGCGACTCGTCGAAGGGGACGTACTTGGCCTCGGCGACGGCATTGGCATTGTCGCCTTGGACGAAGAAGTGAGAGACGACGTCGCGCCAGTCGACCTGGATCTGGCCTTTGCGATCCATGGCGGTCATGAGTTTGCGAGCGAGGTCGCTGGCATCGTCGGCCTGGATGTCGAAATCGCGGTGGATGTTACCGATGAAGACCTTGTCGGCATGGGTATTGGCGGCGATGGCCTCAGCAACGCCGTCGGTCATGTAGGACGGGAAGAGGGAGGAGTGCTGGGTGCCGGGGCCGTAGATAATGACGTCGGCCGCGGCGAGGGCTTCCCCGGCACGCGGGTTGAGAAGAGGTACGCGGGCGGACTGGCGCAGCAGCTCGCCCCAGCCGCCTTCCGGTTCGGGCTGGTTTTCGATCCGGGTGAGGTAGGTTTCCTGGTCGATGAGGAAGAGCTGGGCGATTTTGGAGGCGTCCTGGGCGGCGACGATATCGGCTTCGTTGCGCAGCACGACGCCATTTTCCTTTTCGGCGACGAGGAACAGGTTCTCGCCCCGGGTGACGTTGAGGAGGCGGCCGGGATCGACCTCGTAGAACTGGCTAAAGGCATCGATGGTGCGGTTGAAATCGCTGGCCTCGCCGAGGTAGCAGCCGGCGAACAGGAGGTTGCCAAGGGCGCAATCGGTGAAGTCGAAGGTGGCGCCGATCCGCTCGCGGCCGTCGAAGTAGGCGCGGAAGGTGGCAAGGAAGGAATTGAGGCGGGCGGACTGCCAGCAGGCCAATTGTGGAAACGCGGCAGCCAGCTTGGGCGGCAGGGGAGAATAATCTCCACCGACAATGGCATCGATGGCGCGCAGGGCGTCGGCGCGGGCGATGCCGACGGGGAGGCGGTGATCGGAAATCAGCTTGAGACTCTTCTGGCTGCGCTCGACGGCGGGCATGATTCGGTTGATATTCTTGCGGACATCGGAGGGGCCGAGCATACCGGGAAGGAAACGGCGGAGGCGGCCGGTGGAATGGCCGTCGTCGTAGGCATTGATGAGGATGGTGAGGGCGATCTGAGGATGGCGGAGGAAGGCCTCGGTGATGCTCTGGGTTCCGCTGCCTCCGGAAAACAGCACGACTTTGAGCTTGGCGGGCGGCTCAGGGTTCGCGGCCGGGCCGGTCAATACGCTGGGGTAATCGCTAGCGGCTGCCATATCCAATCAAGAATTCCTCGACGCGGCCGGCGTCGCCGGCTGAATTGACGCCCACAGTTTCTTCGACGCGCATATGGCGGGGCGTCAGTACGAGGCCCTGGCGGGCGGCCAAAGGGATCACCGGCAGGAGGTTGAACTCGCCGGTATCCCGGCCAAGTGCGTCGCCATCTTGGCGCATCTGGTCCAGCCATCCCCGAAGGGCCTCGGTGCGGAAGCAAAAGAATCCGGTATCGCTTTCTCCTTCCGGGGGCATGGTATCGCCTTCGCGAGCCTGGCGCAATCCGGTGATAGAACCGGCGTCGTCACGTTCGAGGTGAATATAAGGTTGAGGCCGCCAGACGGTGGGGCAGGTGAGGCCGGCATCGAGGGGGCCTTGGTGGAGGGCGAGGGTCACAGCGACGGACCGGGGCCGGAGGGCGACCTGATCGCCCCAGACGACGGCCACGTGTTTGGAGCGGACGTGTTCGAGGCCGATGGAGACGGCGTCGCCCATGCCGGTAGGGGAGGGTTGAATGGCGATGCGATAACGGCCGGGGATGCGGCGGTCGAGTTCGGCGGCGACTTCGGCCGCGCCGTCGGGCGAGAGCACGAACACAAGCGAGGCGCAGAGGGGTTCGATCCCATCCAGCAGCCAATCGAGGATCGGGCGGCCGGCCACGGGATAGAGAATCTTGGGGCGATGGAAGCCGAGGCGCGAGCCGCGGCCGGCGGCCGGAATTATGGCGCTCCAGAGGGAAGGGTCGATTGCGGCCTTGGCATCCTCTCCGAGAGTTGGGACGAGTTGGCTGAGGCTGGGCAAAACGGCGTCAGCACCGGCTATCCGCAGATCCTGGGCGGTGCATGTGCCCTCGATGGCGATGACACAGGCACCGGCGGCGCGAGCGGCCTGAACGCCGGAGACGGCATCCTCGACCACCAGGCAAGCGTCTGGCGGCAATCCGAACTGACGGGCGGCGCGGAGGTAAATTTCGGGGTCGGGTTTAGCGTTCGAGACGTCATCGCCGCTCAAGATGGCCCGGAACAGGGAGCGGGAGCCACTGAGTTTGAGAAAGGCGTCCACGCTGGGGCGAGAGCCGGAACTGGCGACGGCTAGGGAGTAGACGGAGGCGAGCCGTGCCAAAGCATCCTCGCAACCGGGCGCGAGGGGCTTCTGACGCTGCAATATTTCGCGAGCGAGACGGCTCTTGGCGGCGGCCAGACGCGCGACCTGGGCGGCATCGATCGGAAGGCCGCGCTGGGCGAACACGTGCTTGACCACTTCAGGCGTACGCCATCCCGCATAGGAAGGGTAATCGAAGTCGGCGATGCCGAATTCCAGAAAAACCTGCTCGAAGGCGGCGCGGTGGGATGGCGAGGAGAGGATCAATACCCCATCCAAGTCGAAAATAATGCCTCGAGCCCGGCTCCATCGGGCCGGAGTGGAAAGCTTCGCGATTGCCACCGTTTCGCCTCAGGTTAACACGGAACCCACGTATTTCCGCTATCTTCCAGGGGTTGGAGCTCCCGGGAGCGGTCCCCCGGTACTACGCACATGGCGGTGACGGGGCGGGGAGCGGGAATTGTCGGGAGATCGACGAATTGTCGTTGTCACCCGGCGACGCTGAGGCAGGGCGCCGATTCCGCCGCGGGGGTTGTTTTACCGGCAGCCTGAACCCACCGACTGTGAGCAATTTGAGAGACCGCGCCGAAGCCAGTCACGGAGTTTCGAAATTTCCCTGTTTTTTCCCCGAACGTGTCAGTTCACTAGGACTTAGGGTCGAGTGACTAGTTATATAGGGCCGTTCTAACACCCAGCTCGGACACCCAGCGATGTTACAGCTAAAGTCGGGGACCGGGCCGCGCCAATTTGCGGACCGACGCTTTGACTAACATGAATAGAAACTATGCTTTACTTTTACTTTTGCCGCTAGGACTGGGCACGGGGGTATGGGCGCAGACGGCCATCGATCTGCGAACTCAGACCAAAGACGTGAACTTTTCCGATGCCGGGTCCACGGAACCGTTTCAAACGGGTACCTCGTTGCCCAGCACCTGTACGACGGGGGCGGCATTTCTGGATCTCGCCGCCACCGCGGGGCAGAACATCTACCTTTGCACCGCTACAAACATCTGGACACAGCAGGATGTGAACCAGTCGATTACCTGGACGGCATCCGGCGACATCGGCGGGACGGCTTCCGGCACTACCAGCCTGGCGCCTGCGTTGACCGTTACGGGGCTACGCGGCGCCCCCCTTCCGGCTCTGTCTACGGGAAACCTTCGTTACTCGGGCGGCGCATGGGACTTCGACTCCACCGGGTATCTGTCCTCTATGTGGGGGTCGGGCAGCCGCCCGGTAGCCGCGAATGCACTTGGAACGTCCGGGGATTGCGCGGAATGGGGCCCTGTCGGACTGGTTGATGCCGGTGCTCCCTGCGGCAGCGGGAGCGGCGCCAGCATGTTCCAGCAAATGGGGGATTTTGCGCTGACCTATGGAGGATCGAGCGGTACGATTGGCGCCAAGTGCTCACCTTCGACGCCGTGCATCGCCGGGCTGGGATATAGCGTGTACTCGTTCACCGCCCCGGCCACGGTCACCGAGAGCGGCACGGGAAACGACACGCTGTATGTCTACGTGAACAGCGCCGGGACGCTGATCGTGGGGTATAGCGGATCCGCTGCTCCGACATGCGCCGGCTGTGCGGTGGCAGCGGGGATCACGGGCTATCCGGCCGGTGTGGCGATGATCGGAAGGTTCACCGTTTCCGGTGGATCGATTGCCGCTTCAGTAAGCGACCGGGCGTCGATCACCGGGCCGCCCACGCTGGCGGCGGGCAGTAACGTGACGCTTTCGACGGCCGGAAATGTAGTGACGATCAGCAGCAGCGGTGGCGGAAGCGCGAGCCTGCCGTCGACGGCCGTCCAAACGAACCAAACCAATACCTATACGACCGGCACGCAGGATTTCCATGCGGCGACTCACACCCTGCCGATGGTCACCGGGACCGCCGCAAGTAAGCCGAGCACATGCACGACGGGAGAGACATACTTCGCTACCGACGCCACGGCCGGCCAGAACATCTACTTCTGCACGGCCACCAACACCTGGACACCCATGGCCGCGGGCAGCGGCTACAATCCCGCCGACCAGACGCAGTTATTTATGTCCCACCTGGCGACAGATAGCGGCTTTAATCAGGCGAATTCATGGACCTACACCGTCTCAGGCAGCGCAACAAGCGGCGGATGCAGCTTCAGCTCTGATCTCTTTTCGCAATCTTTGGTCGGAGGCGTTTGCGGGCAGACAGGAACAACGGCAAATTCTTCCCTTGCCTTCTATTGGCCGTTCGGATCGTCCGACTATCAGGCGGGATTCTACGACGTCTTCAGCGGCTCCACTCCGGCGTGGCTTTACCTCTCGACCACCTACCAGTCGTTGGATTCGAACGGGACTCACTATGTCGGCTTGTTCGCCTCTTACGGATCGACGAGCGAATTTATCGGCTGCCGGGCAGTTGGTTCGGGAGATTGGTTTGCCGTGATCCGGCACTCTGGGGCCGACGTGGCGACGGCCGACACCGGATTGGCCCACGATACAAACGTGCATCGCTTCCAGGTTGACAATGGTGCGTCGGGCGCTACGGCAAACTCTATCCGGTGTCTGGTGGATGGAGCGAGGGTGGCCACGGCTTCCGGCACAGTCCCAGCCGAGCCTGCGTCAAACGGCGGCTGGTTCTTTGGAGTATCCGTAACCAATCCCGCCGCCAGCAACGCGGTCGTGGCCTTCTATCGATACCAGGTATGGTTGCGAGGCTTGCCGATCAACTAAGAGAGCATCTTCATGCGAAAACTTTTCTTATTTCTGCTCCCGGTGGTTGCTGTCTGCCAGACGCTCACCGTGACGGGTGTAACCCAGACTCAGGCGATCCTTCAAGAGCGGGGCTACTCCGGTGCTTGCACGATCGGCGTAAGCACCACGCCTGGCGGCCCGACAATCCCCGATTTCAATGGAGCCGAATACGCCGGCTCGTCCACCGACACGAGCCGTGCGGACACGATGACATGGGAGGACGGAACACGGGTGGTAACAATCGGTCACATGAACGACGATCGGGCGTTGGCGGAGGAAACCACCTACTATGTGTCGGTGAGTGGCTGCGGGACGGCGGCGACAAGTTTCACAACGGCGGCACCATCGAACGGGACGGGGACGGCATGGCCGGTGCCATTCAATTCCGCGAAGTGGGGTAATCGAGCATGGCCCTATACGCTTGCGAACGTCCTGGATGCCAAGGGAACGCAGTACATCGACCCGATGACCGGGCTGAAGATGAACGCCGTCAATAATGCTAACGATTTCACGACCCGGTATCCGGGCCAAAACTACCTCCCTTATGGTTCGACATCTTGTATCGCGTGGGGAATATGTGCATCGTTCAGCTATTGGGCTGGCGGTTCCGGCTGGACAAATCCGGCAAGTATTCTAAACGGTGCCACTTCGACCGCAAGCGCCGGAGTCGGCGCCGGCCCGATTGATCTATATCCGGCGCTTACGGAGAACCATAATCCATGGGATCCTTCCTGGACGATGACAAACGATTTCGCCGTTGTTCCGTGGGGATCTCTTTCGAGCGGCGGATCGGCCAACGCGACGGTCTGTCTCTTTACAAATCCGACCACCGGGTGTCAGGGAACACCTGTGGCCCTGTCTGGCTTTACGGGCACCTTCGGCCATGTGTCTTCGTCCTCGACCACCGACCCCGACTATCCGTGGCCTTCCTCCTTTCCAAGCGCGCTGTTTTCCGGCTGGGGATCAAACGTCATGATCGGCCAGGAGAATCAGCCGACCCAAAGCGCCTGTACGCTCTCCGCTGCCTCTGGCGTGTTGACTGTCAGCAGCGGTTACCAGGGCAATGGTGGCTGCGCATTCAACTTGGCAATCCTCAATAATGGCGGCAACAAGATCTATGTGGCAGGGAGCTCTCCGACCTGTGCGAACAACCTCTGCACGACGGCTCCGACGACGGGAGACAATGCCTATCAGATTCACACTGTCGAGGTGGTGACCGGACTTACGAATGTCGCCTATGTTGTCCTAGGTTACGGTATCCGTCTTACACCGAACGTGACCGCCGGTACGCTTACCGTTGGGATGCAATACAAGCAGGCAGGATCGGAGCAGCCCGCGCAAAACGGCCCCGGTGGCCCATCGTGCAATCCACAAACGTTCGCGCTTGGTGGCGCGGGCGTGCAGACACGGCTATGCACGATTCAAAGCGGTGCGTATGGCAGCGCGTTCCTCTGGACCGTAGACGCGAACGGCATTGCGCGAAACCTATGGGCTCCCCAGAGGCCGGCTTACTCATACTTTGCTGGGGCCGGATTCGCTGCGGCGGACGTCCCGAATTTTAATCTCAATCAAAGCGCGGGGTTCAATTGGCTTCAATTCTATCCATCTACAGACGCTTACACGCGCTATGAATACTTCAATACCTACGCCAACGGAGGCATCTATGAACTGTACAAACTAGTCTATACCGGAAACGGTTCTGAGGCGCTGAACGCATGGGGTTATACTCTCGACCCAACCAATGCCGGGGCTGGATTCCTCCGTGTGCCTCCGAGCGATAACTTCACTTGGAGTACGTTGACTCCGTCCACGAGCACGCCTGTAAGTCAGGCAGTAGCAAACTTCGGGTACAATTCGTCTTTCTACGGAACCGGGTTCTCGCTGAGCGGCGTGGCCGGGACCGGAGCTTACTTCCAGAACGAGTACTCAGGCAACAGCCAGAATTATGCTTCCTGGATCGGCATCATGGATCTGACGACCACCCCCGCCACCCTTCGCGATATGATCCATACGATGGACGGCACGGGAACCAACGGTGCAATGCGGTTCGGCGGCCTGCATAACCTCACCGCTTATCCGGCCATCACTCCCGCGCCGACCGCGATCGTAACGAACGACATTCTTTACGGGGCCAACAGTTCTCTTGTCTACGGGGGACCATTTGAATTCACTCCGACCGCCATTTCGCGCGGCGGGTCCTGGAGTTCCAACACTTGTCTCGACTGGCCGATCTCCTGTTCCGGCACCACCTGCACGGGAACCGGGGGAGCGTGTTCCGGTTACGAGACCTACGATGCGGCCTGTCCGAGCGGCAACCCCTACGTCTCCATGGGGGCGGCTGGAAACCAGTGCGTGACGTTTGAGATCCCGAGCGGGGGCTGGTGCAACCTGTATCCGAATTCGGCGGAAACGAGGAATTGCCCATGGAATGCGAGCTACTCGCAGCCGTTCCCCATACAAGTCGGTGACGATTTCGTCTGGGATACGAACGGGGATGGCAGTGGCGATCCGGGGGATGACGAACACTTCCGGGTGGTATCGCTGAGCGGCACCACCATGATCGCGCAACGCAATGCGATGTGGGACTACTGCGGGTACAACGATCCGGTCAATCGGCCTGGCAACACCAACATCGATGCGGCGTGGCAAATGCAGCACGCGACAGGGTTGAAGGCGTTAGCCGTTCCGCCATATCTGAATGGATGCAATAGTGGGGAGTTTGTTATCACCGGGCTCACTCAATCGGGACAGAGCCTTCAGGAGGTCGGGCGGGGGTTGCAGGGGCACGGTGATCTGCTTCCGGGCGAGACTTCCGGTAACTCTGTCTGGGCGAGTCCTCTGGCAACCACGGTTCAGGGGCCGCTGGCTACTCTCTTCAGCCTTCCCCCACCGCCCACGATTCAGCCGGTCGCCGCGCCGACGTTCGCGGGTGTGAGAGAGCCCATTGGGAACGGCGCGCTCCAATCCTATCCCGCCGCTCCAGGCAATGCGCCGTGGATTCTGGACAGCAACTTCCTTGCTAATGGCTACAGCAGCGGTCAGCTCTCCGCGCGGACGATCACGCACGAGAGCGGCAATATCTATCTGGTCGAAACCATCAATCAAGCCGATACAGGCACGGCTCCGACGCAGACGCAGTACAAACAATTTCCGATGATCGGCTGGGCTGGCCGGAACAATATGCTCGACGTGAGCGGGCCATCGAGCGCGACCACGCTTGCGGCGACTTCCTACGGGATGTGCTTCGTCTACAACGCGGATGAATGCTATTCAGCATCGACGGTGGGGCAGGTGTACGTCAACGTTCCCTGGATGTTCGATCAGGGAAGCTGCACGTCGGAACAGCAGGTGTATAACTCGCCCTGCGTCGAACTTGGATGGCCAGGGGTGGGCGCTTTCCGCCAGGCCGCATGGGACCGGCAAGAGGTCCAGGGCGCTCGGTCTCGGCTCCTCACCTACGGTTTCGGTGGGCCGGGGCAACCTGGCCCTTTCACCGAGGCCTTTCCGATCTCCAGGGCACAGGCCTATATCCCGCCCAGCGGGCCGAGCACTCCGTTCGGAAACACGGCTTGGATCGCCCAATTGCCGACCTGGCTGGAAGACACTCAGAACCGCACGGTGGGCGGCGGGATTACGGTCCAGGTGCCATCAGGTGCCGGAGCATACGCCCGCGTCCAGTTCGGATATTCGCGATTCTCGCAGGGAACGCCGGCCAACTTCTATTGCAGCGGGCGTGCGGAAGCCTGCAACACGTCCACCGCAAGCGGTTCACCCTACTCGTTCGACGGCGAAACCGGCACAACGGCGACTCCTTGCTCTGCAGGTTGCACCATCGCAGTGCCGGCGATGGCGCCGAACCTCGTGTATTGGCAGATCCAGGTTTCCCCCAACGGCACCACGTGGACCAACTGGGGCGACGTGGAAGCGAACGCGGTGCCCTGAGGCGGGTCCACCCGGGGACAGGATAAACTTGCGCCTTGCGCCGTCCCGTAATCAGCCAAGGGCCGGCCAGGACAAGGCCGCAGCGGCAGGGCTACCTCCCGACGTCGACGGTTTGGCCAATCTTATTGCTGAGATCCACGTCAAAGCGGACGGGCACGCCGGTGATGTCCCTGCGGAAGCGATAGATTTCGATCTCGTGAGGAATTCCGAGGGCGGACTGTCGGGTGCGATAGATGCGCTCCCAGAGTCTGCTATCGGCGGATAGCGTAGCGCGCAAGAGGCCATGGTGTGGGTATGGGTGAGCGGCGGGGACGGTGTCAAGCAGGACGTAGGCGACAGGCACGGCGGCGAGGCGGGCCTCGAGGGCTGGAGCGGTCGAGACAAAGGTGGTAAAACCGGTAGGGTCCTGGGCGGTGCCGTCCGGCCGGGAAAGGAATTTACTGCCGCGGAGCAGGTAGGTTCCCGCATCGCGGCGGCGCTCGGCCCACTCGGAAATGAGGGCGGCTTCGGCGTCCTCGTAAATGGGATTGGAGGAAATCAGGACGGCCTCGCCGGCGGTATCGGGCCGGGCCAGGAGCGCGCGGATAGCCGGAGAAAAACCGGGAGTGAATGGCGGGATATGGTGGAAGCCGGTGAGGGCGAAGAAAAGCGCACCGGCGACCGCGAAGGCGGCGCGCCATCGGAGCGGGCCCACCCCGCCGGCGCCGTGTGCGAAGATTGCGGCCAAGGCTTCGAGGCCGGCAACCGCGAACAGACACATCAGGGGAGCGATCTGGTAAACCTTGCGGGGTTCAATGCTGGTGGGCACCGCGACATGGAAGGCGACGATGGCGGCCGCGTAGATCGCCATTACCAGCCAGAACGCTTCGACGGGGCGGCGATGGACGGCGGGGATCAGCACACGGACGATAACGCCCATCAGGGCGATCAAAGAGAGGGGCAGCCCGAGAATGCCGACGACGAATCCGGTGTGGAGGCGCAATGAAGCGAGGAGGGAAGCGGGTCCGGGCACGGTGACCTGGTTCCAGCCCTGCCGCACGATACGCATGGTGATCCATGTGTAAGGCAGGCAGACTCCGGCGATAACAAACGCGCCGAGCCAGAAAGAGCGCCTGGACAGAAGCCGCCAGTGGCCCATCAGGATGGCCGCGGCAGCCACCATGGGGACCACCCAGGCATCGCCCTTGGTGAGGATGGCGATCACCGTGCACGCGGAGAACAGTATTACGCCGCGAGCGGTTTGGGACTGCTGGAAGCGGATCCAGGCCAGCACGCTCAAGAAGCTCAAAAGACCCAGGAGAGCTTCCGCCATGACCATGGAGGTGACGTACTGCGTGAGCGGAGAAGCCACCAACATCGCGCCAGCCAATCCGGCGAAGCCGCTCCCAAGCCGGGGCAGGGTCTCGCGGTAGACCAAGAGCGCGGTCAGGGCGACGAACAGCTGCACCTCGAGCAGCATGACCGGGCGCGAGACTCCAAAGGGCAGGCTCCAGAGCGCTTGGAAGAGCGGAAAGGCGGGAGGCCAGTTGCCAAGGCCGACCTTGGGGAAGTGAGCGTAATAAGCCTTGGCGAAGGGCATGGGATGCAGCCAGGCGGAGGGGGTAGCGAGGAAATCCCGAACCATGAGGCCGGTGACATAATGCATCCCCTCATCCTGATAGCGGCCGAACTCGCTGGACCAGGCGCCGTTCCACGTCTGAAGGGCGATCCCCAGGGCGTAGAACGCGAGGAGCACAGTGGCCGAGCTGCGAAGGCGGGCGGTATTGTCAAGCCGAGGCATGGGTGAGCTGAGAGCGGGGCCCGACCTGCAATTCTCGCACACTTTCCGCTGCGCGGGAGCCGATATTCGAAAGTCCACACCGACTGCTGCATCGAAGGCGACGGGGGTGCAGCGGAGCTGCCGGTCTCCCGGCGTGAGCCGGGGTGGAAGAGTCATTTAAAAAGAACACCGATTCCGTACTGTCCTCGTGGATGAACCATGTATTCACGGTGCCGATGGTCCGCCTTGATCTCGTCCCAGAATTTTTTCACCTGGGTGGTTTCATAATCTCCGGCCACGTCGTGAAACGCGACCAATCCGCCTGGCCGGACAAGCGGCGCATACATCTCCCAGTCGCTCTTTACCCCTTCGTAGGTGTGGTCGCCATCGATAAACAAGAAGTCAATGGGCCCTCCGCCAAGCAGCCACTTGACGTGTTCGAGCGTCGAGTTCTCATGTGAGTCGGCTCTCATCAGGTGCAGCTTTTGACGGTCGCGCGCAAAACGCCGATAAATAGGAGTACGCAGGGGCGAATAACCGCCGCCGAATCGCCCGCCGGGCAGGTCGATGCTGACGATGACTGCGTCGGGGCGCGCGACACGAGTCCAGAGGTACAGGGTGCCGCCCATCGACGTACCAATCTCGACGACCGTCCGAGGATCAAGCCGTC
>JBEKZL010000231.1:0-11830 GCA_049509915.1 Bryobacteraceae bacterium | reverse complement strand
TCCACCAACTCCATGCAGTCGGCTTCGGTGACGTCGATGCGGCCGATGCGCTCAAGCTGGAGCAGTTCGCCTTCCACCATGATTTGCGTAAGGCCGATCAGCAGGTCGAGGATCTGGAAGTGGCGTTCGCGCAAAGCCACCTGAAACGCCTGCATATAGAGCCAGTCGCCGGCCAGCACGCAGGTATGATTGCCCCATTTGACGTTGCTGGAAGGGCGGCCGCGGCGGGTTTCGGCGGCGTCGATAACGTCGTCGTGTACCAGCGTGGCGGCGTGAATCATCTCCACCACGGCACCGAGCTGAATCGCCATGGGAGACGGCACGGCGGGGTCGGCCGCCACCAGTTTGGAGGAGAGCAGCAGCAGCGAAGGCCGAAGCCGTTTGCCACCGCTCGAATGCAGATAATGGGCGATGGCCGTGACGGCGTCGACCGAGGCTACCGATTCCGCGGTGAGCCTTTTTTCCACCAGTCTCAGGTCATCCTGGATGAGGTCGAAAAGCTCGCGCACCGTGATGGCCTGGCCCAGCTTGCCCAAATTCATGTAAGTTCACTAGTTTAACCGTTGGGAGGGCCGGCTCGCAAACAGCAGCGGGCAAAATTGTCGCGGGTCGCGGTGGCGATGGCCTCAAAGGTGGTGTTCCGTACTTCGGCCAGGCGCCGGGCGATTTCGGGCAGGAAGGCCGGCTCGTTGCGCTTACCGCGGTGGGGCATTGGCGCCAGGTAGGGACAATCGGTTTCGATGAGCAGACGGTCGCCGGGCGTAATTCGGGCCGCTTCGCGCACGCTTTCCGCTTTGAGAAACGTCAGCACGCCGCCGAAGGCCAGGTGAAATCCCTGGGCCAAGGCCAGTTCGGCCTGCCCGGCATCGCCCGTGAAACAGTGCATGATGCCGGCAGCGGTTCCATGCGCGCGCAGTATATCCATGGTTTCCTGCCAGGCTTCGCGGGTATGGATGGCCACGGGCTTGCCGGCCGCGGCCGCAAGTTCCAGTTGGCGTGCGAATACGCGCCGCTGCACCTCGCGCGGAGAAAGGTCGTAATGGTAGTCGAGACCGATTTCGCCGATCGCTACAACCTTGGGATGCGCGGCCAGCTCCGCCAGGCGCGCGAAAGTCTCCTCATCGGCTTTGGCGGCGTCGTGCGGATGGACGCCGATGGTGGCGTAGAACCCTTCATAGCGCCCGGCCAGGCGGATGGCCGCTTCCAGGTCCGGCGGACCGTTGCCGGTGCCGATAGCCAGCATGGTGGTGACGCCGGCTACGCGGGCGCGCGCGATAGCCGCTTCCCGGTCGGCATCGAATTGCGCGTCGTCCAGGTGGCAATGGGAATCCACCAGAAAGGGAGCAGTCACCTGGAGCACCTGTGGTTGTAGAGCTGCCGACCATGCCGAGAGTGTGGGGCAGGATGGTATCCTGCGCGGCGGTTGTTTACCGCCGCTGCTGCCCGCCGAGCCGGCAGCGGGCCGATTGACAATCGGCCGCAGCTTGCCAAGCTGCCCCACAAAAAAGCGCCGATGCTATTCTGAAGGAGGCTGGTGGAATCCCCCATGACAATCGACGAACGCCTCGAAAAACTCACCGAACGCCACGAAGCCCTCGCCCAGACCGTGGAGCTTCTGGTAGCCGAGAACCGGCATGTCGCCGAACAGAACCGCCAGGCCGCCGAAGAGAACCGCCAGCGCGACCGCCGCATGGGCGAGATCATGGAAGCCGTCTCAAGCCTCGCGCGCATCGCCGAGATCCACGAACAACGCATCGAACGGCTGGAAGAGTAGGAAAAGCACCCCTCACTTCAGTCGCGCTCCCGGCGGAATATCTTCCAAGAATCCGGCCAGGACCGGTTTGCCGCCTTCCACCGACGCGGCCACGATCATGCCGTTCGATTCAATGCCCTTCAGCTTGCGCGGCGCCAGGTTGGCCACAATGACGACCTTGCGGCTCAGCAATTCGGCGGGAGTGTAGGCTTCGGCGATGCCGGCCACGATGGTGCGCGGCTGACCCTCGCCCAGATCCACCTTGAGATGCAGCAGCTTGTCGGACCCTTTCACTCGTTCGGCGGAGAGAACCCGGCCCACGCGCAGGTCGACTTTAGCGAAATCGTCGAAGGCGATCGTGGCCGGCTCCGCCGCAACCGCCGGGGCGGAGGCTTTGCCCATCAGCACAGCCTGTTCAGCCGTCACCTTCACTTCCAGTTCGCGCATCTTTTCGATAGCTGGTTTCGCCTCGATGCGTGGAAAAACGGCCTCCACCTTGCCGATGGCTTGTCCCGGAGGCAGGCCGCCCCAGGCCAGCTTGTCCAGCCGTACGGACGCGAGCGATTCTTTCATGCCGAGCTGCGCCCAGATCCTGGCGGACGATTCGGGCAGGATCGGAGAGACCAGCGCGGTGGCTATGCGCAGCGCCTCGGCCGCGGCATAGAGCGTGTTTGACAGGTCGGTTTGCGATTGCGGGTCCTGCTGGCGGGCCAGTTTCCACGGCTGCCGCTCGACGATGTACCGGTCGATTGTCGAAATCAGCCCCCAGATGGCTTCCAGGCCTTTCGAGAACTCGAACCGATCAAAGGCCCGTTCCACGGCTAGGATGGCGGCGGCCGCGGCTTCGGCTATGGCTGGGTCGGAGCCTGCCGGGATGGCTCCCTGCCGGTATTGGTGAATCATGGTCAGGGTGCGGCTGGCGAGGTTGCCCAGGCCGTTGGCCAGATCGGAATTGTAGCGCCCGATCAGGGCGTCGTAGCTAAAGCTGCCATCCTGGCCGAAGACGATTTCGCGCAGCAGGAAGTAGCGCAGGGCGTCGGTGCCCATCACCTGGCGGATGGGCTCGGCGCGCACGATGTTGCCGCGCGTCTTCGACATCTTGGTTTCTTCGAACAGCAACCATCCATGGGCGAAGATTCGCTTGGGCAATTCGTATTCCGCGGCCCACAGAAAGGCCGGCCAGTAGATGGCGTGAAAGCGCACGATTTCCTTGCCAATGAGGTGCAGGTCGGCGGGCCAGAGCCCCTTGCCATCCACCGCGCTCATATAGGCCGTCAGCGCGTCGAACCAGACGTAGAAAACGTGCGGCGATTCGCCCTCGACCGGAATGCCCCACTTGATATTGGTGCGGGTGATGGAAAGGTCGGTGAGGCCCTGGCGCAGGAAAGAAAGAACCTCGTTGCGGCGCGTTTCGGGCTGGAGGAATTCCGGGTGCGACTCGTGGAATTCAATCAGCCGATCCGTGAACGCCGAGAGCTTGAAGAAGAAATTCTCCTCGGTGATGGTTTCGGTGGGGCGGCCGCAATCCGGGCACGGGTCGCCGGGCTTGGCGTCGTTGACGTAGAGATTGTCGAAAATGCAGTACTGGCCGGTGTAAGAACCTTTATAGATGTAGCCGTTTTGCCGGCAGCGGTCGAACAGGCGCTGCACCACGCGGGCGTGTTGCGGGCTGGTGGTGCGCTGAAAATAGTCGATATCGAGGCCGAGCAATTTCCACTGGTTTTCAAATTCGCGAGCGATGGCGTCGCAGAACTCCTTGGGCTCTTTCCCGGCACGCTCGGCGGCGCGTTCCACGTTGACGCCATGCTCGTCGGAACCCGTGGTGACGACGGCCTGGAAGCCCCGCGTGCGTTCGAAGCGCTTGATCGTATCCGCCACGATGGTGGTATAGGCGTGGCCGATGTGAGGGGCGGCATTGACGTAGTAGATGGGGGTCGTCAGGTAGTAATTCATTTCGATCCGGTCGTCAGGTTCATGTAGGCCAGATTGGCCTCGGCGATGATGTGTTTGAGGGCCACGCCGGAGGCCACCGCGAGGCGCTTGCAATCTTCGTACTCGGGAGCGTAGCCGCCCTCACCGGATACTTTAACGCGCACCTTGCCGTAGGGCGTATTCACCTCGGTGATGGTGCGCGCCAGCACGCGGCGCTCGGCGGCATAAAGGCGCAGGCCGAGGGTGGAAGTTTCCGAGAAGATCACTTGCGCCAGGGCTTCGCGGTCTTCGGGTTTGGCGATCACGCGCAACAGGTACCCCGGCCGGCCCTTCTTCATGAAGCAGGGAGACAGCATGACGTCCAGGGCGCCGAATTCGAACAGGCGCTCGGTGGCATAGGCCACCACTTGCGGGCTGATATCGTCGATATTGGCCTCGATCACGGCCACCTGAAGGGCTTCGACGGCGCCGGTGGGCTCGCCGATGATGACGCGCAGGACGTTGGCCTGTTCCGGGAATTCGTGGGTGCCGGCGCCGTAACCGGTGCGCAGCACCTTCATGGCCGGAAGCACGCCGAAACGCTCGGCCAGGGTAACCGCCACGGCCGCGCCGGTGGGGGTGGTGAGCTCGGCGGCCGGACCGCGTGAATACACCGGCGCGTTTACCAGCAGCAACGCCGTGGCGGGCGCCGGAACCGGTAGAATCCCATGCTGCGTCTTGACGGTACCGCTGCCCACATTAAGGGGCGAGCAAACAATCGTATCCACGTCCAGGACGTCGAATGCCACCGCCGCGCCGACGATATCGGCAATCGAATCGGAAGCGCCCACTTCGTGGAAGTGGACCTTTTCGATGGAGGTCTGGTGGATGGTGGCCTCGGCTTCGCCCAAGCGGCGAAAGATGGCGATGGCGTTGCGCCGGGCGCGGTTCGAAAGCTCGCCCTTTTCGATCATCTTAATTATGTGGGAGAGATGCCGGTGGGCGTGCGCCTCCCCCACCGCCACATGATACTTAGTGGCGCCGATGCCGCCGCGCTTCACTTTCTCAAAACTCACCACCGCGCCCGAATCGAGCGAATTGATGGCGGAAGTGATGGCTTCCGGGTCCGCGCCGGCATCGGCCAGCGCGCCCACCAGCATGTCCCCGCTGATTCCCGAAAATGCATCCAAATAGCAAGTAGTAGTCACAATTCTCCATTGTATCGGGTGACGGAGCGTCCCGCTCAGATATTGATGAGAATGGGGCGGACGGCGTCGTCCGCGATAGTCGTCCGCGTGACGGTGGCGACGGTGGCGCAAAGGTGTATAATTAGCAACTGAGGTACACATCATGCGGACGAACATCGTGATCGACGACAGATTGATGAGCGACACGTTGCGCGCCACCGGCCTGAAGACAAAGCGCGAAGCCGTCCAACGAGGTCTCGAAACTTTGCTGCGCCTTAGCAAACAGGCCCAGGTCCGCAAACTCCGCGGCAAACTGGCGTGGCAGGGCGACCTCAACGCCATGAGGAGCGCCGGTTGATCCTGGTCGATTCCAGTGTTTGGATCGATTATTTCAACGGGACCGTCACGCCCGCGACGGACAAGCTCGATAGCCTGCTCGGCGACGAACTTCTGGCCATCGGCGATTTGATCCTGACGGAGGTTCTGCAAGGCTTCGATAGCGAGCACGACTTCAACCAGGCCAGAAAGATGCTGACCTCATTCACGATCGTCGAGTTGGGCGGGCGAGACATCGCGATTCAGGCGGCGAGGAACTTCCGCGCGCTGCGCAACCTCGGCGTCACCGTTCGCAAAACCATCGACACCGTGATTGCGACCCGCTGCATCGAGTGCGGCTACGACCTGCTTCACAGCGATAATGATTTCGACCCCTCCGCCAAATACCTGGGCCTGCGCGTCGTGGCTTGAGACCGCGAGCCGGCAACGTTCCCGCTATTTCCCCGCGCTGTACTCAACCATCCCGCCCACGATCGTATACATCACGTCGGTGGAGAGAATCTCGTCTTCGGGGGCGGTTAGGATATCGCGCGAGAGCACGGTGATATCGGCGAGCTTGCCGACAGAGAGCGAGCCCTTCCGGTCTTCCTCGAACGCGGCGTAGGCGTTGTTCCAGGTGTAGGATTTCAGCGCTTCCTCGCGGCTCATGCGCTGGTCCGGATAGAAACGGCTGCCGTCTTTCAGCTTGCGGCTGACCGAGGCGTAGTAGCAGGCGATGGGGCTCACGTCCTCTACCGGGGTGTCGGTTCCGTTGCCTACCACGGCGCCGCTCTTGATGAGCTTCTGCCAGACGTATGCGCCCTCTTCGGCCCGCCCGGGACCGAGGCGCAGCAGCACGTACGGCGCGTCCGAAGTGCAGTGAATCGCTTGCATGGCGGCGATCACGCCCAGTTGGCCGAAGCGCGGGATATCGGCAGCATTCAGATGCTGGGCGTGCTCGATCCGCCAGCGCAAATTCTTCCGGTCCGGATGCTCGCGAAAGACGCGCTCGTAAATATTGAGCACTTCGCGGTTGCCGCGGTCGCCGATGGCATGTACGCAAAGCTGGTAGCTGTGGGCGATGGCTAACTCGGCGGTACGCTCGATCTCCTCGATGGACTCGGTAGCCATGCCCACGCTATCGGGCTTATCGGTGTAGTGCTCGAGCAGCCACGCGCCGCGCGACCCCAGCGCGCCATCGATATATTTCTTGACGGCCCGGATGGTGAGGAAGCCGTCGCCGGCGCCGATGGTGCGGAAGCTGTCGAGGCGCGTCTCGAGCGTCCGGTTGGAGTCACGCAGCATCACCCAAAGGCGCAGGCGCAACTCGTGGTTGGCCGCCATGGTGCGAAACATATCGGCCACGGCCAGCGGCGAACCGGCATCCTCGAACGTGGTGATCCCTTTAGAGAGGCATTCGGCAGTGGCCAGTCCGATGGCCTTGCGCAGGTCGCTGTGGGCGGCGTCCCAGCTGTCGTAGGCGGACATCGCGAGGATCGAGGCGCGTTCCCGCAGCAGGCCGGTGGGGTTGCCCGCGGCGTCCTTGAGGATCTCGCCGCCGGGCGGGTTGGCGGTGTCGCGGGTGATGCCAGCGATCGCCATGGCCTGAGAGTTGACGAAAGCCGCATGGCCGCTGGCATGGGTCACCAGCACCGGGTTATGCGGCGATACGGCGTCGAGCGAGGCGTGCAGCGGGAAGCCTTCCACGTTGGGGTCGGGAGGGTGATCCCACTTGCTCTGGTGCCAGCCGCGGCCCACGATCCAGTCGCCCGGCTTGGCCTGGCGGGCGGCGCGGCCCACCTCGGCGACGATCTCGTCCCAGGTGCGGGCTTCGCGCAAATCCAGGCCCATCCGATATTCGCCCAAGGAAGTGAAATGCCCGTGACCCTCGATGAAACCAGGAATGGCGAGCATGCCCTTCAAGTCGATCACCTTGGTTTGCGGGCCTATCCAGCGGCCGGCCTCAGGTTCCGCTCCGACCGCCGCAATCCTACCGCCGCGCACGGCGATCATTTGCGCGTAAGGCAAAGCCGGATCGACAGTGGCGATTTTGCCGTTCCGCAGCACCAAGTCGGCGGGTTGAGCCAGCGCATCGATCGCCATCGTGAGGACCAGCCAGGAAAACCGCATGGCCACCAGGATACAGGCTACACGGGGCATGTGGATTGCTAAATCATCGAGTCATCGAAGTAACAATCTACCATGGTATTATAGTAACCATGCCGGGCCAGCCTGCTGATCCCAACACGATCCTCAGAGGAACTCGAGGAACCATCAATCGCGTGCCCGATGCCGGATTCAAGGCGTCGCTGGCGCAGGTGCCGGAACGCTTCGCGGCACAGCTTGCATTCATGACACCGGAACACCACCTGGTCCGCAACTTTGTGGTGCGGGAACTGCCTCGGGAGAACGGGCGGCCAATCCGGATGAATCCGCTTGCGGCAACGCTGGGATTACCGCTGGCAAGGGTTCGCGCGATCGTGGAAGAGCTGGAACGAAATCTTTTCTTCGTGGTACGGAGTGAAAGCGGAGACATCAGCTGGGCATTTCCGGTCACTGCCGATCGAACGCCCCACCGGTTGAAGATCAGCACCGGCGAACGCGTCCACGCGGCTTGCGCGGAGGATGCCTTCGTAACGCCCTTTGTACTGGCGCGCCTCAGGGGAGAGAAGCTATCGGCGGATCTGGAATCGGGATGCCCCCATTGCGGCCGGGAGATCCACATGTCGATCGACAGCGAATTGAATTCGCGGGTTCGGGAAAAAGACGCCGAGCCGTTGCTGTTCGAACCGGAGATCGATTGGGCGACATTTAAGGGCGCGAACATCATTAACGATTATTGAAGGAATTGCCGATTCTTCTGGTCAGAAGAACACGCCCGAATTTATCGCGCTTCGCGGCCCCAGGTGGATGGCGTTTACCTTACGATGGCCCAAGCCGCATATGTCGAGAGGATCGCCCAGTCCGCGCTGTTTAGTTTCGCACTCTGGCCTTAACCCTGGCAGGAGGCGTTACTTTTTCAGCTCGGCCTGCAACTGGCGGTAGGCTTCCTCTTCGTAGTGTTCTTTGAGGCGGAGGCGGGTTTCGAGCTTGCTGTCGGCGGCACGGGCGCCTTCGCCCTGGAGCGCGCGGCCCAGCATGGCGGTGGCCTCGGTGTCGTTGGGGGCGCGTTCGAGCGCGGCGCGGAAGCGCTCTGCGGCGGCGCCGTACTCGCCGGAGCGCCAGTAGATGTAGCCCAGGTTGAACTGATAATCGGGATCGGACGAGTCCCCGTCGACGGCCTTCTTGAAATTGGCGATGGCCGCTTCCCGGTTGCCATAGCGGGCCTGGGCGGCGCCCAGATTATTGAATACTTCGTTGAGCGGCACCGAAGCCGCCACGGTCTGGAAGGCGGTTTCGGCGGCCGCGAAATCACCGGTATCGAAACGGCACAGCCCCATGAAGAATTGCGCCTCCAGATAGTGCGGATCGGACCGGGAGACGCGTGAAAACCAGCCGGCGGCCAGCTTATACTCCTTCCGGGACCAGTAGGTTTTTCCTAGTTGGAAGCAGGGCTGGGAGAAATGTTCGTCCAGACGGGCGGCCTGCAGGAAAAAATGCTGGCGTCGATCGGGATCGGCCGCCAGCAGACCGCGGATGTAATTTTCCACCGCATCGATCCGCACCGCCGGCCGGGCCTGACGGAAATCCGCTTCCGACGGTGCCGACTGGGGAGCGATTTGGGTGAGGCTTTGCCAGCCGAGATGAACCTCTAGGGTAGCCAGATCTTCTAGAGCGCCCCCTTCACCGAATTCGGGCCCGAGGCCGGCGTGCTTCAGATTGAGCATGCGGGCCATGATCCGCAAAGACGCTTTTGCCGCGGAACTGCCGCTGGGGACGGCCGGGGTCACTTCGAAACTGCCATAGATCACCTTAGCTGCATCCAGCACGATTCCCAGCTTGATGATGGAGGCGTGGGTCAATTCGGCGCCTGGCCGCAGGGAAAGACGGCGATAGCCTTCCAGGCGGTCGTCGCGGTTCAGCACCAGCACGCCCTCCGAGGCCAGAGAGTCCCGCAGCGATTCCGCGATGCTTTCGCCGATCCAACCCAGGCTGGGATTGTTCGAATGGTTGAAAAAAGGAACCACCAGCACCGAATCCGCGCGCAACCCAGCCGCACACAGGAGCATGGCGGCCACAGACCTGTACATCGAATCCCAGTTTAGCAGCCGGCACGAACCTCCTCATAACCGCGAAGCCGCGGGCGTGCGCCATCCCGCCAGGGGTCAGACCGCGGCCAGACGCGCCAGTTTTCCGGCATCCGGGGCCTTTTCGAAGTTCCAGCAAAAGTCGATCAGCCGGTCCGAGCGGCCGGGCGGCAAAATGTGCTCCGCCAGTCCCTTGAACTTGGCTTCGAGTTGCGCATCCGACATGGGATGCTTCATGCTCCCGATTGCGTGTTCGATGAATTTGTCCAGCCGCCGGCCATTCTTCAGGAACACCGCGAGACGCACCTGGTCTTCGCCGATGGTTTGGTCCACTGTGGTACTGACGCGTTCGCGCAGCGCCACCACAGCTGGGTCGCGCACCGCCCGATCGCTGAACTCGGGTTCTCCCACGCGGCCGTAAACCATTGCCGCGGCGACCGCATGATATACGCTGAACTTGCCCTCGAGTCCAGTTTTCGGCGCTTTCTTGCCGGTCAATTCAAGCACCAGCGGATGCACGCGCAGCTCGATGCGGTCGATCCTATCGGCGGCGAGGTGGTTCTCGGAGCGCACCTGCAGCGCGCCGTCGAGTGCCGGATGAATCACCACCCCGCACGGGAACGGTTTGAAACTGTTGAACGCGATCTGGTACTGCTCTCCCAGTTTGTCCGTGATCTCGTGATAATTCCGCGCCGTGCTTAAGACGTTGGCCCAGCCGCGCGCCGCCTCGATCGGCGCCTCGGAACTGGTAAAGTTCTGCGCCGCAAGCAGCGCCGCCATGAGCCCGTTCTGCGAAGCCCTGCCCGGATGAAAGCTCTTGGTCATGGTGCCGAACATCTCGCGCAGCCCTACGGGTTGCGTGGCCGCCAACCCAAGCGCCCAGATCATCTGCCGTTGGGAAAGCCCGAGCAACTTGCCGGCGGCTGCTGCGGCGCCGAACGGCCCAACGGTCCCGTGATGTGCCAGCCGACGTCATAATGCTGCGGATAAACCGCGTTGGCGATGCGGCATTCCACTTCGACGCCCACCACCAGCGCATGGACGAAATCGGCGCCCGAAAACGGCCGGTATTCTGCCAGCGCCAGAAGCGCGGGCGCAACCGGGCCGGCCGGGTGCACGATAGTTCGCAGGTCGGTGTCGTCGAAATCGAAGATATGCGAGCTGATGCCGTTCATGAGCGACGCGGAAAGCACGTCCAGGCGATCTTTGCGGCCGAGCACGGAAGCTTGCGCCGGCCCGCAGAATGGCTTCAGCGCCCGAATTGCGATCTCGACGGTTTCGTGGGCGCTCCCGCCCACGGCGCATCCGGTCCAGTTCAGGATCGTGCGCAGAGCCTGGCGCACAATCGGGGCGGGCAGATCCTCCTTTCGCGACGAAACCACCCAGGCCGCCAGCTGCCGTGTGACGTCGCGCGCCGACTCGTCGGCACTCTGGTCCGGTTCAGCCGCGGAAAACGATGCCGCCGCGCCTCCAATGGCTGTCGCCCGCAGAAACCCTCGCCTGTCGATCTCGCCGATGCTCATCCCACGATTATGGCTTACTGATACCAACTTTTTCCGCCCCTCGGGGTAGAAGCTGCCTGGGCCTTGTTGGAAAGAGCGGTCGACCAGATCGTTCCGGTGGGATACTCCCGCAACGACATTTCTGTGCTGCTACCGGACACCCACAGCTCGAAGCAATTCGCTCATGAGAAGAACACCAAAACGCCCGAAGGTGTAGCCGCGGGCATGACCATGGGGGCGTTGTGGGCGGAGCCCTGGGACTATTGGCAGGCATTGGGGCGCTGGCGATTCCGGGCCTCTGCCCATTCGACGTGCCAGATCTATTTCTACGGCGTCAACGGCAAGCAGCTGGGCACCTACAGTTGCACGTACACCAGCGGCCAGTTGGTGGAATCCACCGCGACGATCAACCAGTACCTAGGCAACAAGCTGATCGCGAGCGGTGCCGAGACCGGCCCCAACGTAGTGTTCACCGACCGCCTGGGCTCGGTCCTCAACGTGGGTCCAGCCTATAACAGCCCGATTCGCCTACTACCCCTACGGCGAAGAGCGAACCAGCACGGCGAACGGAACGGATAAGTTCGGCACCAGTAACCCGGCTAGTTGGAACCGATACTCGTATGCGAATGGGGATCCGGTCAACCTTTTCGACCCGACCGGCACCTATCCCTGTGGCGTCCAGTGGGCAGGAGACGGAGCCGGAAATATCACGGTGACCGTTAACGACTGCACAGGCACGATTGGTGGTGGCGGCGGGGCTAATAGCCCTGTGAACCCGGGTTGGGTGGCAATGAATTTCGCGGACGCAAAAGGGCAGACGCAGCTCCCCACCCTTAATGGCGTTGGCGGCGCCACTAGTATTACTTCGTTAAGTATTGACAAAACATAAAAATGGCGTTATGTTTGGGCATGACCGACGCCCAGATGGGTCGATGCCGAAAGCGCCTGGAGCAATTCTTGGTCGATCTGTTGGAA
>JBEKZL010000230.1:0-11852 GCA_049509915.1 Bryobacteraceae bacterium | reverse complement strand
ACCGTCAGCAGTGTAGTTGATTCTACGGTCGCAACGCGCATAGGACAACCTCCTTCTGGAGGCATCAGCCCTAAAACAGAATAGCATTAAAATGCTGTTAAGTGAACAGTATTGGGGCTAGGGCATTCTCGCCTGGGCGGTGCAGGGTGCCATTCCCTGGCATGTGGGGGGCTTGGTTCGGCCGGGTGAGAGAGCAGAGCGGTGGCGCCTGGCGGCGTGATATGGACCGCACGGCTACTTTCCTGCAGGAAAGCTGTCACCGCGGCGATGGCCAGGTCAAAGCATCCGATCTTTACAAGGGTTACGCGAAATGGGCCGAAGGAAAAGGGGAACGGCCGATGAGTGGGCGCGCTTTTGCCGAGCGGATGCGCGAAGGCGGAATTCCAAAAAAGGTGACTCGTGAGGCTACCTTCTACATCGGCGTTTGCTTGCGATCTCCGCTGTTTGAGGACGGGCAAGGTTAAGCAAAACGTGGTGGGTTGTGGTGGATGTGGTGCCATTTTCCGGAAACTTTTTCAAAAACAGGATTTTGTGGAAATGTGGTGGATGTATTCGGTAAGTATGCCCCTGAACGCCCTATAGGAACTTTCCGGAAAATGGCACCACATCCACCACAACCCACCACAAGCGATTGCTGTGATTGCACATGAACGAAAGAGAGAAGCCCGGCTTGAGCCGGTTGGATTTTGAACCCGCTCGGTGATCCTGGCGAGCATGAAATCGGTCAACGGAAACGCGGGTATGCCACGGTGCGGGTGTGGGTTTTGGCAAAGACGGTCGGGAACCCGGGGGGTGGGTAAAATCCTTGGGCTCAGGGCGCCCGGTGACCGTGCCCAAAGCGAGTTCACGCGTTTTTGGGATTATACAGTTCAAAATCTGAAAGTTGAAGAAAGAGGCAAATTATGGATGGGCGCGATCAGCTCTTTGGTGAGATCCCGATGAACCTTCGGCACGCGCCGGCGCACCTTCGTGAGCCGATCCGTGAGTTTTTCGAGAACCTTGTTACGAACTGAGGATATAGCGGGCTTTCTTCGACGGCCGCTGTTTCCTCCAACGCGACTCGGCGTTCCTTTGGGTCCAGTCCCGCGGGCCGGGGGTTATGCGGATAAAGTACCGACCTGGTGACCTGGTGATGGTGCCCATCCACTTCGCTGGCGCTGGTATCCGAGCGCCAGCAATTAGCTGGAATTCTGTTCTCCCCGATTCAATTCAAATCGTAAGACGTGCGGCGGATGATGTCGTCCTGCGTCGCCCGGTCGAGCGTCACAAATAGCGCACTGTACCCCGCTACCCGCACCACGAGGTCCCGATATTTCTGGGGGTGTTTCTGGGCTTCCAGCAGAGCTTCCGTGCTGACGGTATTGAATTGCACGTGCCAGAGCTTCAGGTTGCGAAATCCCTTCAGCAATGCCACCAACCGATTGAGTCCCTCTTCGGACTCCAGGCTGCCAGGCGACAGGCGCAGGTTCAGCAACTGGGCGATGCTCTTGATGGTGGGCAATCTGGAAAGCGAACGGAGAACCTTGGTGGGGCCACCGGTGTCGCAGCCGTGAACGGGTGACACTCCTTCCGCAATCGGCTCGCCCGCATGGCGTCCGTCGGGAGTCGCACCCACGCTGGCCCCTAAGGGGACGTTCGCCGAGATGTTGGACGTCGATCCCGCGTAGCCGCCGCCAATCGGCCCGCGGCCGTGCCGCGTATTGTGGTAATGGTTCGCTTCAACCAGATAGTCATTCAGCACTCGGGCGGCAATGCCGTCCACTTCGGCGAGATCGTTGCCGTACTTGGGCGCATGCAGTAGCCGCTGGCGCACCAGTTCGCCCCCGGGGTTCTGGAAATCGGCGGCGAGCGCTTCCTGTACCTGGGCGGCGGTTAGCACCCTCTCGTCGTAGACCCGCGTCTTCAGGGCCATGAACGCGTCCGCAACATTGGTGGCGCCGGACTGGAGACCGCTGATGATATCGTACGTCGCGCCGCCTTCTTTGATGGTCTTGCCTCGCGCGACACAATCGTCGACAAGCGACGAACAGAATGCGTCGGGCGCCATCTCTTCGAGGCAGAGGTCCGCGACCGTATCGGCCTGGATGCTCACGCGAATGTAGAAACGCAGTTGCTCGCGGTAGGCGGCGTAAAGCGACTCCATGGAATCGAACGCGGTGAGACCACCGCGCCCGGGCAGCAGTTGGGTGCCGGTGGCGGGGTCCGTGCCGTTGTTCAGCGTGAGTTCCAGAACCTTGAGCAGATTCAGGAACGACATGCCGGTGTTGCGATAGCCCCATTTGCCGGGTACCGCGGCTTCGATGCAGCCAACGATGGCATAATTGTAAGCGTCCTCGGATCGAACGCCTTTGTCCAGCAAGGCCGGCACGATGATCTCATCGTTCTTGATGGCAGGCATGCCGGTCCCGAGACGGATGGTCCTGGCGCACTCCAACAGGAAACGATCGGGTGTTCCCGTGTGGATCCGGGCCGAAACATTGGGTTGCGTCAGGCGAGTCTCGCGGATGGTCTCGAGAACCATGTAGGAGATGTCGTTCGTCGCGTCCTCGCCCGTTGGGGTTTGGCCTCCGATGGTAACGTTCTGATAGGTTGGGTAACCGATGCCGTATCGCGTGTGATGCCACGGCCGGATCTTGATAATCGAAAACAGCTTCAGCCACAGCAGCTCGAGCAGCTCCTGCGCCTGTTCTGGAGTGATCCGCCCGGCTGCGAGGTCGGCCTGATAAAACGGGTAGGTGTATTGATCGAACCGGCCGAGCGAAAACGAATGGCCATTGCTTTCAATCTGGCTCACCAGGTGCACGAACCAGGCGGATTGCACGGCCTCCTGGAAGTTGCGCGGGGGTAGGGCTGGTACGCGATCGCAAACTTCGGCGACGCGCTCAAGTTCCGCCTTGCGGTCCGCGTCTTCGGCGGCACTGGCCTGGCGTGCGGCTTCGGCGGCATAACGGCGGGCGAACCGGATGGCGGCCTCGAGGCTGATTTCCGCCGCCTGGTAGAAGATCCGCTTCTTCAAGTCGACGGCATCGTACGGGGAAACCGCGGCGCTTGCGGCTCGGACCTCATCGAGGACGCCCGCGAGGCCCTGGCGCAGCACCTTTGCAATATTCATGATGATATGGCCATCGCCGGAGGAGATATTGCCGCGTCCGGATATCGCACCGAGCTTCTCTGCCAGGTTTACTTCCGTGGGCCGCATGGCTTGGGCGTGATCGTATAAAGTGTTCCCGTGCCAGTAGGGGCAGATTTCTTCGAGGATGGCGCGCTTCACCTCCGCCGACACGGTGTAGACGTCGGCCCGGCGGTGCGCGAACTCGTCAACTTCATTGACCAGAAAATCCGCCTCGTATTCAGGGAACAGCGGTGCTGCGCGCGGTGCGCTGGCCTGGTTGCCAACGATCAGTTCTCCCTGGTCGATGCGGATAGTCATGTGATCCAACACATGGGCGAGAGCCTTGGCCCGCCGCAACACGGTGGGATCCGCGGTGTATTTCTCATGCGCTTCGGTCACCAGCAGACCGCGCTCGGCGCAGACTGACGGCAGCGTGTCCAATACGCATTGACGCAGGCGACTCACACGTGCGGTACAGCCGGGTTCAATCATTGTGGCAAGCATTTAAGCTCCTTTCGTGTCGCACGGCCGACGATGTGCACCGTGAGTTTGTAGGATCGTAGCAAATCCGCCGCGGCTTCCACCTGGGTGTCCGGCATTAGTCCGGCATCGTAGAACTTGGCGCTTTGGCCGAGCGCTTCATACTTCGCCCTGGCCAGTTTGTGGAACGGCAGCAGGTCGAGCGATTGGATCGCGGCGCCGAGTCGGGCAAGGAATTCGCCCGTCTGGCGCAGGTTGTCTTCGCTCGCGTTCACTTCCGAGATCAGGGGCATGCGAACCCGGATGGGCACGTCCGACGCAGCCAGCCGCCGGAGGTTGGACAGGATCAGTTCGTTTCCGAGGCCGGTCCATTTCCGGTGCGCCGGACTGTCCATATGTTTCAAATCGAAAAGCCAGAGATCGACGTAAGGACTGACGGTCTCGAGGGTCTCCCACGGAGCGTTGCCGGTGGTTTCGATGGCGGTGTTGAGACGCTCGGCCCTTGCCAGCCGGAGGACCGCCTCGGCGAAGACGGGCTGTAACAGCGGCTCACCGCCCGTGAGCGTCAGTCCACCGCTGTCTTCATAGAACGCGGCGTCGGAGAGCGCCTCGCGCAGGAGGTCTCCCGCGGCGCGCCGAACGCCACTCCACACCGTCGCCTGAGCCGGGCAGATCTGGGCGCATTCGCCGCAGCGCGTACAGGACTTGCGATCCCAGTCGATATGGCCGCCGTCGAGTTTTCGGCTTTCGGCGGCACAGATGTCGACGCAGGCTCCGCAAGCGACGCAACTGTTGGCGAACAGCAGCAGTTCGGGAATGACTCGCTGCGATTCCGGGTTGGCGCACCAGGCGCAGCGCAGCGGGCAGCCTTTGAGGAACACAGCCGTGCGCAGGCCGGGGCCGTCGTCGAGCGAATAGCGCTGAACGTCGAACACGTTTCCTTCTACGCGTTCGAGCGCGCTTCGTTCCGCGTTGGAGAGCCGAATCGCAGAGCGGGCCGGCGCGGTGCGGTCGAGCGCCACCGCCGCAAAGGCAGAGACCGTTTCGGGCGCCTCCGATTGCATCTCGCTGAAGACCGCGGCCGCGCCCCCGATGATGCTGACGTTCTGTTGGAAACGACTCAGGACGATGCGTCCCGCGCCCCACAGTACCGGGTGAACGTTCTGGCGCAGCGATTCGAGACAGGGGTCGAGCAGCATCGATCCCATCTTCGTCAATCCACCGCCGATCACGATGAGTTCCGGATTGAGTACCTGGACAACGGTGGAAAGCGCAATCCCGAGATACCGTCCTGTGGAGATGATGAGGTCCTGCGCGACCGGATCGCCGCGGGTGGCGACCCCGCAGATCAACTCGCCGTCGATTAGCTTGGGGTCATCCCAAGCCAGATCCCGCAAGGCAGTCTCTTCGCCCGATTGAATCCGCTCCCAGGCGAGTGCGCGTAGCGCGATTCCACAGGCGTACGCCATGATGCAACCACGTTTGCCGCAACTGCAGCGGCGCCCGCCAAGTTCCACTACCGTGTGCCCGATCTCGCCGGCGGTGCCAGTGAAGCCCTGGTAGAGCTTGCCGTTCACCAGGATCCCCATTCCTACACCTGTACTGAAAGTGATGTACACGACATCCGCGGCGCCGCGGGCAGCGCCCCAGCGATGCTCCGCCACAACCGCGAGGTTGGTGTCGTTGTCGAGCAGGACAGGCTGGCCTAGCCGTTCGGCGACGATGTCGCGCAACGGTACCTGGTCCCATTCCGGCATGTTGGAGCTTGTGAGAACTACGCCGCGGCGTCCGTCGGTGTGTCCGGCGAAGCTCAGTCCGATTCCGGCAACAGCGTTGGGGGAAACCTGGGCCTGCTTCAAAGTCTCCCAGTACGCCTTTTCAATCGAGTCGACGACCTGGGCCGGGAACCGGCCTGCGTGTTCCTTCGTCACGTGAACCGAGAGAATGTTCATGGAGTGGTCGAGCACACCCGCCGCGATCTTGGTGCCGCCCACATCGATTCCGACTGCGTATGGCTTCAATGAATCGCCTCTTATGCAGAATGTCAGGTCTTTTACTACGAATATACCCGCGCGCCTTCCTGTGCGCCACACCGACCACTACCCCCGGAGTGGTAGCCCCAACTGACTCCGCCCGAGCGCGGTAAGATCGCTTTCCGTGCCGCGTCCTTGAAAATCGACTTCGAAGTCGTCGGGAGCAAAATCGGGCGGAGTCTTGCCGGCCAGGAAGGCCGGCGCTTGCCGGGCTAAGTACGCCGCGTTCTTGGCGCACCCGACAGTGGCGCCGATATACATGACATTGCTGTAGCCTGGACCTTTGTGCTCGTCCTCGACTGCGTGCACCACATCGGAGTGCCAGAACACCGCGTCGCCCGGTTCCATCAGCGGGATTGATGTGAGCGCCTCCAGAAGTGGGGCGTGCCATTGCGGCTGAACCGATAGCGCCCGGCCCGGCTGGGCCCCGCATAAATCGGTTTCCGGAACGTCGTCCTGAAGAGCGCGGAGCAGCATGTACACCATGCTGTTCGCAATCGGGATCAACTGTAGCGTTCCGTCTCCCTTGCCTTGCCGGGTCAACGCTGTCCAGCCTTGGAAAGTGCGAAACATGGAGCAGACGGCCGGGGACGGGATCTCCCGCGCATCCGGGCGCCAGGCAGCATCGAAGGGATCGTAATCCCGCCAGTTGCCCGAAAACACATGGCGGTAAACAGTGCGGAAATTGTTGTCGAGCCAGCGCTCCACCGATCCGCCATCGCAGTGCGGCGAAATGCCGAGGGAGCTGGATCCAGGCGGCCGCCGCCGGATGCGATCGGCGTACACCGGCGTCTGCTCGGGATCGAAATGACGGCGGCCCTCGCTTTCAGCAAGCCATAACCGGTTCATAAAGACGCGCGCACGGGTGAGCGAGTCCGCTTGGCGCGCTTGCACCTGGGGACGCGACCAATAAATGCCGTAGATCTGGGGTTTGCTCATCCCCAGGTTGCCGAAATACTTGTCTTCGGCGGCATGGGCGAGTTTCTCGTCCAGATGGTTCTCCTCCACATACTTGCCGATCTCGTCATTCCAGGCGCACGCCTGTTCGGGCGCGAAAACATTCCTGATGACGCATGCGCCGCGATCTTTGATTTTCGCAGTCATTTGCGACGACACGGCGCCGCCAGCAATCTCGGAATAGTGAATGGAAGGGACCACCGGCTCGCCGGCTTCCCGCTCCTTGACGATCTGCGCCACCTTGCAGCGCATTTCGGACTCGACCTCGCGGAAGACCTCCGCGTAATTCGGGAGCGCCCGTCGCAAGTCCTTCTTTATCTGGCGGATGGCTTCGGGTAGATTCTCAATTTCGAAAGGCATAGTCATTTACCTATGAGGCGATTGTAGGGCCGGGCCTGCATCGCGGCTGACAGACAGAGGCCAATTACTGATACGATTCGGACAGCTTGTAGACGGGAAATGGCCGAAACTCAGCAGGCCGCGAGAATCGTCCTCGGTTAGATCCGGCTAACGAGAGCGGCCACTCACTGATATGATATCGGATACGGCGGCGGCTACAGATGTCCGAAATCGCAGGTAGGGATGGAGCCTCTTCAGATTCCTGCGCAGCGCCCAACATTCAAAGAGAATGACATGGAACGAAAGACTCTGCGCACTACCGCGCATAGGAACGAAAAATGCCTGCGCTCTTTTTCAAGTGTAGGCGTCATCGCAACCCGATGGGTAGGTTTCTATTTGAATATCTTGCTTGCGTAGTCACCCAGAAAATCGCGCCACAGGAACCAATAATGACGCCCTGGAATCTCCTTATAGGAGGTAGGGAAGCCTTTGGCCTTCAGTGCGGCTTCGAGCGCTACTGTGCGATCGTGCGCCTGGTCGATGTCGCCTGCGCCAGTCCAATAAAGCTTCAGGTTAGCCTTCCTGATTGCGTCCAACTGCGATAGAAATGCAGGATCGGAAGCGTTCTGTACGCCTGAGCTGAAGACGGCAATGTAATCGAAGGTGTCAGGATTGTTGTTGGTCGTCACGATTGTCTGGCCGCCTCCCATCGAAAGCCCGGCAATCGCGCGATGCGCCTTGTCCGGAACTACCCGATAGGTCTTTTCCACGAAGGGAATGACGTCCTTTACAAGGCTTTCAGGATACGAGCCCGCATAGGGCGGGAACGGGTTTCCAGTGGTTTGAGGGGCCCGGCCGCCGGGACCCGCGGAAGGTGCGCCGACTGGATTGGGCGCCGGTGCGATCACCTGCTGCGGAGAGGGAATCGGTCCGTAACCGAAGCCCTGCGATACGCTCTGCGTCGCATTGCCGTTCGGCATCACCACGATCATCGGAACAGCCTTGCCCGATGCAATCAGGTTGTCCATGATGATGGTGGCGCGGCCCATCACCGTCCAAGCATCTTCATCGCCGCCGCCGCCGTGCAGCAGGTACAGCACGGGATACTTCTTCGTCGTGTCGGTCTGATAGCCAACCGGCAGATACACATACATCCGGCGCTGATCCATGTGCAACGTGGGCGAGGGATACCAGATCTGCTCCAGAGTTCCGTGCGGCACATCCTTGAACGTCCATAGATCCGATGCCGGTCCGGGAACCATCACCAACGTGTTGTAGCGGCTGCCGTCGCGCTCGGTTTCGGAGTTCGAAGGATCCAGCACGCGTACTCCATCCACTATGAACCAGTACCCGTAAAGCTGCGGGCTCAGCGGGCCAATGGTAGTGCTCCAAACGCCGCCGGCGTCCTTGGTCATTGGCAAGTCGACGGCGCCGAGCCAACTGCCTTCCAGAAGGACCGTTGTTGCGTTCGGTGCAGACAGCCGGAATGTCACCTTGTCGTCGCTGGAAAGTTCTGGCGACTTCAGTTTTGCGGGCGCTGCCACGGGGTTGGGTTGCGGTTGGGCCATCACCATGCCGGGCAGGGTAAGGGCGGCGAACACGAAGGCATAAAAAGACAGTTTCATGGATACTCCTAATTCGGCACTTTCTCTTCGAGTTTCAGAATCCTACTGAGATTCTACGGGCATTCGGAATTTAGAAATGAGCCGAAAATGCCAATTATGAATGCAATTCGGACAATTGCGTCGGTCTCCTGTACATTGACCCGCCAACGGCCAAATCGCGCGACTGCGCCCCGGAGCTTGTGGCGCCGCTTGATTACTGTAGAGAATGCGCAGCTGACTGCCGGGAGTGTTCAGCGTGCTGTCCACTATGACGTAGACCGCGCAAGGATTGACAGTGTCGATGTTGGCGACCGTTACGACTTCGCGGCATCGGACGGATCGCTCAAATGTTCCAAAGGTCAGAGAGGAGCACAGTCTCTTTTCTGGGGATGAGTCGATTGTAGGGCGGGGATTGGCGCGCGGCTAGAGCGACAGAGGCCAATTACTGATACAATTCGGACAAGCTGACGGCGAGAGATGTCCGAAACCGGAGGTGGAAATTGAAGTCGCAATTCGAGCACATTACCTTCCCGAAGGGCTGCTCCATTCGCGTCTATCACAGGCAGATACCCGCGATTCCTTTCGAGTGGCACTACCATCCGGAGTACGAATTAACGCTCACGTTGAATAGCCGCGGGTGGCGGTTCATCGCTGATCACATTGGCCGGTACGAGTCGCAGGACCTGGTTCTGGTGCCTTCGGAGATGCCACACACCTGGGCATCGACGTCCGCACTTGACGAAAGCCGCCCGCACGTGGCTCTGGTGGTCTGGTTCACTCGTACCTGGGCACTCCAACTGGCGGACGTGTGCCCCGAGTTTTCCGGTCTACGGAGATTGCTGAAACGAGCCATGCCTGGGCTCAGTTTCCTTCAGCCGTCGGGAGCCCGAATGGAGGCACGCCTGCCGGAGTTGTTGTCGGATTCGCCACATCAACGTTTGCAAGCAACTCTGGAAACGCTCACCGAGTTAGCCGAAGCCGAGGCGACGCCGCTGGCCACGCAGATTACCGTGCGGCCTGAAGCCTCCAACGATTCCGAGCAGTTGACACGGGTGCTGAACCTGCTACATAAGCGATTTGCGGAGCCGATCCGAGTGGAAGATTTGTGCTCGGTGGGTAACCTTTCACCACGATCGCTGCACCGGCTATTCGTCCACCATGTCGGAGAGAACCTGCGCGATTACCTGGGCACGTTGCGAATCGGGCGGGCCTGCATGCTGCTCGTGGAAACCGACCGGCCGATCAGCGTGATCGCCTCCGAAGCAGGGTTCTCGAATCTGTCGAATTTCAACCGGCGATTCCTCGAAGCGCGGGGCATGACGCCGAGGGACTTCCGGGGCTTCGTCGTGCAAAACGGCCGCATGCCGGACTCGCATCCGGAGGTCGAACTGAACAAGCGGTCGCCGTCGTTGGAAACGCGGGCGAGGCGGCTGAACTCAGAAACAGATTTTGCGCAAGGATCAAGGCCCCCGTCCCTTTTTGTTGCCGGAGCACGCGGGCGTCTCGATCGCCTGTGACCGCCGCGCTTCGACTTGTCTTTTTTGCCGTCTGGATTCGCGCCGGTCGCGGTCCGAAAACGTTAGACCTCTATCGGAAGTGACGCGGCACCAACTTCCGAGGCATTGCGCGACGATCGACCGCCGCGTCACTCTCGATAGAGCCGTTTGAACTGAGCCGCTTGCGTCTGCGGCGGCCGCGGCACCCGCGGATATGGATTTCGAAGGGAGTATTGGTAGTTGGCGCGCAGTCGTCTGGTACCGGACGACGGTGCGACGAGGTTGGTTTGCCGCGCTCGGCTGCCTCGATTCGGGGGGCGCCGACGCCGCAGGTCGGCTCGCTCCCAGTAAGTCAGGTTCGGCGGGGACATCTCTCCCAACCGGGCTCCCCGGCCCGCACGGCTCGCCCGGAGCGGCAACCGTTCACGAGGTGTCCAGCGCAGGTCTTCGGCTGAGCCGCCGACGTCATAGCTCGCGAGGCACGATCATCTCGACCACCTCGATGAGGTCGCCGCAGAACGGACACCGCCGCGCGGGGGCGTTGCCGAAGTCCCGGCTGGGCACCTGACCCAAGTCCAGTCTGGCGATGAGGAGTTGCGCGGCCTCGTATTGATACACGCACGGCGATTCGATCACGTTGGCGAGCCCGCGCCGACACCGGCCCTTTCTTTCGGCGTGACGGAAGAACGCGCGGATGCCAGAAGCATAGACCGTGACCGAACTTCGGCCAGTGATCCCGCCCTTTTCGGGGGATCCCCTCATCGATCTCGGCGATTGTGATATCGGACAAGGAGAGCTGTTTCTTCTGCCGCTTGTCGTCCATGAGTCGCGCCGCCATTACCCTCCGTGCGAAGGACCGTTTGGCCTTCGCCTGTTGCCGGACTACTGCGCCCGCTGTTGACTCCTGCCGCCCGGTCAGGATGCCGGACCAGCGGCAGATCTCCCGAGGTAAGTTCCAGAGTTGTTAGTATAGGAAATCGCTGGCGGGCTGCCGAATTGCTAGGTGGCACGTACAAATCGTCGATCCCGCCATCGCCAACGCCATCCTCGCTCAGTTCGTCCTCAATTCGGACAGGATCGAAACTGCAGGACCAGTCGACACGCAAGATCGCTGCGGCACTTTAGGAACTTGCGCAACTCGCGAGGCTTCTCCAGTGCTGAGCGGGGGCGCCTTTCTGGCTCTACCACAAATGGATCAGTTCATCCGAGCCAGCACCGCGGAAACGAAATAGTGCTGCTCCCTCCCAATACGGAACACGAAACAGAGAAGGGATTATCGGTTGCCAAAGGCCGCCGGCATAGTCAATTAGCCACAGCCAGAATACTCAACTACGCCCGGACGTACCTCCGCAGTAATAATGGGAGTTTGAACGGAAGCAATTGTCAAGGCCGCACCATGGCAGTTCCTTTGTCGCAACTGGCGGCTGTTGATCCGGACGACTCGACCGCTGAAGCCATCGCCGACTGGCATTATTGGGTGGCACAAAGCTATTGCTTGCTTCTGACCTACGCAGGCCAGCCGAAAGCTCACGTTGCTTCAGCGAATCAACCTCGACGGTCTTGGCCCGCTCGGAGCTGCCAACTCGGCGTTCTAAGCGATCGACCCTCACTGTCGCCAAGGGTTCGGCTGCGGTCAGTCCGGGGCCAAGATGGCCGTGTACGTAAAGCCCGTACCGCTGAAGTTACCGGCCTCCGCTCACAGACATAGATTAGCCCCAATACTGTTCACTTAACAATCCTGATACGCTTGGATATGTCGATGCGATGGGTGCGCATCGGCTTGCGTGGGCGTAGAGGGTAGTTACTCATCTTGCGCTTCACGCCGCGCGGG
>JBEKZL010000023.1:0-41679 GCA_049509915.1 Bryobacteraceae bacterium | reverse complement strand
GAATCCGTGCCCTGGCAATCAGGTGGTCCTCGGTGAGTTTATAGTTGCTGGCCGCGTCGGTGGGAGGAACCGAACGCTCGTCCACCCAGAACAGATGCACCCGGTCCCAGCGCACCGGCTCGCTAGCCAGCTTCTCGAACATCAGCTTCGGAGTGGAACCTCCCGAAACCGCGAGCGTGGCCAGTTCCTGGCCCGCCAGAGCTTCCTCGATCAGCGCCGCAATCTTGTGCGCGCACGCGTCCGCCGCCGCCCGCGCGTCCGCGTAAGTGTGCCACTGTACACTCATTTGTCTTCAGCATGCACCAGTTTGACGGCCGAAGAAAGGGTCGCCTCGAAAACCGCGTCGCGCCGCAGGATTCCCAGCTCCTCCCGCATTAGCGCGTAATCGCTCGGTGGCGGCAGGTTGGTGAATTGGGCCAGCCCGTTGATAGTTGTCACCAGGCGCGCGTCCCACCGCTCCAGCGCCACCGTCCACCCCTCGCCTTCCAGCGTCACGCCGTTATGTTCGGAGCGCGTCATCTCCAGGCGTGGCTTCGCCCCCACCGCCGTCAGGGCATCCATAACCCAGGCGGCCAGGTACCACGACCACACTGTGAGCCCGTCCTCACTCCACGCCACCCGCACCGTCGCCGTGCCCGCCAGACCTTCCAGGTAGCTCTGGTTTTCGAAAATCTGCGCCAGCGTCTCCCGCCAGCGCGTGGTGCGCGTCCACGAAAGGTCCGCCGCCAGGATTCCCCGCGAACCCAGTCTCGCCACCAGTTCCAGCGCCGCCCGCGCGTCAGCCATCGCACCCGTGTCCACCACCACCTTCTGCGCCATCCGCGCGATCCCGTCGAACTCAGCCATGCCCGCCAACCGCGCGCTGCGGCACCACAGCACCACCGGCAGGTCCGGCACCTCCAGCGGCAGAATCACCGAGGCCAGATCCTCCAGCGCCGCGTCCGAAGCCGTAATCTCCACCTGCTCGCAACAAATCTGCCGCCGCTGGCCGAACGGCATCCAGCATTGCGCGTAAACCCGCTCGGTCAGGGTGCGTTCGCCTCCGCCGCGCAGGCGAATCGCGATCGTGCGCGCCGGATGCTCCGGCATCAGCGCCGCCACCGTTTCCCCCAGCGCCATCCAGTCGTCGTCTTCTTCGGCCATCGCCACCAACGTCAAGGTGCAGGCCCGCAGCACCCCCTGGCCCGCTTCTCCTTCGCCCTGTTTCCCTGTCGTGACCCAAAGCTCTTCCAGTTCCTTCAGGATCCGGTCCGGCGCCACCGTGTTCATTACGGTTTCCTCCACGTGTGGCCGCGCCGCGCCAGCATGGCGTCCGACGCCGCCGGTCCCCATGAGCCCGCCGCGTAATTGGGAAAGTCGTAGCTGGTTTCCCGCCACACGTTCTCAATTGGCTCCACCACCCGCCAGCTCGCCTCCACCATGTCCTGCCGCGTATACAGCGTGGCGTCGCCCACGATCGCGTCCAGCAGCAGCGTCTCGTAAGCCGATGGAGATCTCTCGCCGAAGCTCGATCCGTAGTTGAAATCCATCGATACCGGCCGCAGCCGCATCCCCGCCCCCGGCCGCTTCGACAGAAACTTGAGCGAAATACCCTCCTCCGGCTGAATCCGCACAATCAGCAGATTCGGCGCGCTGGTCGGCGCGTCGCCGTCGAACATCGCCAGAGGCGCCGGCTTGAACTGGATCGCAATCTCGGTCACCCGCTTCGGCAGCCGCTTGCCCGTCCGCAAATAGAACGGCACCCCCGCCCAACGCCAGTTCTCGCAGAAGAACGTGACCGCGGCGTAGGTGTCCGTGCGCGATTCGGCGCCTACCCCCGGCTCCTGGCGAAACCCCGGCACGTCCTCGCCACCGATGCGCGCCGCGCCGTATTGCCCCGGCGCCGTGTCCCGCCGAATCTCGTCCACCGTCATCGGCTTGATCGAGCGCAGCAGCTTCGACCGCTCGTCGCGCACCGAATCGGCGCGGAAGCTGGCACTCGGCTCCATCGCAATCGTCGCCATCACCTGCAGCAGGTGGTTCTGAATCATATCGGCCAGCGCCCCGGCTTCCTGATAATATGCGCCCCGGCCTTCCACGCCGATCGATTCCGCACCCGTGATCTGCACGTGTTCGATATAGTTGCGGCTCCATAGCGGCTCGAAAATTCCATTGCCGAACCGAAAGGCCAATATATTCTGGACGGTTTCCTTACCCAGGTAATGGTCGATGCGGTAGACGTCGGATTCCTGGAAGACCTGGTGCAGTTCGTCGCTCAATGCCCGCGCCGTTGCCAGGTTCCGTCCGAACGGCTTTTCCACCACCAGCCGCCGCCATCCCGCGCCCTTGTTCATCCCCGCCGCGCCAATCCCTTGCGCCGCGCGCCCGTACTGGCTCGGCTGCGTCGAAAGATAGAACAGCGCGTTGCCGCCGGTAGCCCGTTCGCTGTCTACCTGCTTCAGCTTGCCCGCCAGCTTGTCGTAAAAGCCGGCGTCGTTGATGTCGCCGGCCACATAATAGAGGCCCCCGGCAAAGGCCCTCCACACGTCTTCGTCGAACTGGGTGTCTTCCGAGAATTGCTTGACCGCCTCCAGCATCTTCTCGCGAAACTGGTCGTCGGAAAGCGGCGTCCGCGACGTCCCGATAACCGCGAACCCCGCCGCCAGCCGCCTGTCGTACGCCAGGCGGTACAACGCCGGTATCAGTTTTCGTTTGGTCAGGTCCCCGTTGGCTCCGAATATCACCACCGTCGATTCCGGTACCCGCCGCTCAAACCGCAAAGGATCTTGAAACGGATTGTCCAAGGGCATTTCAACTACAATATCACGCGCGCCGGAGCCCGCATTTTTCCGCCCGGTGCGCTACCAGATCGTCTGAATCCGCGAGGCACGGATCTTGGCGTCACGGCTGATCAGTGGCGCGCCAAGTGCCGCCGCCGTCGCGGCCACGATGCGATCCTGCAGGTCGGGTACCTCGCTCCGGCTCACGGAGCCAAGCGCGTCGGCGATCCTTCGGTCGAGTGGCGCCAGCAGGCAAGGAGTCCCCGGGTCATCCAACGCCTGCACCAACCGCCGGCGGGCAATCGCCGGCAAACGACCTTTTTCAACTAGGTAAGTGAGTTCCACGAGACAGATCGACGGCACGTGAATGAATTCGCCCGCCGCCGTGGCGGAGTCCAGCGCATCAGCCGCCCTCAAAGGCAGCCGAGCGTCGCCGAACAGGTACCAGACGATGGCATGGGTGTCCACCACCATGGCCCGCATTTAGATGTCTTTACTTGGGAAGTTCCTCCACATCTCGCGCTGGTTTTGGTCGATCTCCTCAGCGGAGGGTGAAACTCCCAGGCAGGCCCACAGGCCCTTCACGCTCTTGAACGGCCTTTTCTTGATTGACTCGTCACGAAGGCGGGAGGCGTGGGTCAGGATCTCCTGTTGTTTGTCGGCCGGAAGCTCCCGAACCGCTTCGAGGATGGCCTGTTCAAGGCTCATGGCAAACCTTAACTTCAGTTTACCAGCCGGCGGGCCACCCTGCTTGGCTCACTCTATATCGGCAAGCGCGGCAGCGCAGGGTCAAAGGCGACCGGCGCGCACCACGTCTTCCACCGCCCGTGGTACCGTACCACCCCACCCAACTTGGCACTCATGAAACTCGTAAACTCCATAATCGCCTGCTAGCCTCGAATCGTGAATATCGCGCTCATCTCGACCGATAACGACTTGTGGGCTTTTGGCGTCAGGCTGATTTCGTCAGCTCTGAAGCGAGCGGGTCATTCCACCCGGCTGCTCCTGCTGCAGTCGGAGTCGGCGGAATATTCGGCCGCTGCGCTGGACGACATCCGTCAACTGATCGGGCCCTCCGACCTGGTCGGCCTCGGTTGCTTCTCCAGGGGCGCGCGCAAAGCCCGCCAACTCGCCGCCGCAATCGGGTCCCTGGCCAAACCGGTGGTCTGGGGAGGTTTGCACGCCTCTTTGAATCCGGCCGAGTGCGCCGAAACGGCCGATATCGTCTGCCGCGGAGAAGGCGAAGAGACCATTCTCGAGTTGCTCGAGTCGCTTGACGAAGGCCGAAGCTGGGAGGGCATCCGCAATCTCGCGTACCGCAAGGGAGAGAACGTGGTGCTGAATCCGGTTCGCCCGCCGATTTCGAACCTGGATACTCTGCCCCTGCCGGATTTCGAACGTGACCACGAGTTTCATCTCGCGCGCGGGCGTGTGGTCAAGGCCCCCACGTCGGCGCACAGCCGCCGCATGCAGTACCTCGGGTCGCGCGGATGCGCTCTTCACTGTAGCTACTGCTGCAACCGGAAGCTCAAGGATCTCTACGGCGGCAACGCCGTATACCTGCGGCGGATGAGTCCCGCCAAATACGTCGACCACCTGGCAACCCTCCATAGGCGCCATTTTCCCGACGCCACCGACGTGTTCCTCCATGACGAGGACTTCTTCCTGCGAACCGTGGAGGAGATCCGCGAATTCGCCGGCTTGTATCGCACTCAGGTCGGCCTTCCTTTCGACTGCATGGTGTCTCCGCTCAGAATCGCCGACGAAAAGGTGCGCCTGCTGGCCGAGGCCGGACTGTGGCGCATCAGCATGGGCGTCGAGAGCGGCAGTGAACGCACCAAGAAAGAGGTGTTCGACCGGCCCGTGCCGAACCAGGCCGTCTTGCGAGCGTCGCACACCATCAAGCAACATCCTACCGTGGCACCCTGTTACTACTTCATCGTTGGAAACCCGTACGAGGCCCGGCAGGACCTTTTGGATACGCTCGGCCTGATGACCCGCCTGGAATCTCCTCATTATGCCGATATCTACAATCTGGTCTTCTTCCCCGGCAGTGTGCTATTCGACCGCGCTGTGCGCGATGGCATGATCGCCGGCGCCCGCGAAAGCGGCGTGGAATTGCATTTTCGTGCCGGCCTGAAATACCGCGAGCACGCCTGGAAACAAAACAATCTCTACCTGAACGCGCTCCTCTTCCTGACTGAGGGCAAGGCCACCAGCCGCCGTTTGGGCCTTTTGCCGCGAAGCGCGATCCCATTCCTCACCCGTCCGGCAGTGATCGATTTCATGGACCGGCAAAAATCCCTCTGCCGTATCGCCATTGCGAGCAAGGTCCTGCTGCTAAAGACTCGCGCCCGCATAGGAGCCGTGGTGAAGAGCCTCATCAAAAACCCGGCCGATGCCTATAACCTGCGGCGGTACCTGAAGCGAAAATTCGCGTAGGGCGCACGTTCCGGGCCCGATAGGGCGCTAGAGAGTAGCCCCGCGCGTCAGCGCTGGGAAGCCGCGCGGGCTCCGATCGGTCCAAAGCTGAGGCGGCGGCCGAGCGGATCGGGGCCAGAGCACGACGCCCGAAGGCCGGCGCGTTCAATTGGGAAGCCCTCAAGGCCGATCAGGACGCTGGCCGCCCATGAGTGTGGTCGTCGACAGTCCGGCGACTCTGGCATTGGTGTAAGCCGACGAAACCACCCCGGCCACTCCCGGCTCCGTAACCAACTCCCGACCCTATCGACGAACCGTTACCGAGCCGCGACCGCAAGGGAGCGGTTTTCGATGAAAAAACGACGTTCCGCGCCGGAGTAGCTAAGGGGCTCAAGCCACATGCAGGGCCGGAGCGTCGCCACCGCCACGATGCGGCCTCACGATGATTTCGACATCCTGATTCAGGGCCACCAGGAAGCGAAGAAGACGCTCGACGGAGAATTGACGGAATTCGCCGCGCAACATCTTCGATACATCGGGCTGGCGAACGCCAAACAACTTGGCCGCGTCCACCTGTTTCATGCCGCGCTCTTTCATGATGGCGTCGATTTTGAACACCAGTTGCGCCTTCACCAGGTGCTCTTCGGCATTCGGCACGCCAATGTCTTTGAATACATTCTGGCTTCCGGTTTCGTATCCCTTGTGGCTCATACCTTTCCCTCCGTCGCAATCCGTTCGGCCTCGCGCAGCCGTTGTCTTACCAGCTTGATGTCCCGGCGCGGCGTCTCTCGCCCGGTCTTCGATTTTTTCTGAAAGGCGTGAAGTACGTACACGGCACCGGCGTACCGCAGGGTATAGACCGTGCGGAACGTGTCGCCACGATAGTCCTTGATGGCTTCTACAACTCCTGCCCCGCCGAAGCCGGTCATCGCCTTCGCGTCCCGGTGTTTGCCGCCGCGCTGCGCAACATACAACGCATACCCCATGTGATCTTGTACAGGGTCGGGGAACTCCCGAAAATCCTTGCGACTCGATCCGACCCAGATCACCGGTTTGAGAAGCGCTTCATCCGCCATCGACGATGATATAGTGATTTCACTATATCACATACGCTCGAATAGCTCCCTCAGCCGAGGCGTAGCGACAAGCAGGTGAAGCGTCTGCGGGCGTCCACTGCCCAGGCGCGTGGAGCGGCTGCGGAACTAGTGAGCCTGAGACCGAACCTGTTCCAAAGCGTCAAACACCGACTGCTCTAACTGTCCGTCTAATACCGGGTTTAGAGTGAACTGATGAGCAAATTTCAGTCGCCCGCCGCTAATCGTTACGCACAGTCCAGACTGGGTCCGGCTTGCAGTAATGTGATAAATCTCGTCGGGATGCAGAGCGACGAACCGCTCCGCACCTTTGCGAAACGCGGGCGCGTAGGCTCCCGCTTGGGAGTCGTCAATTACGGACATAGGGCGCCTTCTAGAGTCATTGTTTTCGATCATCGGCCATCAGAGCATCGATCTTGGTGGTCGCGGCACCGAAGTCGTTGGTGCTGACCGAAGAATTCATCACCCAACCCGTCTGGGCACCCATATCGACCTTTGTCCACGCCAACATCTCCCCCGTCTGCCCGTCGTAGAGGAGCCTGGAGAAATGACCGTCACGTGTGAGATCGGCCATATGAACGGTAAGCTCGACATAGCACCGATTAGTCTTGGGGTCGTAGTGGGACACCCGCTCCTGAGCGAGCGCGATACCGATGACATTACTCCTCATGATTTTCTCGCCAAGCTCAGCACACTTTGACCGGAGGTTGAAGACCTCAGTGGCGCTTGGCCTCCTAAACGCTGACGCGGAATCGTCGGTAGCAACTTTGGGCTCGGTTGGCTGGTCGCAGCTACCGCAGAGGAGCAGCGGCAAACAAAGCAGCCCTCTTGTGACGACCCTCGTCATCTTCGCCGCCTGTCGCGCCCATATCCTTTGCGTGCTGTCGGTCGCTTGCCCGCAAGCAGATCACGGACAGGCGAAACAGGGTGTTCGTTCTCACAAACGTAGTACTGGTGCCCCTCAAATACCCTGACGATGCTGGTCCGGGGCTTTCCCGCAGCGCCGACAGTTCATAGACCATCCTTCTATCAAGAACTACCACGGAATCAGCATGGCGGGGAACGTGCGTCTGCGAAGTGTACATGCACCAAAAAGAATCCCATCCCGCCCTTTTCCGGAGTGGCCGCCTAGTGGTCACGGGACTTCCCAAAATATTTCAGGCCCCAAAATCCTTTCCCCTCAGCACCTCGGCCCCAGCGGACCCGTCCCCTCGCCCATCGCCATGCTACATCTCAATTAGGAAGGTCGGCCTCGCCAACCAGCCATCCGGAACGAACCCAAATCGAAAATACCGAACGAAGCCATTTTCCGGCGCAACAAAAGAAACCACGGAGCTTATCCCCCGCCAACGAAGCCATTTCTGAGCCGCGAACCCAGGCCCGGCGCGCCCAATCGCCGCCGAAAACCTGCACAAAATTGCACAAGCGTGCACAACGGAAGCAGCCCCCGGCGACAGATAGTTAAGAAATTAAATGACTTATTTGTTTTTTCACGCACCGGCGGCACACCGGAATGCACACGATGCACAACCCGTTGCACAACCGCCCAGCCGCCCCAACTTCGCAACCCGAGCCGCCATTCCCCTGTTAGAATGGGCCTCATGGCGGATCAACCGGCCGGTCAGGAGCCGGTCGCATCCTTCGAAAATAGTCTCGACGAGCTCGAAAAAGTCGTCAAGCAATTGGAAGGCGGCGACCTGCCGCTCGAACGCTCGCTGGAGCTGTTCGAGCGCGGCATGGCTCTGAGCGACCTCTGCCGTAAACAGCTCGAAGCGGCTGAAACTCGCGTCGAAATGCTCATCCGTAAGGACGGCAAAGTCGTCGCCGAACCCTTCCGTCCCGACAAGCTAGAAAACGCATGACCCTTCGCGATTACCTGGCCCACCTGCAGCGGCTCGTGGACAAGGAGCTCGACCGCCTGGTCCCGCCCGAAGCCACTCCCCCCGCCACCATTCACCGCGCCATGCGCTACAGCCTGTTCGCCGGCGGCAAGCGTATCCGCCCCATCCTCTGTCTGGAAGCCGCCCGCACCGTTTCGGACTCCGCCGAAGGCGTGTTCCCCGTCGCTTGCGCCCTCGAGCTCGTCCACACCTATTCTCTAATCCACGACGACCTTCCCGCCCTCGATAACGACGATTACCGCCGCGGCAAGCTCACCAACCACAAAGTCTTTGGCGACGCCATGGCCATCCTCGCCGGCGATGCCCTCCTCACCCTCGCATTCGAGGTATTGGCTAAAGTCGAGGCGCCCCCCAGTGGGAAGATTCGCCTGATCGCCGAGCTGGCCGCCGCCGCCGGTACCGTGGGCGGCATGATCGGCGGCCAGGTGGCCGATCTGGAAGGCGAAGGCACGCCCCCCGAACCCGAGCTCCTCCGCACCATCCATACCGCCAAAACCGGCGCCATGCTGCGCGCCAGCTTGCGTATGGGCGCCGTCTTCGCCGGCGCTGCCAAGGCCCAATACAACGCCCTTTCCGCCTACGGCGAACACATCGGCCTGGCGTTCCAGATAGTCGACGACATCCTCGACGTGGAGCAATCCTCCGCCGCCCTCGGCAAGACAGCCGGTAAGGACGCCGCCCAGCACAAAATCACTTTCCCCGCAGTCTACGGCCTGGAAACGTCGCACCGCATGGCCGAAGAGCAGTGCGCCCATGCGCACCGCGTACTGGCCCCCTTCGGCGACCGCGCCCGCCGCCTCAACGAGCTGGCCGATCACATCGTCCACCGCAAGTCATGAGGGCCAGCCCCCAATCGCACTATGCGTGCTCGCAGCAACCGCTCCCTCACGGTCGCGGCGCGGACGTGGCGCGCGCCGCTCGAGTCCGAGCCGCGACCGTGAGGGAGCGGTTGCTGAGCGCTATCGGCGGCCACGCTACGCTTAACCAAAAGTGTGTTCCCCATGCGCTCTAGGCTCGACCGCCTGCTGGTGGAGCGCGGCCTCGCCGAGTCGCGCGAAAAAGCCCAGGCCCTCATTATGGCCGGCTCCGTCACCGTCGACGGTCAAAAGGCCGCCAAACCGGGCCAGCCGATCGACCCCGCCAGCGCCATCGAACTGCTGGCACGCCCGCCCTACGTCAGCCGCGGCGGCCTGAAGCTCGCGGCCGCGCTCGACCACTTCGCCATCGCTGTCGAGGGCGGGATCTGCCTCGATATCGGCGCCTCCACCGGCGGCTTCACCGACGTCCTGCTCCAGCGCGGCGCCCTGCGCGTCCACGCCGTCGATGTCGGCTCCGGCCAACTGGCCTGGAGCCTGCGCACCGATCCACGCGTCGTGGTCCACGAGCACGTCAACGCCCGCCAGCTCCGTCTCGAAACCCTTGGCGAAAAGGCCGACTTCCTCTGCTGCGACGTCAGCTTCATCTCCGTTACCCTGATTCTGCCCGCCGCCGTCCCCGTATTACGTGCGCAAGGGCAAATGGTTATACTAATCAAACCGCAGTTTGAGGTGGGCAGGGGCCAGGTGGGTAAGGGCGGCATCGTGCGCGACCCCGACCTGCATCAGGCGGCTTGCCGGCGGGTGGAAAGCGCGGTTCGCCAATTCGGGTTTGAAACCAGCATCATGCCAAGTCCTATTCTGGGCGCCGAAGGCAACAAGGAGTTCCTTCTTCATGCCCGCCATTAAGACCGTCGGAATTATCTCGAAGCCGAAGTCGCTGGCCGCCGCCGCCATCGTGCCCGCTTTGATTCGATGGCTGCGGGCCCGCTCCATCGCCGTCCGTTGCGACGAGCTTACCGCCGGCTACGCCCCCGGAGAAACCGTCATTCCACGCAACGACGTGCCGGAAGGTTGCGACCTGATCGTCGTCCTGGGCGGCGACGGTACCCTGCTTTCGGCCGCCCGCTCCATCGGCCGCCGCGAGATCCCCCTCTTCCCCGTCAACCTCGGCGGACTTGGTTTCCTCACCGCTATCGCCGTCGACGAGATCTATCCCGAGCTCGAGCGCGCCTTCCGCGGCGAACAGCGCATCGCCAGCCGGAAATTGCTCCATGCCCGCGTGGTGCGCCGCGACCGTACCGTGGTGGAATACGACGCGCTCAACGACGCCGTGCTCGCCAAAGCCGCCCTGGCCCGCATGATCGACCTGGATGTCTTCGCCGACGAGCAGTTCGTCGGCTCCTACAAGGCCGACGGCCTGATCATTTGCACCCCCACCGGCTCCACTGCTTACTCGCTTTCCGCCGGCGGTCCCATCATTTTCCCCGCCGTTCCCACCATTTGCCTCACCCCAATCTGCCCGCACACCCTTACCAATCGGCCCGTGCTGGTGCCGGAAACCATGACCATCCGCGTCATCTCGCGCAATGCCGATGAAACCGTCTATCTCACCATCGACGGCCAGGTCGGCACCCTGCTCAGGGACGGCGACGCCATTGTCTGCCGCAGCACCGATTTCGCCCTGCGCCTGGTTCGCCCGCCCCACGCCATGTTCTTCGACGTCTTGCGGCAAAAGTTGAAATGGGGAGAACGATGAAGCGCATCTCGCTCACCGGCTGGATCTTTCTGGCCATGGTGGCCGGTGTAGCTCTGGGAATCGGGGACCCCGCCGTGGCGCGCCAGCTTGCACCCCTCAGCAATATTTTCTTGCGCCTGATCCGCTCCATCGTGGCGCCCCTGATTTTGGGCATCCTGGTGGCGGGCGTGGCCGCCGGCGAGCTCAAACATATGGGCCGCATCGGCGGCAAGGCGTTGTTGTACTTCGAAGTGGTCACCACGATCGCCCTGTTTCTGGGCCTCGGCGCCGTCAACCTGGTGCGGCCGGGAGTGGGCGTGCCCCTGGAGCGCACCGTCGCCGAAGCTCTGCCCGCCCCCGCCGCCGGACAAAGTACTCTCAATACCGTGCTGGAACATACCTTCCCGACCAGCATTGTCGACGCCATGGCCCGCAACGATGTGCTCCAGGTGGTGGTGTTCGCCTTCCTGTTTGGAGCGGCATGCTCCAGTGTCGGCGCCAAGGCCCGTCCGGTGGTGGAGTTTTGTGGCGCGCTGGCGGAGGTGATGTTCCGCTACACCAGCTACATCATGTACCTGGCGCCGCTCGGAGTGGGCGCGGCGCTGGCGGTCACGGTCGGTTCCAAAGGCGTAAGCGTGCTGTTTGGCTTGGGTAAGCTGATCCTCACCATGTATGCCACGGTAGTTATCTTCGTGGTGGTGGTATTGGGCGCCGTGATCGTTCTGTTCCAAATTCCGCTGGGGCGGTTTTTTCGCGCCGTCCGCCAGCCGTTCCTGATCGCATTTTCGACGGCTTCGAGCGAAGCCGCGCTGCCGCTTTCCATGGAAAACATGGAGATCTTCGGCGTTCCCAAGCATATCGTGGGATTCGTGATTCCCACCGGCTACAGCTTCAACCTGGCCGGCACCACGTTGTACCTTTCCCTGGCTTCGGTTTTCGTCGCCCAGGCGGCCGGCGTGGCGCAAACCTTCAGCGAGCAACTCGTCCTCATGCTTACCCTGATGCTCACCAGCAAGGGAGCCGCCGGCGTGCCGCGCGCCGCCCTGGTCATCCTCATCGGAACCCTCGCCACCTTCCACTTGCCGCTGGAGGGCGTGGCCGTGCTGATGGGCGTCGATGCGCTGATGGATATGGCGCGCACCGCGGTGAACGTGCTCGGCAACTGTCTCGCCAGCGCGGTAGTGGCCCGTTGGGAGGGTTATCGGTTCGAAATGGAAGTTCGCACGTTAGAGTAAGTAAGAAGGAGCCAAGCCTGTGTTCAAACCCGCTTTCTTGAGTCTGCTGGGAGCCGCGGTCATGCTGGCCCAGACGCCCGCGCCGGCCCCCGCCCAGCCGAACCCGACCGAATTCGGCGTCGCCAATATGGATACCTCCGTCAGTCCCTGCGTGGACTTCTACCAATACGCCTGCGGAACCTGGCTCAAGAAGAATCCCGTGCCGCCGGACCGGGCCCGCTGGGGCCGCTTCTCCGAACTCGAGGAGCGTAACCGCGACGTGCTCCACCAGATCCTCGAAGATGCCGCCGAGCCCTCGCCTTCGCGCGATCCGGTCACCCGCCAGATCGGCGACTATTTCGCCGCCTGCATGGATGAAAAGGCCATCGACGCGCGCGGCCTCAAGCCCATCGATTCCGAACTGGCCCGCATCCGCGACTTGAAGGACAAGTCAGCCCTCGCCGAGGAAATCGCGCACTTGCACGCGATCGGCGTGAACGCCCTGTTCTCATTCGGCTCCGGGCAGGATTTCAAGGACTCCGACCAGGTGATCGCGCAGGCCGACCAGGGTGGTCTGGGCATGCCGGACCGCGATTATTACTTGAAGGAAGACGCCAAATCCGCCGACCTCCGCGCCAAGTACGTGGAGCATGTCGGACGGATGTTCGAGCTGATGGGCGAACCAGCGGCGCAGGCCAAGGCCGACGCCGACACCGTCATGAAGATTGAGACCGCTATCGCCAAAGGTTCCCTCGATCTGGTCTCCCGCCGCGATCCGTCCAAGGTCTATCACAAGCTTGCCGTGGCCGATGTCCAGGCTCTGAGCCCGCTGTTTTCGTGGAAGGAATATCTCCGCGCCAGCGGCTCACCCGAGTTCCAGTCCATCAACGTCGCGTCGCCGGACTTTTTTAAAGCCGTGAACGCCGCCATCCAGGATTTCTCCCTGGCGCAATGGCAGACCTATCTCACCTGGCAGCTCGTCCACTCCGTGGCGCGCTTGCTCCCCACCCCGTTCGTCCAGGAGAATTTCAATTACTTCGGCAAGACCCTCTCCGGAACCGAAACGCTGCGGCCCCGATGGAAGCGCTGCGTGGATTTCACCGACGCCGAGCTGGGCGAAGCCTTGGGCCGCAAGTTCGTGGAAAAGACCTTCGGCGAAGAGGGCAAGGAACGCACCCTGAAAATGGTGGCCGCGCTCGAAAAAGCCCTGGGCCAGGATATCGACGGACTGACCTGGATGACCGGTCCCACCAAACAGAAGGCTCTCGAAAAGCTTCATGCCATCGCCAACAAGATCGGCTATCCCGATAAATGGCGCGATTACTCGAGCGTGGCGATCCAGCTCGACGATCCGGTCGGCAATAACTTCCGCGCCGAGAATTTCGAATTCCACCGCGAGCTGAATAAGATCGGCAAGCCCGTCGACCGCGCCGAATGGGAAATGACGCCGCCTACCGTCAACGCCTATTACGACCCGCTCATGAACAACATCAACTTCCCGGCGGGAATCCTGCAGCCGCCATTCTTCGATAAGCGCGAGGACGATGCCGTCAATTTCGGCGGCATCGGCACGGTAATCGGCCACGAACTGACCCACGGCTTCGACGACGAAGGCCGCCAGTTCGATCCGCAAGGGAACCTGAAGGATTGGTGGACTCCGGAAGACGGCAAGGAATTCGACCGCCGCGTGGCCTGCATCGACCAGGAATATTCCAAGTTCGAAGTCGCCCCGGGCGCACACGTCAACGGCAAGCTCACGCTCGGCGAAAATACCGCCGATAACGGCGGCCTGCGCATCGCCCTAATGGCTCTGCTCAATACCATCGGCGCCAACGCCGAAAGGGTCGACGGCTTCACTCCGGAACAACGCGTGTTCCTGTCCTTCGGCCAGATCTGGTGCGAGAACGCCCGTGAAGAGGTTCTGCGCATGCAGGTTCAGACCGATCCGCACGCGCCGCCGCGCGCCCGCGTCAACGGCGTGGTGCAGAATATGCCCGAATTCCAAAAGGCGTTTTCCTGCAAGGTTGGACAACCGATGGTCAGCGAGAACGCTTGCCACGTCTGGTGAGGCCGGCAACCGGCTATAATTACAATGTAATCACACAAAGGATTTCGCATGAAGGTGGAACTGGTACGCATCGGCAACTCGCGAGGCATTCGAATTCCCAAGCCGATCATCGACCAGTGCGGCTTCGGCGACCGCGTCGAGTTGCGGGTGGAAAACGAGTGTCTCGTGATCGCTCCTGATCGCCGGGCGCGCCAAGGGTGGGAGGAAGGTTTTCAGGCCGCTGGCCCGGCTCACGACGACGAACTGTTACTGGAGGCCGTGCCCGCTAATGAATTCGACGGTGCGGATTGGCAGTGGTAAACCAGCCTCCGCGGCGGGATGAGGTGTGGCTGATTTCGCTCGACCCCACGCTAGGGTCGGAAATTCGGAAAACTCGCCCGGGCGTCGTGATATCGCCCGACGAGGCAAATCGCCATCTCAAGACCGCGATTGTCGCTCCCATGACCACGACCGAACGTCCCTGTCCTACCCGTGTCTCAGTTCAGTTTCAGGGGAAGCGTGGGCAGGTAGCGGTCGACCAACTCCGAGCCGTCGACCGGCAGCGGATGGTCCGAAAGCTTGGAACGGTTTCCCCAAAAACCGCGCAATCCATTTCCGCGGTGCTAGTGGAAATGTTCGCACGGCCATAACGCGGGTGGCAAGGTCGAAAAACGCGCCGGGACGAGTCCCGGCGTGGCAGACCGAGGGTCCGCTCCACAATTTTCATGAGCTTGCGCGGGCCGCAGGCCCAGAGACGACAGACCACGAAAAATGATGGTCTGCCCAGGTCTGCCCCAGAGATGCCTACGACGCTTTCTCTTCCGCGTAGACCAGGTATTCCTGGTACGGCCCCTTGAAGTCTTCGATGCCGCCGTCCTGGAAGTCCCAGATGCGGGTGGCGACTTCGTCGATCAGGTCGTGATCGTGGGTCACGATGAAGACCGTGCCGTCATATTTCTGCAGCGCGAAATTGAGGGCGTTGATGGATTCCAGGTCGAGATGATTGGTGGGCTCGTCGAGCACCAGCACGTTGGGCTTCTGCAGCATCAGGCGGCAGAAGATGAGACGCGCCGCTTCGCCGCCGGAAAGCGCGCGCGTGGGCTTGAGCGCATCTTCGCCGCTGAACAGCATCCGGCCCAGCAGCCCGCGCAGTTCTTCCTGCCCCGCCTGCGGATCAAACTCGTGCAGCCACGCCATGGCGGTGGTATTTTTGGCGATCGAATCGGTGTGGTCCTGGGCGAAATATCCCACGGCGGCTTCGTGGCCCCAGGCTACCGTGCCGCCGTCCACGGCGAAATCCCGCTCGGCGTCCTCTACGTATCCCGGCGCACTGCGGATCAGCGACCGCAACAGGGTAGTCTTGCCGGCGCCGTTGCGGCCCATCAGGGCGACCTTTTCGCCGCGCGAAACGCTGGCGGTGAATCCGCCGATTACCTTTCGCTCGCCGTAGGATTTGCGGAGGTCCTTGATCTCGAGCGGATGCCGCCCCGATTGCCGCTTCATATCGAAACGAAGGTAGGGGCGCTGAATGTTCGACTTCGCCAGCTCGGAAGTCTGCAGCCGCTCCACTTCCTTCTTCCTCGACATCACCTGGCTCGACCGCGTGCCCGCCGAAAAGCGCGCGATGAATTCGTTGAGCTGGGCGATTTTCTCTTCGCGCTGCGCGTTCTCCGCTTCCACCCGCGAGCGTACCTGCGTCTTGGCCAGCACCATGTCGTCGTAGCCACCCGTATAGGAGATCACGGTTTCGTAGTCGATATCCGCCACGTGGGTGCAAATGCTGTTCAGAAAATGGCGGTCGTGCGAAATCACGATCAACACGCCCTGGTAGGCGCGCAGATAATCCTGCAGCCAGTGCACAGAGTCCAGGTCGAGGTGATTGGTCGGCTCATCCAGCAGCAAAGCCGGCGGGTCGCCAAACAGGGCCTGCGCCAGCAGCACGCGGACCTTCTGGCCGCCCTGCAGCTCGCCCATCGTGCGCGATTGCAGGGAATCGTCCACGCCCAGCCCGTCCAGCAGCGCCGCGGCATCGGCCTCGGCGGTATAGCCGCCTTCCTCGCCCACGATGCCTTCCAGTTCCCCCAGCCGCATGCCCTCTTCGTCGGTCAGCTCTTGGGGTGGTTTGGCATAGAAGGCTTCCCGCTCCTGGAGCGCCTTCCAAAGCGGCGCGTTGCCCATGATCACGGTATCGATGACGCGGAACTCGTCGAACGCAAACTGGTCCTGCCGCAGGACGCCCAGCTTCCTGGGTCGCGTCACCGATCCCTTGGCGGGCTCGATTTCGCCCGTCAGGATTTTCATGAGGGTCGATTTACCCGCGCCGTTGGGACCCGTGATAGCGTAGCGCCGGCCGGGCAGAAACGTGCTGGTGACGTCTTCAAATAGAATTCTGGCGCCGTAGCGCATTGAAATATTGTTAATCGAAAGCAAGCGGTTTCTCTGGTTGGCACAATACGACGGTGTAATACGGTTGCGCCCCGGTGACTATTTACTGCCGGTCCCGGGATAGGCCGGGTTCGGGAACTCTACCTTGGTCTCTTCACTGACGCGGTTGTACCAGTCCCGGCCCTCGCTCTGCTTCAGCGCGCTGAAGATTTCGTCGCGCACCTCCGACAGCGGCCGAAAACCGACTTCCTCCGCCTTGAAAATATAATAGCCATGGGCCTGGCGCACCGGGTCGCTGATTTCTCCCTGCTTGAGGGCGAACACAGCCTTCTGAACCACCTCGGGCAGCGATTGGCGATCGTTCGCCCGAAGGGTGGCGAACTCTCCGCCCTTGGCTTTGGATGTCTCGTCTTCGGAATATTGCTGGACCATCTTTGCGAAATCGGCGCCGCCGCGGATCTCGGTGGCCACGCGGTAAGCTTTCGCCTTGACTTCTTCTTCCTTGGCGTCGGCAAACGGAAGATAGATGGCGTGCACCTTGATCTGTTGATAGTCGGCCTTGTGAGCGCCATAGTAATTCACGATGTCCGCCGGCTGCACCTCGGCATTCCGGTAGGCACCATCGAGCTCGGCCTGAAACAGTGTCAGCAGGCGGGCGGATTCGATCGCGGCGGCGTAAGGCTCCTGTTTGTCCAACCCCTGTTTTTCCGCCAGCTTGGCCATGTGGCGAACCATGGCCCATTCGTGAAAGAACTCCTTGGTGTCCTTATTGACCGCTTGTTGCAACGGCGGCGGCAGCACGGGATACAGTTTGCGCAGGTCTCCCGCCGTAAACTGCACATCGTCGTCGGAAAACACGGCGATGACCGCGGTATCGGGCACGTTGGCAGGCAGCACGAGCGGCTGCGTGGCGGGTGGCGCGGTCTGGGCCCACACCACGCCTCCGGCCAGTAGAACAAGAAACACCAATGATTTCATGACGAGATTCTGCGACTTTTTACAGTGTAACATGTCACTCCCGCCGGGCCCGGCTGGGTTCGGTCCGACCGGGGGATCCGCTATCATTGTGGCATCGTGAGGCCGGGATATTGGTTCGCCTTTCTCGCCATGGCGGCAACGCCGGCCTGGCCGCAGGGCGGCGAAGTTCGCGGGTCGGTAGTGGATGCGAGCGGCGGTGAGTCTCTCGGCACCGTTCAGGTGTTGCTGATCGGCGGTCCGTTTCGCGCCACCACCGATTCCCGCGGCAACTTCCGCATCGCGGCGGTGACACAGGGCGACTACGTGCTTCACGTTTCCACCGTGGGATACCACCTGCTGACGCGGCCGTTCCATTTGGATGCCGGAGAAGTGAAAGAGTTCGAAGTCATCCTCACTTCCGACACCCTTCGCCAGACGGACACGGTGGACGTAAAGGCCGGACCGTTCGATTCGGTGCACGAGGACGGCCCCTCCACGCTGACGCTCGCGGGCAACGACGCCAAGAATCTGGGCAGCGTGCTGGCCGACGATCCGCTGCGCGCGGTTCAGAACCTGCCGGGCGTCAGCTCCAACAACGATTTCGACGCGCGCTTCTCGGTGCGCGGCGCGGATTTCAGCCGCATCGGCCTGTTCGTTGACGGCGTGCTGCTGCACGAGCCGTTTCACACCCTGGAGGGGCAGAATCTGAACGCGTCGGGAACCGCTTTCAACGCCGACATGGTGGAAGAGATGGAGCTCTACGAAGGCGCCTACCCGGTGCGCTACGGCGACCGCTCCGCCGCCGTGCTGGACGTGGACCTGCGCGACGGCAGCCGCACAGGCACCCTGGTGCGGGCGAGCGCCAGTGCGTCGAACGCCGGCGCGATGGCGGAAGGGCCTTTGGGAAAGAGGAAACGCGGATCCTGGCTGGTGGCCGTGCGGAAAAGCTATCTGCAGTATTTGTTGGAGCGCACCGCTCCCAACACCACCCTGGCCTTCGGGCTGGAAGACGTTCAGGGACGCCTTGCCTACGACATCAATTCCAAGAACCGCGTGACGTTTTACGTTTTGGAAAGCTACACCGGCTTGGACCGGTCGGCCTCGAAGAACACCCTGGGAGACAATTCGCCCATGGAGGCGGGCTACCACTACACGCTGGCGAATCTGGGTTGGCGCTATACACCCACCGATAAGCTGATAGTAGCCACACACGCGGCCTGGATGCGCGAGAAGTCCGGCGATACCAATCCCAACAACACGCCGCTGGGCGAGGAGTATTACGGCGAGTGGGTATGGAATACCAAGGCCACCTGGATGTGGAGCCCGGCGGGAGCGCTCGATGCGGGCTTGAGCGTGCGCCGCGTCCGCGACGGAGGCTACGAGCAGTTGTTCAACGCCAACGTGCTGAGCGTCGAACAGAGATGGGACGGTACAGCCGGGATCGACGGAGGGTACGTGCAGCAATCCTATGCGGCGCTGGACGGTTGGCTGCGGCTGGCCGGCGGCGTGCGCTGGGACCGGAACTCGGTGGATGGCGTGACGGCTACAACGCCAGCCGCGTCGGCTACCGTCAAGCTCACCGGTTCAATGCATTTGCAGCTTGGATTCGGCCAGTATGCGCAGTTTCCCGAGCTGTCGGTATTGGCCTCGACGGACGGCAGCCGCCATCTGCTGCCCATGCGATCGAACCAGGCCATCGCCGCACTCGAGCAGCGGTTCGGCCACCGCACGCGGCTGCGTCTGGAAACTTACAACCGCGCCGATCGCGATTTGATCTACCAGCCTAATTACGATCCGCGGATTCTGAACGGCAAGGTCTTCAGCCCGCCGCTCGACCCGCTCTACGCCAATTCTCTTCGCGGCTACGCCCGCGGCGCGGAGATTTTTCTGCAGCGCACCAGCGCCAACCGCTTCACCGGCTGGGTGTCGTACGCCTTTGGGCGGACCGAAGATCGGGACGGCATTTCGGGAGCGAGCTTCGCCTCGGATTGGGACCAGCGCCACACCATCAACCTGTATGCGGGTTACCGGCTACGTCCCAGCGTCAGCCTGAGCGCCCGGTCGAGCTGGGGCAGCGGTTTTCCGATTCCCGGTTTTCTGCACACGGTTGACGGCTCCTATTACCTGACCGATGTGCGTAACAGCCAGCGGCTGGGTACTTACAACCGCACGGACTTCCGCGTGAACAAAGCCTGGACGCACGATAAGTGGAAGCTGACACTGTATGGAGAACTTCTCAACCTGACCGACCGCGCTAATTACCTGTTCGTAAGCCTGAACAGCTTCAACACCAAGACCGGCCAGGCCAACGTGACTGTGGACAAGATGTTTCCGATTCTTCCCTCGGCGGGATTGGTGTTCGAGCGCTAGAGGCGGGGCGTGCGAGTCCGAGCCGCGATCGTGAGGGAGCGGTTGCCGCAGCCCTATCGAACGCTCGGTGCAAAAGCGGCTGGGCCGCGGGTTTTCACTCAAGCGTACGGTTACTCACCGTATGCCGCTCCGATTATCCGTTTTTTGCTTGACTTCTTACAGGGCCAATTTATAATTCACTTCAAAGATCTCGTTAAAGCTTCCGACTAAAGCCCGGACTTTGTTTGTCTTTCGGCGTATGGGCGCCTAAGTACGCGCGCAGTAGCAACCTGCTTCCATCCGAATTTCCAAGGAGGAGTATGCCCAAGCACCTGGGAGTTGCCATTCTGCTATTGACCTGCGCGACTCGGTTCGCATTCGCGCAAGCCGCGATCACGGGAAAAGTTACGGGCACCGTCACGGACGCGTCCGGAGCGGTCGTTCCAAACGCAAAGGTGACGGCCAAAGGAAGCGCCTTGATGAGCCCGCGAAGCACGCTGTCGCAAAGCGATGGAAGCTACCTTTTCGACCTGCTGCCGCCGGGGAGTTACGAGGTGACGGTGGAAGCGGTCGGGTTCAAGGTTTTCTCCGAAGGCGGGGTCGTGCTGACCGCGGGCTTCACGGCGACTATCAACGCGAAGTTGGAAGTTGGCGCCGCGACCGACGTCGTCAATGTGACATCGGAAGCGCCGGCGGTGGATGTGAAGGGAACGGAAGGTTCGACCACCTTCGACCAGAACCTATTGCAGAATATACCAAGCGGCCGGGATCCGTGGTCCACCGTGGCGCAGGTGCCGGGCGCGGCTATCAGCACATTCGACGTGGGCGGCAACCAGAGCTACCAGCAATCCACCATGCAGGTTCACGGGAGCACGCCGGGCGAGCAATCCTTCAGCTTCAACGGCCTCGACTTGAATTGGCCCGGTTCCAACGGTGGATATACGCAGTTCTATACCGATCACGATTCATTCGACGAATTCCAACTGGTTTCCGACAACGCTCCGGCTTCGGTGCCAATCGGCGGAGTCTACATGAATATGGTGACTAAGTCGGGATCGAACGAACTGCACGGCCAGATGGCGGCATACTACGCGACAGCCGGGATGCAGGCGGCGTCACAGTCGCTGATGTTCAACGGCAACCCGGTCACTCCCGGATCGCCGATCGTGATCGATGGCGATGTGTCGGGCGACGTGGGCGGCGCCATAATCAAGAACCGATGGTGGCTTTTCCAATCTTACCGGCGCTACGATCTGCGCGAAGACGTGCTTTCGGTGCGCCAACAGGACGGACAGCCCACGGTGGACGCCAACCACCAGACCAATACTTCCACCCGCAGCGACTGGCAAGTCAACAGCCGCAACCGCGCCAGCTTCGTGTGGCTCTACAACGAAGAGAACCGATTCTTTCGACGCGACACTTCCTATGCCTTTGTCAACCAGAACGCAAGCTGGCTGCAGATTGAGCCGGCTTATATTCTGCAGGGCCTGTGGACCAGCCAGATTACCAACAATCTGCTGCTGGACTTCCGCTTCGGCTACAACAAGGAAGTGTTCCCGCTGGCTTATCAACCTACCACCGCGGCGGGAGCGATTACGGTGCAGGACGTAACGCTTTCCACCGAATCCGGCGCGGCCCCCTACGACCGCGTGAACCCGGCCTGGGTGCGGAAGTTCGCTCCCACGTTCTCGTGGTTCAAGGGCGGGATGGGAGGCAGCCACGATATCAAGTTCGGCTTCGAAATCGGCAAGAACAGCAACCCGTACATTTACTCGATGAACGGCGGCATCCACGAACAGTACTCGAGCGGCGTGCCGCTGGACGTGGTGGTATATAACACTCCCTTCTCCGAATACACTTACTTCAACGACGCCAGTATCTTCCTGCAGGATGCCTGGACCATCAAACGGCGGTTGACACTCAATCTGGGCATACGCTACGACCGGTTCACCTCCTATTATCCGCAGGAATCGACCAGCCAGAATCCGACATGGCCCCAGATCTACCCGGTGACAAATTATCCGGCGTCGGGCAACCTGGTCGATTGGAACAATCTCTCTCCACGGCTCGGCGCCGCTTACGATCCCACGGGCAAAGGGAACACGGTGCTTCGCTTCGGCTACAGCCGGTTCTATCTGATGGAGGGAACGCAACTGGTCGAAGCCGTCAATCCGAACGGACTTGACTCACAGACCTACACCTGGAACGGAGCGATCGGTGCCAATGGGATACCCACCGGGTTTCTCAGCCCTTCCAACCTGATCGCTCAGGGCGGCGGCGTGGTCACGCATCTCGATCCGAACCTGAAGCGGCCTTATTCCACCGAAACCACCGTGGGTGTTCAAAGGCTGATATGGCAGAACCTGGTCGTGAGCGCATCTTACTACCATCGGCACAAGAGCAACTTGATTGGTCGGGAGAACCTGGATCACACGGCTTCCGATTACACGCCGATTACGGTCCTGAACGGCCAACCGATCACGAATCCCCTTACCGGTCAGGCGATGACGCTATATAGCTTGTCGCCCTCCTTGGTGGGAAAGACGAATTACTTAGTAACGAACATTCCCGCTCTGGATACGGAAGCTTATAACGGGCTGGAGCTTACCGCTACCAAGCGGATGTCGCAGCATTGGATGTTGCTGGCCGGGTTCACGGCGCAGCGCGAGAAGGGAACCTATGGATTGGGCAGCTCGGACGAGGCCCTCAGCGACGATTTCAACGACCCCAACCTGAACATCAACCGGCAGAACAACTATTTGAATATGGATGCGACGTACGTTTTCAAGGCCGACAGCACGTACAACCTGCCGTTTGGTTTTCGCGCCAGCGTCAACTTTCAGCACTTGACCGGCTACCCCATCCGGCCCACGGAAGTCTTCCGGGGGCCCGAACTGGCGCAGACAACGGAGACGGTGGCGTTGGCGCCCGCCGGGATGATTCGTCTGCCGGGCGTGAACTTGCTCGATCTGCGGATTGCGCGCACCTTCACCTGGAAGGAACGCTACCATTTGGAGCCCATGCTCGACCTGTTCAACATCACCAACAGCCAGACCGTAGTTTCGGAAGTGACCACTTACGGGTCGAACTATCTGCGCCCCAGCGGCACGATCAACCCCTTCCTGGCCAGGATTGGCATGAAATTCAGCTTTTGACAAGAGGATGCTCATGAATCGCCGAATCCTTCTCTGTGCGACCGTGGCAATCGCCGCTTGGGCGATCCCTCCGGCGACCCTGGAGACAGCCGGGCTGACAATCGAAAAGCTGATCGAGATTAAACATCCTTCCGATCCGATCTGGTCGCCGGATGGGCATCACATCGCATTTACCTGGGATTTAGCCGGAGTGAGCAACTTGTATGTCGCCGACGCGGACCGGCAGGAAGAAAAACCGGCAGCGGTAACGGCGTTTTCGGAAGGGCAGATCGCCGGTGCATTTTGGGGCCACGATGGCAAGTCTCTCTGCTTTCCGCGCAATGGCGATCTTTGGGAGGTGTCCGCTGCTGGCGGGCAGGCCCATCCGGTGTGGACCACATCGGAACGGGAGAGTGACATGTCGATTTCTCCCGACGGTGCCCGCGTGGCGTTCGTTCGCTCGAGCGGGGCGGGCCACGATCTGTATGTACGCTTGCTCGCCGGCGGCGCGGAAACCCACCTCGTCCACGACGCATCCGGCATTGGCGGGCTTGCCTGGTCTCCCGACGGAGCGCACCTGTCTTACTCCGCCGGGTCGCGCACGATTCGCCGCGACGAGGCGCCGGAGTATTCCGGAGCGAAGATCGTCTATACGATTACCGAGCGCACGCCCGGCGAATTGTGGGTGGTTCCATCGGGCGGAGGGAAGGCGGTGCCGCTTCACGTCCGGGCCGGCTTCGGAGGGGCGCGCTGGGCCGGCAATTCTCATCTGGTTTTCGAGCGGGAATCGGACGATTTCAAGAGGCGTACGATCCTGCTGGCGGACATCGCGAGCGGCGCCTCACGCCCTATCCACGAGGACGTCGAAGCACAATTCTGGAGCATTCCGGGCAACGCCGGATCGGCCGGACAACCGTCGCCCGATGGCAAGTGGGTGGCGTTTCTCAGCGATCGCGACGGCTGGGATCATCTGTACGTGGTGGCCACCGCGGGCGGCGAGGCGATTCAGATTACCAAGGGCCGGTTCGAAGCCTGGCGGCCGGCATGGTCGCACGACAGCAGGAAAATCGCGTTCGACGCCAACGTGCCGGACAAGCCCGGCGACCGCCGCCTGGGCGTGGCCGATCTCAGCGATGGACCGGCGCACGCCGCAGTCACTTACCTTACCGCCGGCCGCGGCACCGACACGGCGCCAGTGTGGTCGCCCGACGATAGCCGGTTGGCATACCAGCATACCGACTGGCAAAACTCAGCCGACCTGTTCGCTATCGGCGCCAGCCCGGCAGCTACGCCGGTGCGGCTGTCCGATTCCATGCCCGCCGGCATCCACCGCGCGGCTCTGGTCGAGCCGGAATATGTTCACTTCCCGGGACCGGACGGCCAGCCCGTGCCCGGATGGCTGTTCGTCCCCAGGGGCCTGGATCGAACCAGGAAGCACGCCGCCATTGCCTGGTTCCACGGCGACGGCATCAACCAGAACTACGACGGCTGGCACGTGCAACGGAACTACGCCGTGTACTACAGCTTTCACCAGTATTTGCTGCAGAAGGGGTATGTGGTGTTCGCGCCGGATTATCGCGGCAGCATCGGCTACGGCCGCGCCTGGCGAAACGGGGTTTACATGGACGTCGGCGGCAAGGACGCCAAGGATGCCTGGATGGGCGCCAACTATCTGAAGACTCTTCCCTATGTGGACCCCGAGCGGATCGGCGTGTGGGGGCTGAGTTACGGCGGCTTTTTCACGTTGATCGCGATGACCGACCAACCGAACCTGTTTCGAGCCGGGGTGGATGTGGCCGGAGTGGTGGACTACGCAATGTACTACAGCGACCCGTATCATGGGGCGTGGACGGCAAGCCGCATCGGCACTCCGGAACAGAACCCGCAAGTGTATGCGAACGCTTCGCCCATTTCGCATATCGACCGGTTGGCACACCCGCTGCTGGTACTGCACGGCACGGCCGACGTGAACGTGCCGTACCTGGAATCCGTGCGGCTGATCGACCAGGTGTTGAAGCTGGGCAAGGGAGACCTGGTCACCTTCATGGTTTACCCTGGCGAATTTCATTACTTCACGCGGGCGCACGTGCTGCGCGACGCCTGGCGGAGAGTAGACGATTTCTTCGCTGAAAATCTACATCCGGAAGACGTGCGATAAGCAGCGCCGCGGGGCTTCGCCGGGGCGGCTATCCCTGGCGGAAGACGGCGGCGTTTATGGCCGCCGTGGGGAAGGTGCGCGAGATGTGATCGGGCACGCTCAGGCTCTCTTCGTCGCACAACGGCCATGCCATGCCAAACACCGTCGACAGGCTGAGGCAGGAGCCCAGGAAACGATAGATCCGCTGCCGCAGGCTGGGGCGGAAACCTTCAAACGTCGTCAGGCGCAGGTGGGTCCAGTTCATGCCGGGAGTTTCCTTTCCGGCCAAGGCAAACAGAAAGCCATAGGTGAACGCCACCACCCCCAGCATACCGGCGAACACCGTCGCGTTCATGCGGTTAAGCTGAAACCCGCCGCCGAGCAGGCCATAAGCCGTCAGCAGTAAAGCGTAGCCAAGCAGAACCATGCTCCAATCGAGCGCGGCCGACACGGCGCGATGTACCCTTGCGGCGACCGGCATGTCACAATAAATCTTGGCCTCCACCGCTGTGGTCAAAGTTCGCGGCGGCAGCTCTTTGGCGGGTGCCCATTCCGGGTTCAGCCATGCCTGCTTCTCCGTGGCCCGGCGGGCTGGCGGTCGCGCCGGTTTAAGCGGGGCTTCCTGCGTGCTGCTGCTGGCGCGAGGCTGCCGGGCAGGCTTGCCCATGGCCGCGGCGAAATAGGAGTCGAAAGGAATCACCTTGGAATCGGGCCTCCTGGGAAACAACAGCCCCTGCACGGCCCTGGAGAGGTTGCGATGCTCGGCCGGTTGGGTGGCGACCGCCTGGGGCGCGGCCACCGCCGCCAGCGCTCCTTCGGTCCGCAGTTGCGAGGCCTGACCGGAAAGTGTGTCGCCGGGCTTACGGCCGCAGCGTTCACAGCGCCGGTTGTCGTCCATGTTATGGGCACCACAATAGATGCAGGTCATATCCCTCGATTTTGTGCGCGAGCACCCCTGTTCCGGCCGGCAAATTATGCTACCGTTGCGGCTTGGGGCCCTCTCCGCAAACCCACCTTCTTTCTCTTAACATATCGGCAGATTCTTGTCAGCAACAATCTTCTAGTTTTACATATATTTTATTAGCTGGCGCATTGGGATTGCTGAGTTTAACTCAACTAATGCCGGCTCAGACCCCACCCGTTCTCGCGCGCGCTCCGGACGCCGGCCAGGTTAAGGCCATCCCCCAGCAGCAGGTTACCGCGACTCCCCTGCCCGCCCCCAGTACGCTGTCCCGCGGCATGTGGGTGATGCATGCCATCCAAATGGATAGCAATGGGCCGGTCAAGATTTTGCGCGGACATGCGGAGATGGAAGACAACACCCTGCTGCTGCGTGCCGACGAAATCGAATATAACGAAGATACCAAGCTGGTCCGCGCTACGGGAAGCGTTTACTATCACGGGTTTGCGAAGAATGAGCAGATCTGGTGCGACAGCCTGGAATACGACACCGAAAACGAGCGCGGAAAGTTTTGGGACGTGCGCGGCGAGGCCATGCCGCGTGTCGTCGTGCGGCGCGGCATTCTGAGCGGCAACAGCCCGTTTCATTTCGAAGGCGAATGGGCCGAGCGTCTGGGCGCCAAATACATCCTTTATAACGGCTGGATCACCAACTGCAAGATGCCCAAACCATGGTGGCGGATGAACGGGCCCAAGTTCGATATCATCCCGGCCGACCATGCCGTAGCTTACGACAGCACCTTCTCCATCCGCTCCATCCCGATCTTCTATACCCCCTATTTCTATCACTCGCTCGAAAAGCAGCCGCGGCACAGCGGTTTTCTGATTCCCAACCTGGTCCCCCATTCGCAGCGTGGGTTCATGGTGGGTTTGGGCTACTTTTGGGCCATCAACCGGAGCTACGACCTCACCTACCTATTTCAGGACTACAACACCAACGCGTTCGGCCACAACGCGAACTTCCGCGGCAAGCCGCGGCCAGGCACCGATTTCAACCTGATTTTCTATGGAGTGCAGGACGAAGGAGGCGTTCCGAAGTCCGGCCCTCCACCCACCAAGTATTCCGGCTACAGCCTCAACCTAGTGGCCCACAGCGAGTTAGGCAATGGCTGGACCGCCAACGGATTCGTCAACTACATCAGCTCCTACGCCTTCCGCCAGTATTGGACGGGGTCGTACAACGAAGCCGTCAGCTCGGAAATCCACGCCGTTGGCTTTGTCGACAAGCGCTGGGACGGCTATGTCTTCGACATTGCTTTGAGCCGCCTCGAAAACTTCCAGAATACAGAATTGCCGGTGGTCCAGCCAAACGGCAGTCTGTCCAATGTGCGCGACGCCGTGCTGCTGCACAAATTGCCGGAAGCCAGCTTTTCCTCCATCGACCGCCAGCTTTTTCGGAACCTGCCGATCTGGTTCTCGTTCTATTCCGCGGCCGGGTTACTGTACCGTTCGGAGCCGATCCTGGAGCAGATCAGCGGCAGTGCCAACTACAACCTGATTGAGGACTTCACCACCCGTCAGTTCACGCCGCGGCTGGACTTTGCGCCACACCTCACCTCGGCGGCGCATTTCTGGCACATGGATTTCGTTCCCAGCATCGGGCTGGACGAAACCTATTACGGCGGTAGCCAGGTGATCTCGCCGCTCAGCACGCCGACCGACCCGGTGCTCTTCCAGGCCGTGAGCACGAGCCTGGTCCGGAGCGAGCGCGATTTTTCGCTGGACGTACTGCTACCTTCACTGGAACGGGTCTTCAACCGCCGGACGATTTTCGGCGACAAGCTGAAGCACGTGATCGAGCCGCGCCTGACTTACAAGTACGTGACCGGTATTGGCGACGAGTTTTACCGGACTCTGCGCTTCGACCAAACCGACATTCTGGCCAATACCAATGAATTGGAAGCCTCTCTCACTAATCGCCTCTTCGCCAAGCGGGGCAACGATACATCGGAAATTCTCTCCTGGGAATTGGCGGCCAAGCGCTACTTCAACCCGACTTTCGGCGGCGCGGTGCTCTCCGGTCAGCCGAACGTTTTTGGGGCTACTGAGGATTTGACCGGGTACGCCTTCCTGGTGGGGCCGCGCAACTATTCGCCGATCGTCTCCAAGATAAGGGCTACCCCGATACCGGGGTTGTCGGTGAACTGGCAGGCAGACTACGACCCTTACTATCACCGCATCGTGGACGAATATGTGCAGGCCGACTACCGTTGGAGGAATTACTTCCTGTTGGCGGGCGACGGCGACCTGCATGTCAACCCGATCCTGCTGCCGCCCACCGGCCTTTCCAATCAGCCCAGTTTCCGGGTGGGCTATGGCAACCAGCAGCATCGCGGTTGGAACGGGGCGTATAGCGAAGTGTACGACATCCATTTCAGCCGTACGATGTGGGCCGCCTTGCAGGTCACCTACAACACCGATTGTTGCGGATTCAGCGTGGAATACCGGCGCTTGAACGTTGGCATCCGCGATGAAACACAATGGATGTTTGCTTTTTCGATCGCCAACATCGGAACCTTCGGGACGCTGCGGACACAGGACCGGCTGCTGTTCTAGGCGGTGCGGTTGGTTTGATGGTTGTCCGAGGGGGACTTTCATCCCCGAGCTGTCGAACATGCCGGCACACCATAGAAAAAGCCCCGAGTGGATCACTCGGGGCTCTTGCACTCAGAGGGGTTGGCGGCGGGAGGGGACTCGCCGCCAGGGATGCTGTCTGTGTTGATTTAATATTAACAATTTAAGACCTTGTTGTCCAGTTATTTTTGCAAAAATATTTTTCCCCCGGAAAACAGCGTGTTGCCAACTCTCCCCATTAACCGGCCTGCCAACCATAAGTTATTGCAAATACGTTACTTACGTCATGATCGTTGGGACGTCGGTACTGGGCCAGTAGGGAAAGCCTGCCTAACCAAAGACATATTGAGGGATTCGGCTCCGGCAAGGTATCTTGCAAACAGGGTGACACCCGTGATCGAAATACAGGATGACTGGTCAATGACCAACGGCGAGCGTGAGCGGCGAGTGAAACGCCGCTTCCAGATCGAACAGGAAGTGCGGTACAAGATGCTGTACGGCCAGCGGATCGCCGAAACCGGCACGGGCCGTACACTCAATATTTCCAGTGGCGGAGTTTGGTTCACCACGGACACCATGCTTGCCACCGGCATGCCGATTGAGCTGTCGATGGCGTGGCCCGTACTGCTCAACGACTCCTGCGCGATGAAGCTCATGATTTACGGCTGCGTGGTTCGTAGCAACGAGAAGGGCGCCGCCGTGGCCATCGAGCGCTACGAATTCCGCACCATGGGCCGACAGCCGCAACCGCAGCTCGTCCATGCCGGGGCAGAGCTCCGGCTGCACGTTTAGTCTTCGGTTCCTGGTCGGCTTATACGATTGCGCGCAGCACTCGAAGTGGGAGGGTGATTAATGCCACAACCAGTCCCAGCGCCCCTTCGACCGCGATTCCCACCAGCCGAAATGGCAGCAACAGCAACCAGACCAACGGATAGAGCACCAGCGCGGCCAACGCCAACGGCCAGCACAGCACTGCCAAGATACACCACAACAAGAACTTCGCCATATCGAGGTCTCTAGTTCAATAACGCATTGCCAGCGGTTGCTGTTCCTGAGAATTGCCAACAAATAGCCGACGGCGGCCGAGGGACTGGCTTGGGTTGGTCGCTTTTGTGCATTTTGGTGCACAATTCCACTCCATCTGTGGTTCGGACGCCCCGAGTGCGGTTGTTCACACTCGGGGCCGGTCTACGGCCGCGACAGGATGGAGCCGCCCCGTCTTTCGCCTCAAACTGGAGACGGAGGAAAAAACATCATGCAGATTCGCAGCATTCAGGTGGGCGCTTCCTGCATCGGCCTGCTTGCCGTGGCCGGAATCGCCTACGGGGCGTCCTTGAGCGGCGCCGACAAGCAATTTCTGGCGATTGCGGCCAGGGCTGACATGACGGAGGCTCACGAAGGTCAAATCGCGGAAGACCGGGCGGCAGCGCCGGCTGTGAAGGATTTTGCCAAGACAATGGTGCAGGACCATACCGAGAACTACGAGCGACTTACCGTGCTGGCCGCTCAAGATGGCGTCCCGATTCCCAAGGGAATCAATAGCGCCAGAGACCCGGCCATCCGACAGTTGGTCCACCTGAAAGGCCCCTCGTTCGACCGGACGTTTGCCACCGATGAAATTGCGGCACACCGGCACGCCATCGCCGTCTTCAAGCACGAAGCCGAGCACGGACAGGACCCCGGGGTAAAGGCTTTCGCGGAGAAGACGATACCCGTGCTGGAAAAGCACCTGCAATTGGCCGAGGCGTGCGCCAAACGGGCCAAGCACAGTTGAGCGCATCGTCAGCCAACAACTGTCTCGCGGGCAGGGTACCTCGGAGCGGCTCGTAGCCGGGGATTCGATACCGCTATCGACGAAGGGGTGTGAAGCGCCGCATGACGGCGTTTGGTATCGAATAAATCGTATCCGATCCGATTCGGATAGTTTTGGCTGGACCGGGGAAGTAGCGCCCGGCGGGAGATCCGTCGGGTATCACTGCGTACCGGACGCCATAGCCGGTGAGTAGAGCGTCCGCGGCGCTCGGGGCCAGCGCCCCACTGTAAAAGGCGTTCGACAGGCGTAGCTGCTCGTCGTAGGTGAGGCTGAACAGCCAGTGGCTGGCAAAACTGTGCATGGGCACCATGGCGAACAATCCGGCGCTGGCTTGGGGCGAGAGAACCAGGTCGCTATCGGCGGCGTGCTCCCGAAGCCAGTTCAGGACATCGCGGTCGGTCGTCGACACCACTGCCGCGCCACCCGGCACATTGGCGCCCGCTAAAGCATCGGCCAAATAAAGCCCGTGCGCCGCCAGGGAGAGAAGAACCCAGGCTCCAATCGAGAGGCACACAAGTACCCGGCGCTCGATCCAAAGGCCCTGCAGGACGTGGGAACGGGCCGCCTGGCGTACCAGCAGGATGGCGGACGCATAAAAGAAACCGTCGAGCAGATGGTGAGCCCAGGGCACCCAGGGAATGTAGAAAGCCACCAGCACCCCGCCGAACCAGCAATGGAGTAGAGGATCGGTGACGGATCGGCTCCCCAGCGGCAAAGCATAGGACATGAGACAGAACAGGGTGGGAAGCCCGAGCAGCGCCAGAAGCATGGGCGGCGAAAACGGTATCCAGTGGCTTTGCACGGCCGCCTCTTTGATCCAGGCGTGGTGGAGAGGTGCGTATAGATGTGGCGCCAGTCCGGCCAGGCCCGGAAGAACGAAGCGGGCCACCTCCGCGACCGACTGAGCCCAGGGCCGGTCCCTGCGCATCAGGAGCGCCAGCCCGCCGGCCCCCACAATAATGAAAATCTCGAAGGGGTGGAGAAACGCGCCGACGGCGGCAACCAGGCCGGCCCACCATAGATAGTTTGGCGAGTTTGTTCTGAGATGGCCCGCCAGCAGCCCCATGCATAGGAGGATTGAGCCGGTGCCGAAGAGCAGCAGTGGGCTTCCGGAAATGCCATTGAAAAAGGAGTCGGAGTTATAGCGGCCGTGGACCCTGGTCGCAAACCAGAGAAGATCGTGCAATGGACCGGATTTGGCGAACGGAAAGGTCGCGATCGCCAACACCGAGGCGATGGGGACCGAGCAGAAGGAAACCAGGAGCGCCAACCGCGCTTCCACCCGCGAATCGGTGAATGCGCGCAATGCGTAGAACAGCGCGTACCCTGCGGCGATGTGGAGGGCCAGATAGAGAAAATGGTAGATCCAGAGAGGATCGATCCCAAGTACTGCACTTGTCCGGCCGATGAACCAGAAGTATGGATTCGACAGGGCTGGTTCGGTCACCCAGGGAGCGTGGTAGTCGGGAAGCAGCCAGACGTTTTCGCGGCGGTAGGCGCTGACCCAGGTTTGGTACTGAAAACAATCCAGGTTCTGTGGAATGAAGCCCGGGACGTACCCAGGAGGGGGCGCCAGATACCCGCGCAGAACCGGCGCCTCATTCACGGCAAAGACAGAAAGGCCTAATAGGATAGGGGCGGCATGGAACCTCCACTGAAAACGCTCCACGCAGTCGAGAGTAGCACCCGGCGGAGCCGGATCTAACTCGGTTTCGCGAATTATGGTCACACATCCTGCAACCGCTCCGTTGAAGACGCTCTCCAGTGTGGTTGACTTCGCACCGTCCGCCGGGGCGCCGGTTGACAACTGGCGGGCAGGCGGAACCGCCAGGCGGAACCGCCGGCCCCACCAAAGCGGGAACCGCGTGCGTCTTCATCCCTTTTGCTTGACTGCAGGCCCGAATGGCACTCCCTTACGGTCGCGGAAATCCGCGAGTCCGAGCTGCGCCCGTGAGGGAACGGTTGCCCTCGAATCCGTCACCGAACTTCCGAAAGCCACCGCTACCTGGTGCACAATCCAGGGCCGTCGAGGCCATTGGTGCGGAGGTAGCCGTCTTTGACCTGGAAAATACCGGGAAACTTCTTTTCCCACCCGCGGTTGGCGGCGGGAACGTATTCGCGGGCGTTGGCTTCGAGAGCGGTTACGCCGGGGACGTGGGCGGCGATACCGGCGGAATGCACCAGGGCTGGGCCGGGGCAGGTGAGGTCCTGGACGCAGCGGAACATTTTATACTTCTGCGCGGCGGCCGCCAGCAGCACGGTTTGGGACTGGCCTTTGCAGGCCTTGAGGGCGACGGCGGTGTAGCCCATCTCGCGGGCGAGCAGAAGGGCATCGAGGCCGGTGAGGGACTCGTCGATGACGACGGGCTTGAGGCGGGCGGCTTCGAACATGGTGTTCTGGCGGTCGGAGAGCAGGTCGCGGGCGGTGGGCTGCTCGATGTACTGGACGCGGCCGAAGGCGGCGGGAGCTTTGGCCTGGAGGCCGCGCTCGAAATCGAGCAGGTATTGGACATTGGGGCAACGCTCGTTGAAATCGAGAGAGTAGACCCAGCCGGTGATGCCGCGGCGAGCTTCGGCGGCGGTGGTGACGCGGTCGATGGTGGCCACGCGGCTCACGTCCCAAGCCAGGTCGTTGCCGTTGAGCTTGATCTTGATGGCGCGAACGCCGTTGTAGGGAATCCAATCTTCGAGGGTTTCGGGCAAGCCGTCGCTGATGGGACGCTTCCGGTCGGCCGCGGTGAGCGGGTCGGACGCACCCACGGAATGATACATAAGGATGCGCGGGGTCGGGTTGGGCAGCAGGTAGGTGTCGAGGAATTCGCCGCGAAATTCGCGGTTGAGGTAGTGGGCGAGGTCGAAGCGCACGAACTCGCGGCCGCAGACGCGAAAGCTGTTGCGGCCGTGGAGGCGGCCGAAGGCGTCGTGGAGAGCGGCGTCGAAGGGGCTCGCCGTGACCAGGGTGCAGAGCTTGGGGATGGGCCGCGGCAGGCGGAGTTCCCGGGTGGCGTCGGCAGCGGCTTTTTGGTATTCGGGCTCCAGGGCGAGATTGAAGTCGAGCGGATGGCCGTACTCGCGGTGGCCGAGGGTGATGCGGGCGATTTTGCCGGCCAGCGACTGCATGGCGGCCAGGGTACCGTCGTAGGAGATGTCCGGAGCGGGAAAGGACCAGACGTTGCCGAGGGGCATGGCAGCGAATCCGGCGGCGGATTTGCCGGCCTTGGTTTCGAGGCGGCAGTGTACGTTGAGGAGAGTGACGCGATCCACTTCCTTGCCGCCGAATTTGTAGGGCGCCCTGTAGCGATAATCCTCAAAGGCGAATTGGACTTCGGTGACGCGCGCGTCGGTGGCTAGCGGTGCGGCCAGAACGGCGGGCAAGGCGAGGAATTCGCGGCGAAGCATTTTCAGAGCTTCGCCTGGGCGAGATAGCGGCGGAGCTGGGCAAGATCCCGTTTCATGGCTGGGTAGACTTCCGCGGGCTGCTCGCTGAGTGGATATTCGAAGTGAACCTGGACGGGGCCGTCGAAATTCGCCGCAGTCACCATCGCGAAGAACTCAGCAAACGGGACCATGCCCTGGCCGAGAGGTACCCATTGCGGATTCCAGTTGTGGCCGGGTTCGTGGGCCCAAATGAAATCTTTGATGGCGATGCCGCGGAGGCGTGGGCCGGTGATGCGGAACGAATTGATCCAGCCGCCGAGGCCGCCCTCGATAACGGCGTGGGCAATATCGAAATTCACGGCGACGGCGGCGGGGTCGTAGTCCTTGAGCAAAATATACAGATCCCAGATGGAAGCGCCCACCAGGTTCCTGCCGGAATGTGTATGGTACATGGCGCAGGCCCGGTAGCGGGAGTTGAGGGCGGCGAGGCGCGCAATGCGCGGTTTCATCCGATCGAGCTGGGCGGGGTAGGATTGACCGGGCGTGTAGGTGAGACCGCCCCAGCGGTAGCGATGGATGCCGAGGTCGGCCATGGTGGCCAGGACGTGTTCGGCGTGCGGGGTGTCGGCATCCACGATATCGGTGGTGATCATGGGCACCTCGAGAGCGTGGCGGCGGAGGATGGCGACCAGCGGAGGTAGGTCCTGACGGACGCGGACCGGGTCCACATGGCCACCCTTGCGGACGGTGATATCGACGGCGTCGAATCCCAGGCTGGCGGCGGCTTCGGCGAGATCTTCACCCTGGACGAACTGGAGGTGCTTGGAGAAAATGGCCACCTTGAGCTTGGGACGGGTGGTGTGCTGGTCGGGAGGGGCCGGCGCGGCATGGGCGAGAAGCGTAGCCCCGGCCGAGGCGGCGGAAACCAGGACGGCGCGGCGGGAAGGGGTTTCAGGCACTTAGAATTCCTCTGATTTAAGTGCAATTGTCCCACAACTTCGGGGCGGGGGCCGAGGCTCGAGGGTGGTTAACCGATTTGGGGAATTTCGCAGTTCAGGCGCGGCAACCGCTCCCTGGCGGTCGCGGCTCGGTTAAGGGCAACTCGCGTTTTCAATCGCTTACCGATCAGCGACCGCGAAGGGAGCGGTTGCCCGGAACGGGTTTCCCAGACCGGTTAAGCGCCCGAGGCTTGACAGGCCGGGAGGCTTGTCCCCCGACCTCCTTCCGATATCAAGAACCCGGCCAACTCTGCCGATAAGGTTTTGGGAGGACAGCAGGTTGAGTACCAGCCAGCCAGACGGCGCCGGGTTGCAGGTGCTGGTTGCCGACGACAATCCCGTTTTCCGATGCATGTTGCGGACTATGCTCGGGAAATGGGGATACCAGGTCGTGGAGGTATCGGATGGGCTAGCGGCGTACAAGTCCCTGGAATTGGCCGATCCGCCGCGCCTGGCGGTCATGGATTGGATGATGCCGGGCATGGACGGGGTGGAGGTTTGTCGAAAGGTCCGCGCGGCGGCGCGGGAGCCGTACATTTACATTGTGCTTCTGACGGCGCGAACCGAATCGCAGGATCTGGTCTACGGAATGGATGCGGGCGCGGATGATTACCTAACCAAACCGTTCCACCCGCAGGAGTTGCGGGTGAGGATGCGGGCCGGATGGAGGATTTTGGAATTGCAGCGGGAATTGCTGGATGCGCGCGAGGAGTTGCGGGTACAAGCCACCCATGACAGCCTGACCGGGTTGTGGAACCGGGCGTCGGTTCTGGAGACGTTGGATAAGGAACTGGCGCGGGCGAAGCGGGAGGGACATCCGCTGGCGACCCTCATGGTCGACGTGGACCATTTCAAGATGGTGAACGACACCCACGGGCACCAGGCGGGCGACGCGGTACTGCGGGAGGTGGCGCACCGTATCCGGTCTGCGATCCGGCGGTACGACACCCTCGGGCGCTATGGCGGCGAGGAATTCCTAGTGGTGTTACCGGCCACCGATCTGGCCGGCGGGATGGTGCAAGCGGAACGAATTCGACAGACGATTGCCGGCGAGCGGGTGGCGATAGGGGACAAATTCGTGGAGGTGACCTGCAGCGCTGGTGTTTGCGCCCGGCCTGCATCGGGAGCCGGCGATGCACCGGAGTTGATCCACGGCGCCGACGAAGCGCTGTACGAAGCCAAGCGCACGGGCCGAAACCGGGTGTGCGCGAACGGCGCCGTCGCGCTGGACCTAACCCTGATGCGGCTGGACGAGGAGATCAAGTCCCTGAGGTGATCGCCAGGCGGGCCGAGCCCCGTCCCCCCGGCTCAAGCCATGGGCTAGTTTCTATCGCCCTTCGGGCTTTAGGTCAGTTCTTCGTCGAAACAGACGGCCACTTTGCCGCACTTACCGCCAGCCATCAGGGTATAAGCTTCCGAGACGCGATCGAGCGGGAAGCGGTGAGTTACCAGATCGGCCGGGTGGAGTTTCCACGCCACCAGGCGTTCGACGAGTTCTTCCATGCGCCAGGTGGAGGTGACCCAGGAGCCGAAGATGGTTTTCTGATCGTGGATGATGTCGGGCGAGGGGTTGAACTCGACGCGGCCGCCTTCGCCCAGAAACACGATCCGGCCCCATTTGCGAGTGGCGCGAATGGCGGTGGCGCGGGCGCCTTCGTGGGCGGAGCAATCCACGGCGCGTTCGACGCCGGCGCCGCCGGTCAAGCGGAGGACGTCGGCGACGTTTTCCGGGCCGCTGAGAAGGACTTCGTCGCAAAGCCCGAGGTCGCGGGCCAGGGTGAGGCGCTCCATCACCACGTCGATGCCGATGATTTTGCGTGCTCCCAACTTGCGGCAGAGAGCGCCGGTGGCCAGGCCGACGGGGCCGAGACCGGTAATCAGCACGGCGTCGTTGCCGCCGACGCCGATCTTTTCCAATCCTTCGTAGACGGTGCCGAAGCCGCAAGCCACCTGGGCGCCGTCGGTGAAGCTGAGCTCGGGCGGGAGCCAGATGAGATCCTTCTCTTCGGCCAGCAGAAAGTCGGCCATGCCGCCATCGCGCTGCCAGCCGTAGGCGCGCCGGTAGCGGGCGCTGGTGCAGGAGATCATGTAACCGCGCCGGCAATCGTTGCAGAGGCCGCAGCCGGAAATGTGATAAACGATGACGCGATCGCCCACCCCGAAGCGGCGGCATCCGGGGCCGGCGCGGACGATCTCGCCCGAGGGTTCATGGCCGGCTACCACTCCCTGGTAGCCTTCCGGGCCCTTGCCCAGGTGCTGGTGGTAGATGCAGCGGATGTCGGAGCCGCAAATGGTGGAGGCCTTCATGCGGAGGAGCACTTCACCATGGCCGGGCGCGGGAACCGGCACCTGCTTGAGCTGGGTGGTGCTGTCGCCGGGCAGGTAGGCGCCCAGCATCACGGCGGCTGAACTCATGATTCGATCGCTCCATTGAGATCCCACAGGGCTTCCCACGATTGCTCCGCCTTCCAGAGGAATACCTGGCCTTTGATGAGGCGGCAATTGCGGTCGATAGCGCCGATGTCGCGCATATCGTCGGCGGTGAGCGGCTGGCTCACCACCCCCCGCAAGTTGGCGAGGAAGTTATTGGGATTGACGGAAAAGGGGATCGGCGTCTGGCCGCGCTGGACCGCCCATTTTACGCAGATCACCGCCGGGTGTACCCCGAGACGCCGGGCGATCCGCACGATCACCGGGTCCGCGGTATCGACGGTATCGTGTGGCGTGCGATCACGGTCGGGACGGCCGGGTGAGCCGACCGGGCAAAAGCCCACCGGTTCGATGCCGTGGCGGCGAACATAGTCGAACAGCTCGGGCTGCTGGAAGTGGGGATGCAACTCCATTTCGTTAATGGCCGGCCGGATGCGGGCTTCGCCGAGCAGCAGTTCCAGTTTGGGGATAGTCATATTAGAAGTGCCGATGTGGCGGGTGAGCCCCAACTCCACCAAGGTCTCCATTTGCCGCCAGGTTTTCATGAACTCCCGGTGGACATAAGGGCGTGCATTGGGGCTGCGCGAGGAAACATCGCAGCCGGGCGGATGGAAATTGGGAAAGGGCCAGTGGACCAGGTACATGTCCAGATAGTCGAGGCCCAGGTGATGGAGAGATTGGCGGCAGGCGGGAATGACGTCGGATTCGGCGTGCTTGTCGTTCCAGAGCTTGGAGGCGATCCACAATTCGCGGCGTCCGACACCGCTGGCCATAATCTGGCGGAAGGACTCCCCGATACGGGCTTCGTTACCGTAGACAGAAGCGCAATCGAAATGCCGGTAACCGATGGCGGCCGCGGCCTTGACCGCTTCGGCTACCTGTTCGGCGCCAATATGGTCGGAGCCGAAGGTACCCAGTCCAATGGCCGGCATCTGGGCACCGGTATGGAGGATGCGTCTGGGCACCAGGTTCGGATCGACTGTCTCGCGACCGTCGAGGACGGGTCTTAGTGGATGGCTCACGGTGTTGGCTCGGGCAACCGCTAATCTGTAGCACGGTGAAAGTTGGGAAGTCAACGACGGGCGGCGGTCGTGCAGCAAAGGCTGCTAAACCGATTTCGGGGATTCGCAGTTTAGGCGCGGCAAGCGCTCCCTCCCGGTCGGTGTGCCAGGATAGGCTGGACGCGCTGTATGTGGCGATCAAGCGGAAGCGGGTGAACTGGATTTTCGATCTGGATCTCAAGAGCGTTTTCGACCGAGTCTCGCACGACCAACTGATGGCCAGAATCGAAACCAGGGCCGGTGATCGGCGGCTGCTGAAGCTGATCCTGGCGTTTCTGAAAGCCGGGGTGATGGAAGGCGGGCTGGTGAGTCCGGTCGATGAGGGGACGCCGCAAGGCGGTCCACTGTCGCCCTTGCTCCGCAAATATCGTGCTCGACGAGTTCGGCCGGGAGTTGGAGCGGAGAGGTCTCCGGTTTGCGCGGTACGGGGACGGCCGCCACATCTACGTTCGCAGCCGGCGGGCAGGGGAGCGAGTGATGGCGAGTATTAGGCGGTTCATCACGACGAAGCTCAAGCTCAAGGTGAACGGGCAGAAGAGCGCGGTGGCGCGGCCATGGGAGCGGAAGTTTCCGGGCTTCAGTTTCACGGCCAATCGGGCGCCAAAACGGCGCATCGCGCCGAAAGCGGTACTTCGGTTCAAAGCGAAGATTCGGGAGCTGACGCGGCGGACGCGGGGCGTGAGCGTGGAGAAAATGGCCGAGGAGTTGGGCCCGTATCTTCGCGGATGGATTGGCTATTTCGGCCAAAGCCAGACGCCCTCGGTGTGGCAAGGTCTTGAGGAGTGGACCAGACGCAGGCTAGGGTCGGTGATCTGGAAGCAGTGGAAGCGGGGCAAGGTGCGTTTCGCTGAATTGCGGAAGCGAGGCGAGGGTACGGAACTCCCGCGAAAACGGCCGGTAGCGCCCATAGCCCGTGGAGGCTGGCGAACCGCCCGGCACTCAGTTTCGCGCTGCCCAATGCCTATTTCGACTCGCTCGGGATTCCGAATTTGACTGGCGGCCGACAGCTCAACCTGCCGCACCGCCCGGTACGGACCGTACGCCGGTTGGTGTGACACGGAAAGCGGGCGACCGCCTGCCTATGTCGATTCAACCGGCGGTCTTTGCCGCCGGTTCTTTGATCTTGTCTTGCGAACGGCTCCAGCCATCCTTCGGCGCGACCACCGGCGCTACCGGGGACATCGCGCGTCAGTTAACGCCTGAATCCATTTCTGGCGCTCGATGGCGCGCGCGATTCATTTCCGCGGCCCAACGCAGATACCGGAACAGCGGTTTTCTCTGCCGCCAGGCAAGCCACCAGAACTCGCGAAACCCGATCCGGTCGGCATGGACACACCAGTAGGTCTCCAGTCGCCAGCGCAGATAGGGACTCTTCCAGGGCCGCAGGCGGTAGCCGCGCGTCAACCGCCAGAGGGCCAATATCATTGTGGTTTTTCTTTCTTGGCGGGCTGCTGGAACTCGGAGGAATTCTTGGCCGGGGGCGCGGACTGGTCCGGCGTCGCGAAATAGCCGCTGCGCGTGCGAACCGTCGGATGGCCGGCGGCGTTGACCACGATCCGGATTTTGCGGTAGGTCGAATCCATGGCCTGGTTGCTGGGCGTGTACTCGATGGTGTACTGGTTCCGGATATCATGCGCCACCTGCTGGGCAATCCGGTCCACCTCGGCCAGTTCGTGGGGAAAGTAGCTTTCGCCGCCCGTGGCCGTCGCCAGGTCTTCCAGCGCGCGTTTAGCGCGGGCGGCTTCGCGCCGTTCCTCTTCGCTCAGCAGTCCCACCGCATAGAGCAGTACATCGCTTTGCTGCGACGCCTTGACCAGGTTTTCCAGGCTGATCACGCTGGAATTATCGTTCCCGTCCGTCACCACTACCAGCACCTTTTTGTCGCGATGGGCCTTTTCCTTCAGGTGATCGATGGACATGCGGATGGCGTCGCGCATGGCCGTACCGCCGCGAGCATCGATACGGCTGAGGGCCTCTTCCATATCGGAGATCTTGTTGGTGAAGTCCTCGCCGTGCGGCAGGTCGAGGAACGCCTCGTCGTTGAAGTTCACCACGAAGACCTCGTCTTCGGGGTTAGAGGCTTTGACCAGACCCAAGGCAGCGGCGGCCACCTTGGCCCTTTTCTCCCGCATACTGCCGCTGTTGTCGATGATCAAGCCGAGCGACACCGGCACGTCCTCGCGCTTGAAAACCTTGATTGTCTGCTGAACTTCGTTTTCGTAGACCGTAAAAGCCGGCTGTTTGAGATCGGTCACCAGGTGGCCGTTCTTGTCCACCACGGTAGCGTGACAAACTACCAGCCGCGTGTCGGCGCGGAAAATCGCTCCCGCGTCTTCGGCCGCGCCCGAGCCGGCCTGTTTCTGCTGGCCGCTCAAGACTAAGCCTGCCCCCAGCAGAGTCAAAACCTTCAGGCGTTTATTGAACGGGAGCATAGTACCCCAGTCTCCAGAAGGGCCGCAGCGGCGGCAGCCCGCGGGGCGGAACGATCTTCACCAGCACATGGCGGTACTTCCCATCGTGCTGCAAGTTGCCCGGGCTGTATCCCAGCACGTACTGATTGCGCAACTCCACGCCGATCTTGGCCGCCACGTCCGGCAACTCATTCAGGTTATCCACCGAATACTGCCGTCCGCCCGTCTGTTCGGCGATTTCTGTGAGCAGGGCGGGGCCGGTAGCCTCCTCCGGCGTGCGCCCGCGAGAGCCCGCATCCTCGTAAATGCCGATGGCGTAGATCTGTGTGTCGGCTTCCTTCACCAGGTCCTTGATCTCGTTCTCGGTGTAGCGGCTGTTGTTGTCGCCACCGTCGGAAATAATCAGCAACGCCTTGCGCGGGTTTTTCGCCCTTTTCATTTCATGTAGCCCGAGATATACCGCATCGAGCAGCGCAGTTCTGCCCTTGGACCGGGTAAAAGTGAGACGGTTCTGGATCTCTTCCAGATTTCGCGTAAATGCCTGAGCCAGGCTCGCCGTATCGCTGAACTGCACCAGGAAAAACTCGTCCTCCGGATTGGCGGTCTTGAAGAACTGGGAAACCGCCAGGCGGGACTTTTCCAGCTTGTGGCCCATGCTGCCGCTGCAATCGAAAATCACACCTACCGAAAGGGGCGCGTCTTCGCTCGAAAACTGAGTGATATCCTGCTCCTTCTTGTCTTCGTACAAGCGAAAGTTTTCCTTCTCCAGCCCGGTCACGAAGCGGTTCATCGGGTCGGTCACGGTGACCGGAATCAGCACCAACGTGCTCTCAACCCGGATGTTCGCCTTGGGCAACACCTCGGCTTTTTCGGGCGCTTTCGGCCGCGGCACAATGCTGACCGGTTGCTCCTGACCGTTCAGGGAAAACAACAATCCGAGACTGAAGATGCCCACGCACGACAGCTTCATTGCGGAAGGCTGCAAGGCCGCTAGCCATCCTTTCTTTCCCAAGTCTAACACAGGGATTTTTGTGGTAACCTAGCGTGTGCCGCGTAAAATTCTGGGCGTCATTCCCGCTCGGTTCGGTTCCTCTCGTTTCCCC
>JBEKZL010000229.1:0-11962 GCA_049509915.1 Bryobacteraceae bacterium | reverse complement strand
GATTGTGCTTGGCCAGCACCTTCGTAATCGCGGCCGTCAGCGTGGTCTTGCCGTGATCGATGTGTCCGATGGTCCCGATGTTGACGTGCGGCTTGTTGCGGTCGAATTTTTCCTTTGCCATGTGCCACCAATCTCCTTCGCCAAACTTTTTGAAGCCGGCCTACCTGGTCACTTTCCCTTGAACGCGGCTCACGATCTCCTCGGAGACCGATTTCGGCACTTCCTCGTAACGCGAGAAGTGCATGGTGTAGCTGCCGCGTCCCTGCGTGCGCGAGCGCAGCTCGTTCACATAACCGAACATCTCGCTCAGCGGCACGCTTGCCTTGATCAACTGCGTGTTGCCCTGAATTTCGGTGCCTTCCAGTTGTCCGCGCCGCGAGATCAGGTCCCCGTTTACCGGGCCCATGTATTCCTCCGGCACGGTCACCTCCACCGCCATCACCGGCTCCAGCAGCACCGGCTTGGCCTTGCGGCAGGCGTCCTTGACGCAGATCGAGGCGCAGATCTTGAACGCCATCTCCGACGAATCCACCTCGTGATAGGCGCCGTCGAACACTGTCACCTGCACGTCCACCATCGGATAGCCGGCCAGGATGCCGCCTTCGAGCGCTTCCACCACGCCCTTTTCCACCGCCGGAATAAATTCCTTGGGAATGTTCCCGCCGCGAATCTCGTTTTCGAAAACGAAGCCTTTACCCGGATTCGGCTCTACCCTCAGCTTGCAGCGCGCGTACTGGCCACTGCCGCCGGTCTGCTTCTTGTGGGTGTAATCGTATTCCGACATCTGCCGGATGGTCTCGCGATACGCCACTTGCGGCTTGCCCACGTTGGCCGCCACGCCGAACTCGCGCATCATGCGGTCGACGATGATTTCCAGGTGCAGTTCACCCATGCCGGAAAGAATTGTCTGCCCGGTTTCAGGGTCGGTATTCACGCGGAAAGTGGGATCTTCCTGCGCAAGCTTGGCGATTGCCATGCCCATCTTTTCCTGATCGGCCTTGGTCTTCGGTTCCACCGCCAACTGAATCACCGGCGTGGGGAAATCGATCCGCTCCAGAATCACCGGCGACTTCTCGTCGCAAATCGTGTCGCCCGTCGATACCGCCCGCAGTCCCACCGCCGCGCAAATGTCGCCGGCCAGGATCTCGTCGATGTCTTCGCGCTTGTTGGCGTGCATGCGCAGCAGCCGCCCCACCCGCTCCCGGCGCCGCTTGGCCACATTGTAGATCGATTCACCCGCCGACAGCCTGCCCGAATACACCCGGAAAAACGCCAGTTGCCCCGAGTACGGGTCGGTCATGATCTTGAACACGAGCGCCGCGAACGGCTCGTCGTCGGCTGCCTTGCGCGTCACTTTGAGTTCGAGATTGTCGACGTCGGTGCCCACAACGGCGGCAATGTCCACCGGCGATGGCAGGTAATCCACCACCGCGTCCAGCATGGTCTGCACGCCCTTGTTCTTGAACGCCGAGCCGCAGATCACCGGAAAGATCTTCATCGCCAGGGTGGCTTTACGGATTCCAGCCTGAATTTCTTCGACCGTCAGCGGCTCGCCGTTGATGAACTTCTCAAACAGGTGGTCGTCGAATTCCGAAACCGCCTCCACCAGCTTGTCGCGGTACTCCTTGGCCTTCTCCACCAGGTCGGCGGGGACGTCCACGATGTCGAATTCCGCTCCCAGCGTTTCGTCGCGCCAGATCACGGCCTTCATGGCGACCAGGTCGACGATGCCCTTGAACTGGTCTTCGGCGCCCACCGGTATCTGAATCGGTACCGGACGCGCCTTCAACCGCTCCACGATCGTTTCCACCGAGCGGAAGTAATCCGCGCCCACGCGGTCCATCTTATTGATGAAACACAGCCGCGGCACTTTGTATTTGTCCGCCTGCCGCCACACTGTCTCCGATTGCGGCTGCACCCCGGCCACGGCGTCGAATACCGCCACCGCGCCATCCAGCACGCGCAGGGAGCGCTCCACCTCGGCCGTAAAATCCACGTGGCCAGGTGTGTCGATAATATTGATCTGCATGTCACGCCAGTAGCAGGTGGTGGCGGCCGATGTGATGGTAATGCCGCGCTCCTGCTCCTGTTCCATCCAGTCCATGGTGGCGGTGCCCTCATGGACCTCGCCGATCTTGTGGGACCGGCCGGTATAATAAAGGATACGCTCGGTGGTTGTCGTTTTACCGGCATCGATATGGGCCGCGATGCCGATGTTCCTCATCCTCTCGAGTGGAATCTTTCTTGCCATGCAGTCTAAACCCGTTGCCCGTTTCCCTTACCAGCGGTAGTGCGCGAAAGCCTTGTTGGCTTCCGCCATGCGATGTACGTCGTCGCGCTTCTTGATGGCACCGCCGCGCAAATTGGCGGCGTCGTTCAATTCGTTGGCCAACTTCTCCGGCATGCCTTTTTCCGCTCGCCCGCGCGCATTCAGAATGATCCAGCGGATCGCGAGCGACGTGCGCCGCGTCTGCGGCACTTCGATCGGCACCTGGTAGTTGGCCCCGCCCACGCGCCGTGTCTTCACTTCCAGCAGCGGCTTGGCGTTTTCCACGGCTTTCTTGAAAGCTTTCAGCGGATCGTCGCTGGTCCGCTCCTTCAGCTTCTCCATGGCATCGTAGAAGATGCCCTGCGCCACGGTCTTCTTGCCTTCCCACATCATCGAGTTCACGAATTTCTCCACCAGCGTGGAGTTGTAGACCGGGTCCGCAACCACTTCCCTAACTTCGGCTCTTCGTCTGCGTGGCATAATCTCGACTCTTAAGTTAAGACTTGGGCCTCTTGGCCCCATACTTCGAACGCCCCTGCTTGCGATTGGCCACGCCCGCCGTATCGAGCGCGCCGCGTACCACGTGATACCGCACGCCCGGCAAATCCTTCACGCGGCCGCCGCGGATCAGCACGATCGAGTGCTCCTGCAGGTTGTGTCCCACGCCCGGTATATAAGTGGTTACTTCAATCCCGTTGGTGAGCCGCACGCGCGCCACTTTCCGCAACGCCGAGTTCGGCTTCTTGGGGGTCGACGTGTACACGCGGGTGCAGACCCCGCGCTTCTGCGGGCAGCTTTCGAGCGCCGGACTCGAAGTTTTCCAAACAGGCGCTCTCCGCCCTTTACGCACAAGTTGGTTGAACGTTGGCACGATTGTTCCTTTTCGCGTCTAGCCTCTCGGCCGCTCAAAAACCCAAAAACGCCTTTCGCGATCGACAGTCTATACGCGGTGAACCCACACTCGACCAGAGCCCGCCTCCGAGCCCCGTATTAAATCTTAGGTCGCTAACAGCGAGGATTACCTGCTTCGGACAGGCCCATGTTTCGTTCGGAGTTGACCGGCGAAACCTCGGGGCCTCACCCCTGGCCGGACCTGGCAATCGAACACACAGGTGGTAGCACAGGAGCAGAAAGCTTACACTCGCGAAACATGTTTATCTTAACCGAAGTGGATCGGGAAATGCAACATGACGTTTCTTTCTCGTGGAGCGGGCTCTCCGCCAGACTCTCCGCCTGCCACAACCGGGACTCGTCCCGGTACTCTTCTCGCCCAACCCACCATACTTCCCCGCGAAAGCCTGGACACCCCAGGTTGACCTTCCCCGTGCCCGCCTTGTATTCTCGTTAATTCTATGCCCACCAAGCACTTCTGGGCGGGAGTCGATATCGGCGGCACCAAGACCGCCATCGTCCTTTCCGCCGATCCGCCCGCCGTCCTCGAGCGCACCGAGTTTCCAACCTTCCCGGCCGATGGCCCCGAGCCCGCTCTCAAATCCATCTTCGCCGCCCTTCATCGGGCGCTGGCCGCCCACGGCCCGGACGCCGCGCTCCAAGGCATCGGCGTCAGTTGCGGCAGCCCCCTCGACGCGGTGGCCGGCGTCATTCAAGCCCCGCCCAACCTCTGGACTTGGGTGGACGTACCCATTGTCTCGGTTCTCCAGAAGGAATTCGGCGTCCTCTGCCATCTCGAAAACGACGCCAACGCCGGCGCCGTGGCCGAACATCGCTTCGGCGCCGGCCGCGGCACCGACCACATGCTCTTCCTCACCATGGGTACCGGCTTCGGCGCCGGCATTATCGCCAACGGCAAGCTGTATCGCGGCGCTACCGGCATGGCCGGGGAAATCGGCCACGTGCGTCTCACTGCCTCCGGCCCGGTCGGCTATCACAAGGCAGGCTCGGTGGAGGGTTGGGTGAGCGGCGGCGGACTGGCGCAGGTGGCCGCAACCGCCCTCGCGCGGCGCCAGGGCCGTCAGACCGCGCTAGCCGAACGCTTCCAGGCGAACGGCCAGGTTTCCGCCCGCGACATTGCCGAAGCCGCCCGCGCCGACGACCCGCTGGCCAAACGCGTCATCCGCTCCACCGGCGTCCGCCTCGGCCGCACCCTCGCCATCCTGGTCGACCTGTTCAACCCTCAACGCATCGTCATCGGCGGCTTGGCCATGCGCATCGGCGAACCCCTCCTCGCCCCCGCCCGCGTCACCCTGGCCCGCGAAGCCCTGCCCGGTTCGGTGGCCGCTTGCCAAGTCGTCCCCGCCGAACTAGGAGAAAGCATCGGCGACGCCGCCGCTCTCGCCATCGCCATTGGAATTTGACCCTGCGGCAACCGGTAGTGAGGCTCGGGCGCGCTGTCCGGAATTTGATCGATCCTTTGGCACTTGGCAAGAATGATCGAGTAGCACTCGGCGGCGATGGCCAAGTCCGAGAACCGGACTTGGAACGGGAACTGGGGCGGTGGCCAATCATCGCGCTATCCGCGCTAGAGGCGCGTGTGATGGGAGTTGGGGGGCAGGCGATATCATCCACGCCGGAGGCGTGCGGGTTGGTTGTTCATCATCCGGGCCGGAGGCGCGCTGAGGCGTTCTCGACGGCGGTTTCGGGCACGCCTGGTTGGTACAGTTGGGCGGCCACCAGGCGGTCGGCACGGCGGACGGTTCCCGCCGTACCGGCGTTTGCCGGTACGCCTCCAGGATCTGGCGGATATATTCTTCCCGGTCGCGGTCGTTCGGTCGTCGTCCACGATGGGACTCCTCAACCTTGCGACTCGCGCAACGACGGCCCATCGATGGTTACCGTGTGGCAGTAATACCGCAGGCGGCTCTATGACGAGGCTATTGCGTTCACTGTCACCTGACGGAACAACGCGTCTTCCAGGACGCACCATAAGCGGAGTGTATTACCACGACCCTTCTGTTCCGAGGCCCGGCGCGAATCGATATCGATGTACACTACGGGACGATGCCCCAACGGAGAGGTTCTGAAATGACACGACGCAAGTTGCTCGCCTCCGCGGCCGCGGCCGCCGGCTGCCGGTTGTTGGGGGCGCCGGCCCGCGCGCCCAACATCGTCTTCATCCTCTGCGATGACCTTGGCTTTGGCGATCTCGGTGTTTACGGTTCCAGGATCCGGACTCCGAATTTCGACCGGCTGGCATCGGAGGGCGTTCGGTTCACCAACTTCTGCTCCGCCGACCCGGTCTGTTCGCCCTCCCGGGCGGCACTGCTTACGGGCCGCTATCCAACTCGCGTGGGAGTTCCGAGGGTTCTCTTCCCCCAGGACACCGATGGGCTCAGCCTGGATGAGACCACCCTGGCGGACATCCTGAAAGCGCGCGGTTACAGCACCATGTGCATCGGGAAATGGCACCTGGGACGGCCGCGGCGGTATCTGCCCACCAGCCGCGGCTTCGACGAGTACTTCGGCATCCCCTACAGCAACGACATGACGCCCAGGGTCCTGATGCATAATACCGACGTCATCGAGCCGACGGCGGATCTCACCAGCCTCACCGCGCGTTATACCGACCAGGCCCGCAAGTTCATCGACCGCGCCAAGGGCTCGCCCTTCTTTCTCTATATGCCCCACACATTTCCGCACATTCCGCTGGCGGCCTCCGAGCGGTTCCGCGGCAAATCGGCCGAGGGCCTCTACGGCGACGTGGTGGAAGAAATCGACTGGAGCGTGGGCGAAGTCGTGGCGGCGCTGGAGCGGAACGGCCTGGAACAGGACACGCTGATCATGTGTTCGAGCGACAACGGTCCGTGGTACCAGGGAAGCCCCGGCAAGCTTCGCGGGCGTAAAAACACGACCTACGAGGGCGGCGTCCGCGAGCCGTTCATCGCGCGCTGGAAGGGCCGGATTCCCGGCGGGCGCGTGTCGGACGGCTTGGCTTCCATGATGGATATCTTCCCCACGGTGGCCCGGCTGTGCGGCGCCGGGTTGCCACCCAAGCCGCTCGACGGCATCGACATCTGGCCCCTGATCCACGGCGACCGCCAGTCCATCGAGCGGGCGCCCCTGCTCTACTTCGACAACTGGGACCTGCAGTGCGCGCGCTGGATGAACTGGAAACTGCACATCGCGCGCCACAACACGGCCGCTTATACACCGGCGCCGCCCGGCGGGCGTTTCAGCTACCTGTTGCCGAAACCGGAACTATACAATCTGGCCAGCGATCCGGATGAAAGCTACGACGTGGCGGCGGAGAATGCGGCGGTCGTGGCCCAGATCGAATCGCGGATAGCCGCCATGATCGAGGGCTTTCCGGAGCCGGTGCGCAAGGCCTACGCCGAACAGCAGGCTCGTAAAGCGGACCCGGACACACCGGCCGGCGCTTACCCCAAGCCCGCCACCCTGTAAGGTCGAACCGCGCTCAGTTCGATGCCCGGGTGAGCCAACCGTTCAGCTTCAGCCATTCCTCGACCCGGTCCAGATAGTGGTCCGCGCCGCCGCCCTTCTTTCCGAAGCCATGCTGGCCCGTCTGGAATACGTGCAGTTCAACGGGCAGCCCCGCTTTTCTCCAGGCGCCAAACAGGTCGATCGACCCCTGGTATCCGACTGCCTGGTCGTCCGCCGCTACCGCGATGAACAGCGGCGGGGCGCCTTCGGGAGGCGGATTCGAACTCGCGCCGGCGGCATAAATCGGGACCGCGAAATCGGGTCTTCCATCGGCGGCGCCATACACCGTGGACAGAACCACCGCGCCTCCGGCCGAGTAACCAATGATGCCGATTCGATTCGGGAGCACGCCGAATTCGGCGGCACGCCGCCGCAGCAACCGCACCGCTTGTTGTCCGTCCGCGCCCGCTATCTCGCGCAAATTCTGGCCCGCTTGCGGACCCGTAGCGGCTGGCCCCCTCCCCGCCGCGGCAGGCGGTGCATCGGGGTCCACATAGATCGTGCGGTACTTCAAAACAAACGCGTCCACACCCATCCGGTTCAGCCGCCTGGCGACGTCCACTCCTTCATACGACATCATGAGCGTCCGGAAACCACCCCCCGGTGCGACAATCATCGCCGTCCCCACTGCGTCAGCCTTCTCAGCCGGATAATAGAGCAGTACCGGTCGAACGATATTCTGCGCCTGCGGCCTCTCCGCCGTGCCGGCGGCTCTCTCCGGATAGTTCCACTTCTCCGAGCCGGGAGCCACACCCGGATACAGCGGGATTTCCCGAGCCGGAGGCGCCAGTTGAGCCCAGCCGGCGAGCCCCGATCCGGTCAGAAGACAGATCTTGAGAAGGGTCACTCTACGCATTGCAAACCTCTTTCTCCGAAAGTGATATCTTACATCTTTCGTGGCGCGGACCGTCGGTCCGCAGCGTCGACTACGGCGGACGGCCGCGGGCGAAAACGCCTGCTCCGCCAAAGCAGCCGAGTGATTGCCCGATAATTGAAGAAGGCTTGGGGGCCTTCGATGCGGTCTTTTTTCACTCGACGCACGTTTCTCCTGTCCGGCGCCGCGGCATACTGCGCCGGCCGAGCGTACGCCCAACAAGAGCCGGTTTTCTCGACGGAAGTCAAGGTGGTCAACGTGTTGGCCACGGTGCGGGATAAGAAGGGCGCCATCGTCACCAACCTGGGCCAGGACGATTTTTCCATCGTCGAAGACACCCACCCGCAAACGGTCCGTTATTTCGCGCGGGAAACCGACCTGCCGTTGACGATCGGCCTGATGGTGGATACCAGCGCCAGCCAGCGCCGGGTACTCGATGCCGAGCGCGGCGCCAGCTTTCGTTTTCTCGACCAGGTGCTGCGCGAAGACAAAGACCAGGTTTTCATCATGCAGTTCGACAGTGCAGTGCAACTTCGCCAGGCGCTTACATCGAGCCGCCGCCAGTTGAACGATGCACTGTCGTACGTGGACACCGAAACCGAGAGCCAGTTGCGCCTCCAGAACGGCGGCGGAACACTGCTCTACGATGCTGTGGCCAAAGCGTCGAACGAGATCATGAAGGGGCGCCAGGGGCGCAAAGCCCTGATCCTGCTCACCGACGGCGTAGATTTCGGTAGCTACGGCACGCCGGAGGCGGCCATCGCCGCCGCCCAGCGCGCCGATACGCTGGTGTTTTCGATTCTCTACTCCGACCCCGGCGCCTATGGCTTCCTCGGCGGTCCCGACGGCCGAGGCATTCTGGAGAAGATTTCGAGCGAAACCGGCGGCGGCTTTTTCGAAGTTTCGAAAAAGCGCACCATCGACCAAATCTTCGCCGATCTGGAAGCCGAGTTGCGCAGCCAATACAACCTGGGCTACGTTTCCGATCAGCCCGTTCGCATCTCGGAGTTCCGCGCGCTGCGTGTCACGGTCAAACAGAAGGGCCTGGTGGTGCAGGCCCGCCGCCGCTACTGGGCTCAGCGCTAAGACAGTAGACCGCCCCCAGCGTATACCAGGGAACCCGAAGGGCAGGGTTCACACTCGACAGCCGACGCGGCAGGCCGGAGGCCCTGCGCCACGACGATTGGTTACACTCCCCAGCAGTAATCCTCGACCGCGCGTTCGATCGACGTATCCTGCTCGGTCAGGCGCATCAGCTCCAGGCGGATGGCGTCCACCAGGGCCTTCCAACTGGCCTCGATGACATTGTCCGATACGCCGACCGTGGACCAGCTCTTACGGTGATCGCTCCACTCGATGAGCACGCGCACACTGGCGGCGGTGCCTTTATGGGAATCGAGCACGCGGACTTTATAATCCATCAGCCTGACGTGGGTGATCTGCGGGTACAACTTCGAAAGGCACTTGCGCAGGCACAGGTGCAGGGCATTGAACGGCCCGTGGCCGTGCTCGGTGGCAGTGTGGACGCCGTCCTGGGTGCGAAGGCTCACGGTGGCGGTGGTGCGGGAGGAACCGGAGCCCGCGGCGCGGGTGGCCACTTCGTAGCTTTCCACATCGAAGAAATGGGTGCCGGGGCGGAGCGCCTCCCTCACCAGCAGCTCAAACGTCCCTTCGGCGGCTTCGAGCTCGTAGCCCTCGTATTCCATCTGCTTGATGCGTTCGAGCAGCTCTTTGCGAGCCCCTTCGTCGAGCCGGTCGGCCAGGCCGTGTTGCTTAAGCTTGTATAATATGTTGCCGCGCCCGGAAAGATCGCTCACCAGCACGCGTTGCCGGTTACCGACGGTCTCCGGACGGACGTGTTCGTAGGTGGCGGAATCCTTCATTACGGCGGCCACGTGGACTCCGCCCTTGTGGGCGAAGGCGCTCTTACCCACGTAGGCCTGGTCGTTGCGTACGGGCAGGTTGGCAAGTTCGGCGATGAAGCGCACGGCGCCGGAAAGGTTGGCGAGCTTCTCCGGTCCCACGGTGGTATGGCCGAGTTTCAATTCCAGGTTGGCGATGACTGAGGCCAGGTTGGCATTGCCGCAGCGCTCGCCGTAACCGTTGAGGCACCCCTGCACGTGGGTGACGCCGGCTTCGACGGCGGCAAGCGTATTGGCCACGGCCACGTCGGAATCGTTATGGGTGTGAATGCCCAGGATGCCATCGAAGCGGCGCCGCACCTCGGCGACGATTTCGGCCAGCCGCCCGGTGATGGTGCCGCCGTTGGTATCGCACAGGCACAGCACGCTCGCGCCGGCTTGTTTGGCTGCGTCGAGCGTTGATAAGGCGTAATCCGGGTTGGTGCGATAGCCATCGAAGAAATGCTCGGCGTCGTAGACGACTTCTTTGCCGTGCGACACCAGCCAGGCCACGCTTTCCGAAATCAGCTTGAGGTTTTCTTCGAGGGTGATGCTCAGGGCGCGATGCACATGAAGATCCCACGTTTTCCCGAATATCGAGACGGCCGGCGTGCCGGCTTCCACCAGCGCGGCCAGGTTGCGGTCTTCGGCCACCGGGTTCTTGGCGAACCGCGTAGAGCCGAAAGCCGTCAGCCGCGCGTGCTTCAGGTCGAGGTCACGGGCGCGGGTGAAAAATTCCCTGTCCTTGGGATTGGACCCGGGCCAGCCGCCCTCGATATAGTCGATGCCCAGCTCATCCAGTTTCTGCGCAATGATGAGCTTGTCATCCACGGAGAAGGAGACGGATTCGCCCTGCGTACCGTCGCGGAGAGTGGTATCGAACGTGAAGATCTTCATGTGGCTTTTCGCGGGAGGCGACGGGCGCCTACCCGGCTACCTCTTGGGGTACTCCGGCTTCCTTGCGCTTCTTGAGGAAGGGCATCATATCGCGGAGTTCCTTGCCCACTACCTCGACCGGCTGATGGCGCGCCGCTTCGCGCATGGCGAGGAAATTCTTGCGGCCGGTCTTATTCTCTTCGATCCAGGCGCGGGCGAATTCGCCCGATTGGATTTCGGAAAGGATCTTCTTCATTTCGGCGCGCGTCTGTTGGTTGACGATGCGCGGGCCGCGGGTATAGTCGCCGTATTCGGCCGTATCGGAGACCGAATAGCGCATGTAGGCCAGGCCGCCTTCCTGGATCAGGTCGACGATTAGCTTCAGCTCATGCAGGCACTCGAAATAAGCGATTTCGGGCGCGTATCCGGCCTCCACCAGGGTTTCGAACCCGGCCCGGATCAGCTCGCTGGCGCCGCCGCACAGCACAGCCTGCTCGCCGAACAGGTCGCTTTCGGTCTCTTCCTTGAAAGTAGTTTCGATGACACCGGCCTTGAGGCAGCCGAGCGCGAGAGCGTAGGCCAGGGCGCGCTGGAGAGCCTGGCCGGAGGCGTCCTGATGGACGGCAACCAGCGCGGGTACGCCAACGCCTTCCGTATACAGCTCGCGGACGCGGTGGCCAGGGGCCTTGGGAGCGATCATCGAGACATCCACGTCGGCCGGCGGAACGATCTGCTGGAAGTGAATGTTGAAGCCGTGGGCGAACATGAGCGTCTTGCCGGCCGTCATGTGAGGCTTGATTTCCTCCCAGACGGCGGGCTGCTGATGGTCGGCGACCAGCATCATGACGACATCGGCGCGGGAGGCGGCCTCGGCGGCGCTCATGACGGCAAGGCCGGCGGCCTTGGCCTTTTCAAAGCTGGGGCTGTCGGGCCGCTCCGCGACGACCACGTCGATACCGGAGTCGCGCAAGTTGAGTGCGTGGGCGTGGCCCTGGCTGCCGTAACCGACGATGGCTACGGTGCGGCCGTTCAGATCGTTCAGGTTTGCGTCTTTTTCGTAATAGCGTTTAGGCATATTGGTTCTCCATTGATTAGGCACGGGTCGCGCCGATCAGATTACTTTTTCCTCCACGCCGGCGCCGTTGCCGGTGGGCACCGGCGGCTGCAGGCGCAGCTTCTTGGCTTCCAAGGCGATGGCCAGCGCGCCGGAGCGCGTCACTTCGATCTCGCCATAGCTGCCCATCACGTCGATAAACTCGCCCAGCTTTTCCGCGTCGCCGGTGGCTTCGATGGCGAATCCATCGGTGGAGGAATCCACCACCCGGCCGCCGAAAATCTCGGCCTCCTTCAACACCGCCGTGCGCGATTCCTGCGGCGTCTTGACGCGCAGCAGCACCAGCTCGCGCACCACCGCCGGAGCGTCGGTAAGGTCGGTGGCCTGCAGCACATTGATCAGCTTGTTCATCTGCTTGATAACCTGCTGCCGCTGGCTGGAATCCACCTCCACCGAGATGGTCATGCGCGAGAGCGCGGGATCGAGCGTGCGCGCCACGGTCAGGCTTTCTATATTGTAGCCGCGCTGCGAAAGCAGCCCGGTGACGCGCATCAGCGCACCAGGCTTGTTTTCGAGGAGTAACGATATGA
>JBEKZL010000228.1:0-12170 GCA_049509915.1 Bryobacteraceae bacterium | reverse complement strand
CACACCTTGCGCCCCGATGCCATCACGGCGCTCGAAGCCGACTCGAAGGAGTTGCGCGACATCATCGTGCAGTATCCCGATTACAAGCTGACTATCGAAGGCCACGCCGACGAGCGCGGCTCCGAAGAGTACAACATGGCGCTGGGCGAAGCGCGCGCCGAATCGGCTCGCGCCTACCTCGCCAAGGTTGGTATTCCGCAAGATCAGTTGTCGCTCGTCAGCTACGGCAAGGATAGGCCGGCCTGCGAAGATCACAACGAATCCTGCTGGCAAAAGAACCGCCGTATTCACATCGTGGCTTCCGCCAAGTAATGGCTCCGGTGGGGCAGACGGCTCCGGCACTCCGTCTGCCCCATTTTTGTGACCAAGCGGGCAGCAACCGGTGCTCATCGGGCGGGTGAATATTCTGCCGGAACTACAGGCTGCGCTTCGGGTCGCGTCACCCTATCGTGGTAATAGCGGATGAGATCGTCTTCGTCATAAGCCACGGCGCGCGCGTATTGGCGAAGATAACTGGTCGCGTAGATGCCGCCGGGCAGCTTCTGGAAGTCACCGGATTCAATTGCCTCGAGGTAGCAGATATTGATTTTCGTGGAGTCGGCGATTTCCCGGAGTGAGATAGGCTTCGCTTCCCGGCGCAGGGCAAGCTCGCGCGGGAGTTCCGTACGGCTGCTTTCCATGACGCCGTTAGTCCTTGCACGTTTGCCACAAAACCGCTCCGGAGTCTAAATCCGGCCTAACTGGCTGGCCGTAGGGGTCGATTTCGTGTAATTCTTTCCAGCGTCCTGTAAACGGCCGCTAGCGCGCAGGTAATTGCTTCCTATCTCCAAAGCTATCAGGGAGCTCCGGCTTTGCGTGCAACCCGATTTATGACTCGTTGGAGACCCCGAAAATTAGAACACAAATTCATTTCATAAGTTTGCCAGCGCATTTCCTGGCAACCGCCTAATTTGTTGCCGTAATTTCAAAATCGAGCACTGTGCTCGCTCCAGCTCCTCCTCAACCTCCTGTAACGCAATTGGCTTATCCTGGGCGTTATGCGACGAAAGCTACTCTTTCTCTTTTTACTGGCCGTGGCCGCGGTGATTGCCGACCAGACCAGGGTGTTTCCCATCCTCGCGAGCACGCTGCGATTGGGCAAACAGCCGGATGGATTCTACCTCGTCCCTACCAATCAATTGCTTCGCCCATGGGGGCGGCTATCGCTGCTCCCCGGCCGTCCCGTCGACATGGCTTTCGATTCGCACCACCGCATCCTGGCGGTCCTCAACTGGCGGAGTGTTCTGCTCGTCGACGGCGTCAGCGGCTCGCGTCTGGCGGAGGTGGAATCTCCCGCCACGTCCTACGCCGGCATCGCCTTCCGTCCCGGCGACCGGGAACTCTGGGCCAGCGAAGCCTCGGGGGAAGACCGCGACACGATCCTGGTGATCGAGCTGTCCGAACTCGGCATCCCGGTCCATTCCAGCCGAATCGCACTCCCGGGCCACCCCGTTCCCGTCGGGATCGCGTTTTCGGCGGACGGCGCTCGGGCTTACGTCGCCCTGAGCCGCGATAACTCGCTGGCGGTAATCGATACCGCCTCCCGCCAAATCGTGCGCCGCATCGACGTGGGCATCGCCCCTTTTGGCGTCGCCGCCGCCAACAGCGGCACGGTGTGCGTTTCCAATCGCGGCGGGCGCCGCCCGCGCGCCGACGAAACCGTCGCGCCTTCGAGCGGCTCCCAGGTGCTTACCGATCCCGTCACGGGATCGTCGGTTTCCGGGACGGTTAGCGTGGTCGACACGGTGTCCGGCGGCGTACAGGAAATTCCCGTCGGCCTGGCGCCGTCTCAAATTACGCTTTCCCCCGATCAAAAGCTCCTGTCGGTCGCCGACGGCCATTCCGATGCCGTCACCCTGCTCGATACCCAAACCCTGCAGCACGCCGATATTCACATCCCGACGTATCCGGAAGCCGCCATTGGCAGCCAGCCCGTCGCCACCGCTTTTAGCCCGGACGGCGGTAGCCTCTACGTGGCCTGCGCCGGCAACAACGCCGTCGCCGTGCTGTCGGGCCGCGGCTTGGATTGGCGGGTAGCGGGTGCATTGCCAACTGCCTGGTTCCCTTCCGCCATCGCCGTCGACGGCGACGGCACCCTTCGCGTGGTCGACATCAAGGGTGTCGGCAATACCGCCGGCGCCAACGGCACTTTCAATTCGAAAGAGTACGAAGGCTCGCTGGAACAAATTCCCTCCCCTCTGCCGCTGCAGGTGATGGCCGGCACCCGCGAGGTCCGCGCAGCCAATGCGCCGCAGTTCGATCCGGCCGGCGGAGTCCGCAATCTTCCTGCCCTGGGCATCGGGCACGTCTTCCTGATCGTCAAGGAAAACCGTACCTACGACCAGGTGTTCGGCGACCTCGGCCGCGGCAACGGCGACCCCAAGCTCACCATGTACGGCCGCGCCGTCACCCCCAATCACCACGCCTTGGCCGAGCGCTACGTGACGCTCGACAATTTCTATACCGGCGGCGCCATCAGCTTCGACGGCCACCAGTGGCTGATGCAGGCCTTCGTCAGCGATTACGTCGAGCGCGCCTTCGCCAGCTCCCCGCGCGGCTACGCCTGGAATATGGCCGACGCCCTTACCGTTTCGCCCGCCGGTTTCTTCTGGCAAAGCGGGCCCAAGCCCATCGATCTCCGCATCTTCGGCGAGTTCATGCTGCCCGGCCGGTGGGATCCGGCGACGCAATCGCTCAGGGATATGGATGAAGCGAGCGAGCTCAAATGGAGCGATTATTGGAAGCTCTACCAGGAGGGCAAATGGCAATCGGCAGTCGGCGCCCGCCCCGGCGTGCCCGCGCTGGCACGCTATTCCAGCGTCCGCTATCCCTACGATTCGCTCGCTATTTCCGACCAGATCCGCGCCGAGGAATTCTTGCGGGAATTTGGCGAGGCCGAAAAGACCGGTCGCTGGCACCAGCTCACCATCATGACCTTGAATCAGGATCACACCAACGGGACTCGCCCCGGTTCCCCCACGCCTCGCTCCATGGTGGCCGACGACGACCTGGCGCTGGGCCGCGTCGTGGAAGCCATTTCGCGAAGCCGCTTCTGGTCCAAGAGCCTCATCTTCGTCGTGGAGGACGACGCCCAGGATGGCGTCGACCATGTGGACGGGCATCGCACCGTGGCCCTGGCCATCGGCCCGTTCATTCGGCGCAATGCGGTCGATTCCAACAATTACAATCACACCAGCATGATTCGCACCATCCAAGAGATTCTCGGCGTCCCGCCGCGCACGCGCTTTCTGGCGTCGGCCCGCTCCATGACCAGCATCTTCACCCCAGATGCCGATCTGAAGCCGTACCGGCACCTGGTGCCCTCTCAGCCGCTGGATCAAATGAATCCGCCCCTGAAAGCTCTGGCGGGCCGGCAGCTTTGGGCCGCGCGCCAGTCCGCCGGGATGAATTGGGCCGATATCGACGACGCGCCCCAAGACGTCCTCAACCGGATTCTCTGGTGGGACGCCAAAGGCTACGACACGCCTTATCCGGCCGCGGGCGGTCGCGCGGAGAGGCGCTAGTGTGGGCGATTGAGCTGTCCACGCGCACCGTCATTGGATCCGAACGATCGCCTCTGCCCCACAAGCGGGCAGTGAGCAATATTGCTCACTATCCGTCTCACGCGCGGCATGATGATACGATAGCGTCTACCGACACAGATTCCTAGCGGCTCGATCGCACCGATCTCACCGAAGACTGCGGACTACTTGCCGGGGAAAGGGAACGCCAGCGCTCCGTTTAGACGCTGGCATGGGCAAGCAGGTGAAAATTCTGCTCTACAACCCCGACAATGGGGTGACCCAGAACTTCATGCCTCACCTCTGGATGTTTCTGCTCCAGGCTCTGACGCCCGGTGGTCACGAGGTGGTTCTGATCGACGGCAACACCCAACCGATGACCGACGCCGAGTTGGTCCGGTTCGCACTTGACCGGCGAATCGGACTGGTTGGAATCGGCGCCATGACGCGCATGATCGCCAAGGCGTACCGCGTGGCCGATGCCCTCCGCGCGGCCGGCATTCCTGTGGTCATGGGCGGCCCTCACGTGACGGAAGTGCCGGACGAAGCCCTCGGCAGGGATGGCGGGCCGCGCCATGCCGACGCCTTGGCACTCGGCGAAGCCGACGAAACCTGGCCGCGCATCGTGGAGGATGCCGCGCGCGGCGAACTCAAGGAAGTGTACTCTCCGCTGGATGCCTTCGGGCAGGAGCGCAAACCGAGCTTACGGGATTACCCGATCGTTCCATGGGACTCTCTCGATTTGCGGCAGTTCAACCGGATTCCGGGCTTCCTGCGCCCGCTCATGCGCCGCTTCGCGCCCGGATGGGAGACATTTCATATCATTCCCATCGAATCCGGACGCGGCTGCCCGTATGGATGCGAATTCTGCACCGTGACGGGTTTCTTCGGGGATTCGATCCGGTACCGCTCCAACCAAAGCATCGTCGAAGAGATGCTCAGAATCAAGGCGCGTACCCGCAAAACCAGCGGCAAGGCCGCGGTGTTTTTTGTCGACGATAACTTCGCCATCAACGTGAAACGGACCAAGTCGCTTTTGCGAGACGTTATTGCCGCCGGCGCGCAACTGTCGTGGGTAGGGCAAATCAGCGCCAACCTTCTAAAGGATGAAGAACTACTCGACTTGATCGCCGCTTCGGGCGGTAAGTGGATCTTCATCGGGATGGAGTCTCTCGATCCCGCGAATCTCGCCAGCGTCAACAAGAGCTTCAATAAGCCGGCGGATTACGCCCGCGTACTGGAGGCGCTGGCCCGGCGCCACGTTTACGCGATCACGTCCTTCATTTTCGGGCTCGATCATGATACCGCCGGGGTGGGTGAACGCACCGTCGCCCAGATTCGCCAGTGGCCGCCGGGGCTGCCCGTGTTCGGACAGATCACTCCGTTCCCCGCGACTCCTTTGTATGAGCGCCTGCAGAAGGCGGGCCGGCTAACACGGCCGAAACACTGGCTCGAGTTCGCCCCGTTCCAGATGGCGCACACGCCTCTCGAAATGACAATTCCCGAGGTTCAGTATGAGGTCCAATACGCCTGGGCGAACTCTTATAGCCCCGCGGCGATCGAGAGAGCTCTGGAATCGATTGCGGACGAGCCGGCGGCATACAAAATCAGTCACTTGATGGCACGCCTGTTCTTCCGTGGAATTTATTTCCCGCAGAAGGGCGCGTGGGGATGGCTCAAACTGGCGGCCCGGAACCGGCGCGCGATCGGCCGCGTCCTCAGGGATTGCTTCACCCGATGGCATGGCGCCAAGGGTCCGGCCGATCTGGACTTCAACACCTCGCCCGAAGCGGCTCTGGTCGCGGCTGCACAGCCGGAGTCGGACTGAGTTCGCCCGATCCGAAAATCATCCGGGCGACTGGCTATGCGACGAAGCGATCCCTCCCTGGAGCGCGGCGCGGACCAGTTGGCTTCGCGTTCGCACGCCGGCTTTTTCGAACAGTTGCTGCAGCGTCGATTTGATGGCGGACTCCGATACACCCACCTGGCTGCCGATTTTCTTGTTGGTCAGCCCATCGAGCAACCCTTTCAAAACAATTTGCTCCCGCTCGGTGAGGCAGTTCAAGCTAAGTTCCTCATGCTGCGGGTAACGGTCGGCGATGAGCTGAATCACCTTCTGATCCACCCAGGTTTCGCCGCTGGCAATGAGGCGAACCGCGTGCAGCAGGCGGCGTGAGGAGTCGGACTTCAGAAAGATTCCGGACGCGCCCAGTTTCAGTACGGCGGCCGACCGCGCCGCATCGATCGCACCCGTGACCAGGAAGAACTTCCCCCGGTAGCCGGCTCGCCGGGCGGCGGAGATAAACTCGTCGCTCGATTCGGCCTTGATCTTCAGCTCCAGCAGGACGATATCCGCGAGGGAGTGCGCCAGAAGTTCCAACCCCTCGCCGAAATGGGCACACTGGCCCACCACTTCCATATCCGGCTCCGACGCCAGCAGGCGGCCGAGCCCTTCCCGAAAAAGCCCGTTATCGTCGACCAAGGCCAGCTTCACTCGCCGCGCCTCCGATGCTTGTTTCACTTCTATGTCTGCCCTGTTCCTGCATGTTACGCTCCGTGGGCCGCTTCGCCAAGGTCTTCCGGTGAAATCTTTCGATGGCCGCACGCTATCTTTGGCTCGTCAAAAGATAAATCGAACGATAGCCTGGCTGGAAACAAGATAGGTGGCTTGCCGTGCCGGAGCGGGCTAGAGTCGAAGCTTATGAGGTGGAGCCGATTCCGCGCCGGCGGACGCGCAACCCTGGCCGCATGGCTGCTGCCGGCGGGCGTATTTGCACAGAGCGTTTTCACCTGGCAACAGATCAAGGACAAGTTCGAAGCCACGAATCCGACGCTGAAGGCCGCCCGGGCAAATATCGACGAATCCCTGGCCAGTGAGATCACCGCCTATCTTCGCCCCAACCCGGACTTGAGCGCGGGCCTCGACCAGATCAACCCCTTCACCTCCCAGCCTTCGCCCAGCGGCGGCCCGAACGTGTACCGCCCTTTTGCCTACACGTTTCCGTCCGGCTCCATCAGCTACCTTCATGAACGGGGCGGCAAGCGGGAGTTGCGGCTCGAAAGCGCCAAAAAATCAACCCAGATCGCCGGCTCCAGCTACCAGGATCAGGAGAGGGGGCTGCTTTTCACCCTGCGGAACGCGTTCGTCCAGACCTTGCAAGCCAAAGCGGTGCTGCAAAACGCGCGAGAGAACCTGGAATATTGGGATCGAGAGCTGGACGTGAACCGCAAGCGTTTCAGCGCCGGCGACCTGGCCCTCGTGGATCTGAACCGCCTGGAACTCGAGCGCGCGCAGTTCGAAGCCGATTTCGAAACCGCCACCGTGAATCTCCGTACCAACAAGATCCAGATGCTGCAACTGTTGAATGACCGCACGCCCATCGAACAGTTCGACGTCGTCGGCCCTTATGACTTCATCGACCAGCTCAAGCCGCTAGCCGAATATCGCGCCGTCGCCGTGGCGGCGCGGCCGGATTTGAAAGAGGCCGTACAGTCCGTGGATCTGGCTAAGACCAACTACCACCTCGCGGTCGCAAACGGCACCACCGATCCCACCTTCAGCATGGATTTCGCGCGCAATCCTCCCATCCCGGTCTATCTCGGCTTCAGCGTCGACATTCCACTGCGTATCTTCGACCGCAACCAGGGCGAGAAAGCCCGCACCCAGGTCGATATCGGCCGCAACGAGCGGCTGCGCGACGCCGCCGAAGCCCAGGTGTTCAGCGATGTGGATTCGTCGTATTGGACGTTGGTACAAGCCCTGAATCTGCTGCGGCCGTACAAGGCCAAATACTTGCCGCTAGCCACGGACGTTCGCGACAGGACTTCGTTCTCCTACCAGCATGGAGGCGCCTCCTTGCTGGATTTCCTGGACGCGGAGAAATCCTATCGCGACATCCGCCTGGCGTACTTGAACCTGATTGGGTCTTACTTGACCGCCGCGGCCCAGATGACCATGGCCGCCGGCCAGGAGGTTATTCCATGAATCGATTACTGCTGTTGAAAGTATCTCTCTCGGCAGGCCTGATCCTGGCTTGCGCCGGGTGCGAAGCGAAAGTCAAGGCGCAGAACGGCGGCTCGGGTCCGGTTCCCACCCGCGTGGAGCCCGATATGGACCCGAATAACTTCAAGGTGGACCACCCGGACCAGTTTCCAGTAGTGGCCGCCGGGGAACACATCGCCGCTCCTGAGCTAAATGTAACCGGCGTAGTCAGTCCCGACGTGTCGCGACAGGTGCCGGTGCCGTCGCTCGCTTCGGGCCGGGTTCTCGAAGTCGACGCCCGGCTGGGCGACGATGTCAAGAAAGGGCAGCTCCTGTTCAAGATCCGCAGCTCGGACATCGCCGGCGCTTTTTCCGACTATCGTAAAGCCGTCAAGAACGAGGAACTGACGAAGATCCAGCTCGCGCGCGCCCAGCTTCTGTTCGACAACGGAGCCATTCCCAAGAGCGCTCTCGAAGTAGCCCAGAACGCCGAGGACAATGCCAAGGTCGATCTCGAAACCAGTTCCGAGCATCTCCGCCTGCTCGACTCCGACCCCGACCATCCCACCGGGATTGTCGCCGTGTACGCCCCGGTGGCGGGAGTCATTACCGATCAGGAAATCACCACCGCCTCGGGAGTGCAGGCGCTGACGCCGCCCAATCCCTTTACCATCTCCGATATCTCGCACGTCTGGATCATCTGCGACGTATATGAGAACAACCTGCCTCAGGTCCATCTGGGCGAGTATGCCGACATCCATTTGACCGCGTATCCGGACCGCATTCTGAAGGGTCGGATCGGCAACATCGGGGCGGTCATGGACCCCAACATCCGCACCGCGAAGGTGCGCCTCGAAGTGGAGAACCCCGGACTGCTGCGGCTGGGTATGTTCGTCACCGCGACCTTTCACGGGTTGACCGCCGAGAAATTTGCCACCGTTCCGTCCACCGCCGTGCTCCACTTGCACGACCGTGAGTTCGTCTATACCCCGTTGGGAAATGGGCGGTTCCAGCGCATGGAAGTGGCCACGGGAAACATGCTCGCCGACAACGCGCAGGAGGTGGTGCGCGGGCTCCGGCCGGGCGTTCCGGTGGTGTCGAACGCCTTGGTGTTCCAGAACACGGTGGAACAGTAGATGATTCGCAAGCTGGTCGATTTCGCGCTGGAGAACCGCTTTCTGGTGGTGGCGATGGCGTTGCTGCTGTTCGCCTGGGGAGCGGTTTCGTTTCACAACCTTCCGGTGGAAGCGTATCCGGACGTGGCCAACAACTACGTGGAAGTCATCACCCAATGGCCCGGCATCTCCGCCGAACAGATCGAGCAGCAGGTCACCATTCCGCTGGAAGTGGTCATGAATGGAATCCCCGGCGTCGTCCATTTGCGCAGCTTTTCGCTGTTCGGGCTCTCGGATCTGAAGCTGATCTTCGACGATACCGAGGAAAATGCCTGGAACCGCGAACGGGTTTTGGAGCGGCTGGCGCAAGTGACCTTGCCGCCGAATGTGTCGCCCCAAATGGGCACCGACTGGAGCCCGGTCGGCCAGATCTACTTTTTCACCTTGCAGAGCACCAACCCTCAGTACGACGTGATGGAGCTGAAGTCGCTCGAAGACTGGGTGGTCGAGAAGAACTTCAAGGCCGTTCCCAACGTGGTCGACGTGGCCAGCTTCGGCGGCCCCACGCGCGAATATCAGGTCCGGATCGATCCCGATTCGCTGGTGGCCTACGGGCTCAGCTTGGGCCAGGTGGAGCAACAGCTCACCAATAACAACGCCAACGCCGGCGGCAGCTTCATTGAAGCGGGTCTGCAGCAGGTCAATATCGCCGAAGTAGGCCTGGTCAGGAACGTGCGCGATATCGAGAATACGGTGATCGCGACCAAGAACGGCACCGCGCTCCGGGTGAGGGATATCGCGGAGGTGGCGCAAGGGCCGAAAATACGTCTCGGCCAATTCGCGCGGGCGATTCGCCGCGGGGATGGAGTGCTGGTCGATAACCCCGACGTGGTTTCCGGAATCGTGCTGCTGCGAAAAGGCGCCGACGCCGATGGAGTGCTCAAGGGAATCCAGGCAAAAGTCAAGGAACTGAACACGACCATCCTACCTCGCGGCGTGAAAGTGGTCCCCTTCATCGATCGCAGCGACCTGGTGACTCTCACCACCCACACGGTGCTGCACAATCTGAGAGACGGCATTTTCCTGGTCGTCGTCATTCTGCTTCTGTTCCTCGGCAATGCCCGCGGCGCCATCATCGTGGCGCTCACCATTCCTTTTTCGCTTCTGTTCGCCGCCACCTGCCTCAGCCTGAAGGGCATCCCCGCCAACCTGCTCTCGCTCGGCGCGCTCGATTTCGGCATGGTGGTGGATGGATCGGTGGTGATGGTGGAAAACATCGTGCGGCATCTCAGCCGCCGCCACGCCGACGACTTCCGCACGCCGAAACAGAAGATCTTCGACGCCGCCCACGAGGTGCAGCGTCCGGTATTCTACGCCATCGGCATCATCATCACCGCCTACCTGCCCATCTTCACGCTGCAGCGCGTGGAAGGGCGTTTGTTCAAACCCATGGCCTGGACCGTCGCCTTCGCTCTGCTGGGCGCGCTGATCTTTTCCATGCTGATCGCGCCCGTGCTGGCCAGTTTCTTCTATCCCAAGGGAACGCGCGAGTGGCACAACCCGGTCATGATCTGGCTGACCGGCGTGTACCGGCGGGTGTTGCGCCTGGCGATTCGCATGCGCGTTATCACCGTGGCCGGAGGCGTCGCCGGCCTGGGCGTGGCGCTGTATCTGTGGCTAGGCGGGGTGATCGGTTCGGAGTTTCTGCCGCATCTCGATGAAGGCGCGCTTTGGGTGCGCGGAACGCTGGCGCCCTCCACCGGGCAATCCGAAGGCATCCGCGTGTCGAACCAGGTTCGGATACTACTTTGCTCCTTTCCCGAAGTTCGACAGTGTACCAGCCAGGTGGGGCGTCCGGATGACGGCACCGATACCACCGGCTTTTTCAACACCGAATATTTCGTCGACCTGAAGCCCAAGGAAGAGTGGCGCCCCGCCTTCCACCAGAACAAGGAGGAACTGATCGCCGCCATGAACGACGAGGTCGGCAAGATCCCCGGCGCCATCTGGAATTTCTCGCAGCCGATTGCCGACAACATGGAGGAGGCGGTCAGCGGCGTCAAAGGCCAATTGGCTACCAAGGTCTATGGCGACGACTTGAGATTGCTGGAAGACAAGGCCGATCAGATTGTGGCCATCATGCGCCATGTGCGGGGAATCGAGGACTTAGGCGTGTTTCGCGTCCTGGGACAGCCGAACGACAATTTCGAGGTGGATCGCCAGAAAGCCGCCCGCTACCAGATCAATGTAGCCGACGTTCAGGACGCCATTGAGACCGCGGCCGGTGGAAACGCGCTCACCCAGGTATTGCAGGGCGAGGCGCGCTACGACCTGGTGCTGCGTTACCTTCCCCAATACCGCAACACCAAGCAGGCCATTGAACAGATTCGCTTGCTTTCTCCCACCGGAGAGCGGGTTTCCCTCGCGCAGCTTTGCAAAGTGGAGGAACGCGACGGCGCCTCGGAAATCTATCGCGAGGGCAACCAGCGCTATATTGCCATCAAGTACAGCGTCCGCGGGCGGGACCTGGGCGGCGCCGTCGAAGAATCGATCGCGAAGGTAAACGCCAAAGTTCAACTGCCGCGTGGCTACCACATCGATTGGGAAGGCGAATACGAAAGTGAGAAACGAGCCGAAGCGCGGCTGCTGCTGATTGTGCCGCTCACGGTGCTGCTGATCTTCATGATCCTCTATTCGATGTTTCACTCCTTCAAATGGGCGATGCTGATTCTGGTCAACGTGATGCTGGCGCGCATCGGCGGTTTGCTGGCCCTGCTGATCACTCATACCAATTTCAGCGTCTCTTCCGGAGTCGGATTCCTGGCGCTGTTTGGAGTCTCCGTCCAGACCGGGGTTATCATGCTGGAATACATCAACCAGCTTCGCGTCCGCGGCAACGCCATCGAGGATGCCGCCGTGGAGGGAGCGGTGCTGCGGCTCCGTCCCATCATGATGACCATGCTGGTGGCGACTTTGGGCCTGTTGCCGGCCGCGCTGTCGCATGGGATCGGCTCCGATTCGCAGCGGCCGTTTGCCATTGTGATCGTCGGCGGCCTGATTTCCGACCTGGTGATGAGTATCTTCCTGCTGCCCACGTTATATGTGTGGATGGCAGGCGAGCACGATGTGCTTCCGGCCATCGAATCGGAAGACGAAGTGTAACCGCCAGTATCAATTGGAGACCGTTGTGGAGCGGCGGTTCGGAAGGCAGTTTTGCGCCGGGAGCGGCTAAAGACACCGGCGACATTCAAACAAAGATCGCCGGCGCTACGAAAGACAAGAACGCCGGGTCGAAAGCCGACGGTGCAGGGCAGACACACCTTGGGGCAGAGTCCGCTCCACGGGGCCTGAACGAATGGCTTTTTGCGGTCAGGCGGCCTTACGGAGGGGCTTTTGGGTCGCCTGGAGGAGCTTTTTGGCTTCGGCGAGGCGGATCTGGTGGGTGGCGAGGCGGGCGATTTCCGGGATTGAAAAATCAAATTGCGGGGGGATGGCCTGGCGCGGATAGTCGCG
>JBEKZL010000227.1:0-12194 GCA_049509915.1 Bryobacteraceae bacterium | reverse complement strand
CATCCCCCCGCAATTTGATTTTTCAATCCCGGAAATCGCCCGCCTCGCCACCCACCAGATCCGCCTCGCCGAAGCCAAAAAGCTCCTCCAGGCGACCCAAAAACCCCTCCGCAAGGCCGCCTAGGGCCGCCGGACCGCGAAAAACACGTTCGTTTAGGGCACCGTGGAGCGGACTCTGCTCTAAGTATGCCCCCGCGACAATTCTGCCGTGGGGCAGACCGGGCAGACCATCGTTTTTCGTGGTCTGCCCCGCAATTTGATTTTTCAATCCCCGGAATCGCCCGCCGCGCTTACCCACCACTCCCGCCGCGCCGAAGTCAAAAAGCCCCTCGGTAAGGTGGCCTGACCCGCAACCCATTCCAACGAATCGATCACTTGCGCGCCGCCGGTGCCGAGATTCTCCGCGCGCCTAATTTATTCCTTGATAATTGCCGATAAGGGACTTGATAGGTTTGAGAGCCCAAAAATAAAGTCGGGCTCGGAATATGGAATATGGAAGGCGGGAACCGTGACCCGGACCGCTCGGACGTTGGAATGAAGCATATCCTCGCGTTTGTCGGCATGCTGGTGCTGGTTCTTGTCCCCTTGGTGGCTTATGTGGATGCGTGCAGGCATGCACGGGCGCAACTGGATGAGGTCCTCCACCGCTATAACCGGAAGCTCGATGCCGGTGCCCAGGTAGAGTTGGCCACTACCGAAATGCAGGGCGCTCAGCGTGGCTTGATGTTGGCCTATGCCATGAAGGATCCGCAGGCTTCCTCACAGTATACTCAGCTCTACGCCGACTCCGGAAAGAAGATCGACAGCCTGCTGGGAGAGCTTGAGCCTCTGCTTGCATCGGCGGCGGAAAGAGAAGCCGCCAACGACATCCGCCGGAGCCGGGGAATCTGGGAACCCCGATTTCAGGCGCTGGTGGCGCTTTGCGAACAGGACAAGATCGATCAGGCTTATAAACTGCGCAACGAAAACAAGGTCATTTCGGCCAAGATGCACGCTGCGGCTGCAGCCTTGGTGAAGCAGCAAAAAAAGGCTCTCGACGGGGCGGGTGCGTCCGCCGACGCGGCGGCGTCCAAGGCCACCTGGACTGCGCTATCGATTGCCTTGGTGTCGGTTGTATTGACTGGCATGATTCTGATCGCAGTTCGCGGCATGTTCCGCCGAATACGCCAAATGGTCGAAGAGTTGGATCGAGGCGCCGGACAGGTTGCCAGTGCCTCCGCCCAGCTTTCGACCTCCAGTCAGGTGGTCGCTCAAGGCGCCAGACAGCAGGCTTCGTCGATCCAGGAGACTTCCCGATCCGCCGGACAAATCACCGCCATGACGCGCCAAAACGCCGGCCATTCCAGCCATGCGTCGCAATTGATGCTGCGCACCGCCGATATGATTGTCGAAGCCAATCGTTCGCTCGATCGGATGCAGTCCTCCATGAACGAGATCAACTCCTCCTGCGAACAGGTGGGCCGCATTACCAAGGTAGTGGAAGAAATCGCCTTCCAGACCAACATCCTGGCCCTGAATGCGGCTGTCGAAGCGGCGCGGGCGGGAGAGGCCGGCCTGGGTTTTGCGGTGGTCGCCGAAGAGGTCCGCAGTCTGGCGAAGCGCTCCGCCAATGCAGCCGCGGAAACCGCTGGATTGATTGAAACATCCATCGGCAAATCGCACGATGGCCGAAGCCACTTCGAAACCGTGGCGGTCGCTATCGCCAAAGTCACCGCCGGCGCGGGTGAGGTCGGCGCACTGGTGGACCGGATCAAGGCTGGCAGTGAGGGGCAGGCCCAAGAAGTCGAATCCATTGCCCATGCCATCGGCGGCATGGAGACTGCGACCGAGTCCTCCACGGCCGCGGCGGAAAAAACCTCCGCCATCGGCGAGGCCATGAACGCCCAGGCGGAATCTCTGGGCGCCATCGCCCGGAAGTTGCGCGCCCTGGTAGGCTGACCATCCCTCGAAAACAGCATCCGCCAATCGGCGTCCCCTCGTGGCTGGTTCCGGCGGGCGACAGGCGTCGTGTTATTCAAAAGATAGACAGCCATGAATGTCCCACCGATTCCTCAGGTCACGCTGGAAGAATTCGAGAACCGGTACGCCGACCGTCACCTGGTTCACGCCGCCGTGGATTACTGGGCGGCCCGCAAGCCGGATCAGGCCGCCATCGTCAATGCTACCCGAGGCACCCGTCTTACCTGGCGCGAGTTGCAGCGCGGCTCCCTGATGCTGGCCGGGGAACTCGCCCGCATGGGATTCCGCAAAGGCGACTTCCTGGCGGCTTCGCTGCCGCTCTCGAGCGAGCACATCCTGCTGGAATACGCCTGCTTCAGGTTGGGGGTGATCCATGCGCCGCTGGACCTTCGCTTGAGTCCCGCCGAAGTGTTCCGGTCACTCGGTATCATCCGCGCGCGCGGCTACGCGTTCCCCGGTAAGACGGTCGCGGCGGATTTCGCCCCACTCGGAGAGGCGGTCCGGCGCCAGTGCGGCTTCGTGGAGCACTTCATTCAGTTGTCGCCGCCGGGGGAATGTATCCCCGGCGCGGTCAGTTTCTTCGACATGCTGGCGCGCGCCGCCTCCAGCCCGGAATCGGCGCGCGCGGAGGTGACTGGGTTCGATGGCGCGCAGGTGATCTTCACTACCGGTTCCACCGCTTCGCCCAAGCCGGCGCTGCTCTCGCACCGCGGCATCGCCTGCCAGAATCTTTGCCTCGGGAAGGCATTCGGCTTCGGTCCCGATCGAAAGACGCTGTGTAACCTGCCGGCCTCTCACGTAGGCGGGCAGGCCGAGATCCTCATGACGTCGCTGTTCATGGGGGGCACGGCGGTGACACTGGAGATCTTCGACCCGGTGAAATCGCTGGAAGCCGTCGAACGGCACGGGGTGACCCTGCTCGGGCAGATTCCGGCCATGTTCCAGATGGAATGGCGCACGGCCGATTTCGAACGGCGCAACCTGGCCAGCCTGGAAACCGCGGTGTATGGGGGGCAAGCCGTGCCGCGGCCGTTTCTCGACCGGATGTTGCGGATGGCGCCGCGGATTGCCACCGGCCTGGGGCTGACCGAGACTTCCGGTTTCTGCACCTATACGCCGGTCACCGCGGAACCTGACCGCGTGGCGCGCGGCATCGGCTGGGCCATGCCGGCCTATCGTATGACGATTCGGGAGCCCATGAACTGCGACGGGTCGGCCGGGCCGGAGACACCGGCCGGCGCGACCGGCCACATCTGTTTTCAAGGCCCGCAGACCTTTCTCGGTTACGTCAACGATGCCGCCGCCACCGCCGCCACATTGTCCACTGATGGCTGGCTCTATACCGGCGACATGGGCCACACCGACGGCGACGGGCTACATTTCTCCGGTCGCGCCAAATGGGTGCTGAAGCCCTCAGGCTACCAGGTGTTTCCCGGCGACGTGGAGGATCATTTCAGCGCGCTCTCCGACCGGGTCGCCAACGTGGGGGTGGTCGGACAACCGCACCGCATCTGGAGTGAAGGGATCGTCGCATTCGTCGAAAAACTTCGCGGAGCCGATCTCAGCGAAGCCGAACTGCGGAAGCACGCCCGCTCGCTGACCTCCTATATGCGCCCGCTTCACTATGTGGTCCTGGAGGCCGGAGCGATGCCCCTGAACCGGACTGCGAAAGTGGACGTGGCGCGGCTTCGGGAGATGGCGGCGGAGGAAGTTCGCAAGCTGCGGGAGCGGGGCCGTTGGGACAAGCAGGAGGTCTAGCGTGATGCAGGCCTTCGGCTTGCATCGGCTTCGGTTCTGCCGCCCCAGCCAACCGGCGCCGGCGAAAATCCGTTATCCTTAATTATTCGACCTGCCGAAGCACACAGGCTGGGGGAAAAAAGGAAAAATCACATGGCGAATATAGGATTTATAGGTCTGGGCATCATGGGCAACGCGATGGCCCGCAACTTGTTGAAAGCGGGCCACTCCGTGGTGGCCTATGACATTGTTCCGGCGTTGCTCGATCGCGTGGTCGGCTACGGCGCGGCGCGGGGCGAGTCCTGCCGGGATGTGGCCGCCCGCACAGGGATTGTCATCACCATGCTGCCCGACGGACCCGAAGTGGAGCAGGCCGTTCTTGGCCCGGCCGGTGTATTGGAAGGCGCCGCCGAGGGTTCCATCCTGGTGGATATGAGTTCGATCAGCCCGCTGGCCGCCCAGAAAGTGGGCGCCGCTTGCGCCGCCAAGGGTATCGGTTTCCTGGACGCACCCGTCAGCGGCGGCGAGCCCAAGGCCATCGATGGCACCCTCGCCATCATGGTGGGCGGCGACGAAGCCCTGTTCCAAAAAATGCTTCCCATCCTCCAAATCATGGGGGCGACCGTCAACCTGACCGGCGGTGTGGGCGCCGGCAACGTCACCAAGCTGGCCAACCAGATTATCGTGGCGTGCAACATTGCCGCCATGGGCGAGGCCCTGGTCATGGCGACTCATGCCGGTCTCGACCCGCAAGTCGTGTACAACACCATCCGCGGCGGCCTCGCCGGCAGCACCGTGCTGGATGCCAAGGCCCCCATGCTGATGGCTCGCAATTTCAAGCCCGGCTTTCGCATCCGGCTCCATCAAAAGGACTTGCGCAACGCCCTGGTGGAGGCCGAATCGATGAAGATGCCCCTTCCCCTGACCAGCATCGTGCACCAGTTCCTGCTTGCCCTCATCAACCAGGGCAAAGGCGACCTGGACCACGCCGCCATCGTCACCTTCATCGAAGAGATGGCGGGCACCGAAGTAAAATCCCCCCAGACCGCCAGCGCCGCCAGCTAGCTCTCTCCGTTCCGTCGTGCCGGCTCCTCCGGGGGGTGCCTCCGGATGGGCTCGGCTGGTTCTTGTTTCGGATATCCGGCTTTTAAGACCGCTTCTGTTTATAATGAGGTCATGCTTGCTGGAACCGCTAAATACAACGTCTTGGAGAAGGACGCACTCGAGGCGCTCAGGTCGGACGATCCCGAGCGCTTTCAATATCGGGCTGAGGGAGGAGAATACCTTAACCTCAGGGGCTTGCCGCTGGAGCCGTTGCGGGAAATCGACGAGGACGCGATCTCGAAGCTGAGCCGGATCGTGCGCGCGCTTGGTTTTGCCATGGTGGACGGAGCCGACTCCGGTCACGTGGGCGGATCGTCCTCCAAAACCGAGCAGGTCCTGACGCTGCTCGCGTCGGGCGTTTTGGCGTTCGATCCCTTGAACCCGAAGCACCCCGGCAGGGACCGGCTGGCCTGGTCGGCTGGCCACACCACGCCGTTGTTTCACGGCGTCGTGTCGCTGATCTACGAATGTCTGCGGCGAAAGGGCGTGGCGCTATCTCCGGCGGCCCAGAGCTACACCGTGTATCCCGAGCAGCTCGCCCGCTTCCGCCGCTGGGGCGGCCCGAGCGGCCATGTCGAATCGGAGTATGCGCTGGCCGACACTTCGACCGGGTCGTCCGGTCACGGGTTCTCGGCCGGGCTGGGGTTTGCCGTATTGCACCGCTCCTGCGGCCTCTCGACCAGGGCGTTCGTGATCGGCGGCGACGCCGAAACCGAGGAAGGTATGAGCTACGAAGCGCGCAACCTGGCCTCGGCTCTCGGCGTGCGGAACCTGGTCGTGCTGCTCGATTACAACAACTTCGGCATCGACGGGCCCATCACCGACGCCCTGCCACCCGCCTATCTGAACCATTGGTTCTCGCACAACTGGAACATCATCGAGGTCGACGGCCAGAACGTCCGCGAACTAGCGTACGCCTATCGCCTGCTGGCGGGCGGATTCGGCGACGAGAAACCGACCGTGGTGATCTCTCATACCACCAAAGGCCTCGCCTACGGCAAGTTCGAGAATACCAGCGATTCTCACGGCGCGCTGCTCCCGCACCCGGAATACGTCGAGGCGGTGCGCCAGCTCGGCTTCCCGATTGCCGGCGTCAAGGGCGACGTGGCCGCCGATATCAAAGTCATAATCGACGCCCTCGGCGAAACCGAAAACGCCTATCTGCTGGAGCGCCTGGAGGCCGACGCGCGGCTCATCCAGCCCGAGGAGGCGCTGGTCGAGCGCATGAAGACCACGCTCGCGGGCCGTCCGTTCGTGGACTACCGCAAGATCGAGCGCCCGGCCGAGCTGCCGCCGGAGCTAGTCTTCAAGGGCGGCGACTCGGTGGCGATCCGCAAAGCCACCGAAGCCTGGTTCGGCTGGGCCATGAAACAGACCGCGTTCTTTTATATCGGCGCCGGCGACCTGATGAAGTCCATCCTTACCGGCAAGGCGGAGAACGTCTACGGAGTGATCAAGCCGGACAACGTGCTGGGGCGCGGCCTGAGGTTCGGCATCGCCGAGCAGAACATGGCGATGATGTCCTGCGCCATGTCGCAGGATACCCTGCCGGGAGGGTTCCGGCCCATGACGGCCTTTGCCACCTACGGCGTCTTCACCTGCATGATGGCGAATGCCGTGCGCATGACCCTCATCAACAGCGACGTCAATCCCAGCGCCAAGGCTTTCTTCATCATGCTGGCGGCGCACGACGGTCCGGAAACGGGCGAAGATGGACCCACCCACCACGGCCTGTTCTGGATGTCCCTGTACACGGCGTATCCGGGCATTAAGGTGTATAAGCCGCTCGACGCCAACGAAGCCGTGGAAATGCTGTTTCTGGCGGCTCAGCGCGGCGAACCGGTGGTGTTTTCGGCGGCGCGGCCCGGCACTCCGGTCTTTGAGCGGGGTGACGGCGTGCCCCCGGCCCGCGAGGCCGTCAACGGCGCTTACGTCTTCAAGCCGTTCCGGGAAAACGGAAAGCCGAAAAAGGTGCTGGCGGTCTGCGGCGGGCAAGTGATGTACAACGCGCTCCAGATCCTGCCGGAGATTGAAGCCGAGTTCGACCTCAAGATCGTGGCGGTGACATCGCCGCAGCTTTACGAGGAATTGAGACAGACCGATCCGGCCAAAGCTGCCGCGATCTTATCCGACGAGGAACGCCAGTTCGTGGTGGCCTTGCACAACGGATGGCCGGGCTTCCTGTATCCGTTTGTAGTGCCGGGGGATTACCAGGAACGCGTCTTCGGCATGGACCGCTTCTCCCGTTCCGGCAAGCCGGGCGAAGTGTACCACCACGCGGGCTTCGATAGCGAGGGACTCCGCAGGAAGATTCTCGACGGCACAAAATAGCCTGCTGGCGATTTTCGGGGCGGGCCGTTCGCCGGCCCGCCCCGCCCCGGCCGTTCGGGCCTTACTTCTGCCGCAGGTACGAATCGTCGCCCTTAATCCAGTCTTCCCGAATCGGCGAGAAGAGCTCCATAATGACGGTGTCTTCCAGAGCTTCGTTGCCGTGCGGGACATCCGGCGGCACGTGAACCATCTCGCCCGCCTTAAGCACGAATACTTCTTCGCCACAGGTCATGCGCACCGCGCCTTTTTCGACAATGGTGATCTGATCGTTGCCATGGTGGTGCGACGCTACCTTGTTGCCTTTGTCAAAACGAAAGTGCGCCACGGTGATGGCCGAGCCGTGAAGGGCCTTGCGCCCGGCGAGAGGATTCAACTGCTCTTCGGCAATCTCGTCCCACGTGTAGGTCTTCATGGCGGTATTCTAGCATTTGGCGTATCGGGTGGCAGGGTCGTCCGCGCCGCCTGTCGTCCGCGCCGCCAAGGACCGACTGCCGCGCTGGAGACGCACTGGAAGCCGGATAGATAGCCCTTCTGGAAATGAGCGGGGCGCTTCTCGGGAAGCGGTTCCTCGACAAAGGATAGCCGCTGCAACCTCCGGCTCTTACAAACGCTTTTCGCGCCGAAGAGTAGTTCGGAGGCCGATAGCGGATGAGAAGCGGTTGGTGGTTGGCGTGCACCTTGCTTCTGGCGGCAAGCGCAAATCTAGTGGCCGCGGACGCCGCGAACTTCATAGCGGACACCCGCGCGGTGCCCCACACCAGGGATAGCGGAAAAAAGTGGTTCATGGCATCGCTCGCCGCCTGGAACGCGGCCAACGCGGCGGACGTTGCCAGCAGCCTGCGCAAGTCCGAGCTGAACCCGTTGCTCAGCTCCGGCCAAGGGACTTTTACCGCCTCCAGCGCCGCGCGCAAACTCGCCATCGAAGGCGTGTTGGAACTGGTCGAATTCCGGCTGGTTCACCAGCGGCCCAAGGCCCTAAGAAAAGTCGCGCTGCTCAACTTCGTGGTGGCGGCGGTGACCTCCGGCGTTGCCATCCACAATTTCCGCGTCCCGCCAGCCGCCTCCGCTCAGTAGTGAAATTTCCAACGGATTTCGGCGTAGATTTGCCGGGGGTCGTTAAAGTGAAATCCTCCAAAGGTCAGGCTGTTGTCGAGTAATACACGCCGGTTGGCCACGTTGAGCGCGTTCAACGAGACCTTGTATTTCTCGCCTTCGCCGAAGCTCTTTCCCAGCGAAATGTCGAACGTGGTGTGTTGCGGCAGATAGTCGCCGGGATACTGCGCGTTTGGCGTCCCGTTGGTGAATCCGGAGCCGTAGTATACGTTGGTCGCGGCGAACACCCTCCAGGGAAGACTTGCATTGGCGCCGAAGTTCAAGGTGTTTCTCTGATCGTGGTCCACCGGCGCGAGCCCCGGGGGCGGCTCGCATCCCGCGGGGATGGGAGTCGGACAGATCAACCCGCCAGTGAAAGGCGGCGCCGATTGAGCGATCTGGTTCGAGTAGGCCAGGTGAGCCTGCGCGCGGCGCCACAGGCGCGGGGAACGCAGTGTGGTTTCCCAACCTTGAATCAAGGCGCGGTCCCAAGTGAGTGGCCAGAACAGGTTCGATTCGCCGATATTGCTGTGATCCAGCCAATTCCTCGCGCTGGTTTGAAAGGTGTCCGTATCGAGCACCCAGCCGCGATAGGGAATCGTCACTCCGAATTGGTATTCTCTGTCGCGCTCTCCGCGCAGCGGGCCGAAAGCCAGACTCTGACTGTTAGCTAAGTCGATTAGTGGGCCGGTCGCAGTCAGCAGTGGAGGCGCTTGATAAAACTCGCCCCAAAAGCCGCGGAAAACCCAGTTCAGGCGCGGCACCCGGATGGCAACGCCCAAGCGCGGGTCCGTCGCATTCTCCACGACCGCTGCCTGGCTTCCCCCGCTCACCGAGCCGGAGTCGAAGTGCGAATAACGAAGTCCGGCGATCAGCGTCAACCACGATGTCGCCTTATACCGGTCGCTCACGAATGCTTCCCCCAATCCGCCGGTGACGGCACCCGAAGACGAACCGAAGTTCTGACAGCTCTCGCCGCAATCGGTAAAGACGTTATTAAAGAAGTTGCTCTGGTGCTGGACGAATCCGTACACTCCCGCCTGGACCTCATTGTTCTTCACGACGGTCAGTTCCACGCTTGCTTGCAGACCTGCATAATGGGCGGTCTGTCTGACATCAGTTATCACGGGCACATCGTTTGGCGAGGCATTATAGCTGGCCTGGTTATAGTGATAGAAGGGTGAGACGGTCATCCTTGCGTTCGGATTGAAGGTGTGAATCCAGGAGAAAGTGACGTAACCGTCGGGCTCGCGCTCGCTATCGTGCAGCCCGTAACTGGGATAAACCTGATTCCCGGCCGAGTTGGGATCGGGATCGATGGGGATCTGGTAACTATCCCGCCGCAAGGACGTAGTCAGCCGAAGCTGGTTGGAGGGATTGGCGTTGCATAACAGGGATGCAAACCCTCCGTAACCGTTCTCTGCGTCGTGAACCACTTGCCCGATCGGAGGCTGCAAACCGTAATCGCTGCGATTCGCATTCACACTCGCGTAGTACGCGAACCGCTCGGTGTGTCCTCCGAAATTGAGTTGGTCGTTGGTTTGGAACCAGTTGCCAAAAGAGGCGACAAGTTCCGCCTGGTTGTCACGCTCGAAACCGCTGCGGGGCACGATATTGAAGATTCCGTAGGTGCGGTCGCCGTACTCCGCGTCGTAGCTGCCGCGCTGCACTTCTAAATAATCGATGTCCTTGGGGTCGATCTGCGGGCCGAGATTGGTCGCGATATTGGTGTTGGGTACGGGTACGCCGTCGATCAGCCAATCGACCTGGTGGCCGCCGCGCATGTGGAGCATGTCGTGGGTTACATAGGCGCCGGGCACATAGTCGGTGATCATCGCCATACTATTGGTGCGGTCGGCGCCGGGAGTCCGGGCTATATCCTCGCGATTGACTAACGTGGTGGGAGTCACCGAATCCACATTGGCCAGAACGGCCTGGCCGGCGACGACAGCGGTTTGATTCAAAGCCGCGATTGCCAGTTGAAAGTGAAGAATGGGCGATGAGCCGGACGCAACCGTGACAGTCTGCTCGGAAGCTTCGAACTTAGGCTGGGTGACGGTGACTGTGTAATCGCCGACCGGCACGGTGGGGAAGGAAAACTCGCCGTCGTCGTCGGCCTGCGCGGTTTGAGTCCAGTCCGAAGTGATCGCCCGCAGCCTGACTGACGCGCCGGCGACAGGCCGGTGCTGTGGGTCGTGTACGATACCCTGAATTCTCCCAAAAATGGTGGCGTGCAGCGGAGAGGCAAAGATCAGGGAAACCGCTAACACCACGAACCTCTTATAAGACGTCTCCATTCAACCTCCTATGAGTGACACGCCAGAAACAAAACTGCCAATGGTGGGGCTGCAATCGTCGGCAACCGTCCCTTACGGTCGCGGCTCGGACTCGCGGCATGGCGCTCCATACGGGGGCCGGGTGTCGAGAAGAGTCTCGACACGGCACGCACGAGTGGGTGCGCCACGAGTCCTTGGTGGAGTTACTTGCGAGTTAGGAGAGAGAAGGAGGCGGTCCGCGCACATGGCGCGAGCGGCTTAACGTAATGCGATACCCGGCGGTGGTGCGCACCTGGCCCGCTGGACGGCTGAAGAGCAGAGCGAAAACGGCCGGAGAGATCGAGAGTAAGGCTACGTTCGGCTTGGCGGGGACGGTATTGGCGGCCGGGTAACAGGGGCACTTTGGCTGGATCGTTCTCACAGCCAGGCCCGGCGACGGGCTGCCCATCGACATCATCGAACAATGGTGCTTGCCATTGCGGCGGCAGCAGGCGGGCAGGGTTGAGTCCGTATCGGCGAGAAGCGGCGCGATCAGCGGAAAGCTGAATAGGGCGACTAAGATCGATGCCAGCGTGCGACGCATCCGAGCGAGTACTTTTAAGGATTATACACCAATTCCGTCCTGTTACCGGTGACAGGCCAAGAGGCCTACTCGCTGCCAGGGTGCTAGCATATGCTGGTTCGTCGCAGTCGAGGAGAAGAATGGCAACGGCGCCTCCAGCCAAACGGCTTCCCAACAATGCGTACACGCCTCTCGCCGGGGGAGAAACGTACCAACCGCCGGTCGCGGCGTCGGAGAGACTGGCGGAACTCACACCGCGCTCGATCGGGTGGGGCATTCTGCTGTGCGTGGTGTTCACCATCGCCTCGGCGTATTCGGGGTTGAAGGTGGGACAGGTGATGGACGCGGCGATCCCGATTTCCATTTTGGCGATCGGTCTGGCGCGCCTCTACCCGCGGCGCTCCACGGTGCTCGAAAACGTGATTGTGACCGGCATTGGGGGCCTGGCGGGATCGGTGGTGGCGGGAGCCATTTTTACCCTGCCCTCACTTTACATTCTGAAGCTCGATCCGCACCCGGCCGAGACCATCCTGATCTGCGTAGCCGGCGGTTGCCTGGGCGTGCTATTCCTGATTCCGCTCAGGCGCTACTTTGTGGCCGACATGCACGGCAAGCTGCCGTATCCGGAGGCGACCGCGATCACCGAGGTGCTGGCGACCGGTGAGAAGGGCGGCTCGCAGGCGAAGCTGCTGCTGCAGGCGACGCTGCTGGCCGGAGTCTACGACTTCCTGGTCACTACCTTCCAGGTGTGGAAGGAATATGTGGATTTCCAGTTTGTTCCGGCGATGCGCATGCTGACGGAGCGCGCCAAGGTGGCGGTGAGTTTCGATGCCATCGGGTTCATTCTGGGGCTGGGGTACGTGATGGGGCTGCGCAGCTCGCTGATCCTGTGCGCGGGCGGGGTGCTATCGAACCTGGTGCTGGTGCCGCTGGTGTGGATGATCGGCCGCGAGCACACCGCCGCGGTATACCCTGCGACGATCCCCATTGCCAAGATGACGGCCGCGGGGATCTTCCGCGGCTACGTGCGGTTCGTGGGGGTGGGCGCCATCGCCACGGCGGGCATCTTCGGAATCGCCAAATCGATTCGGATTGTGGCGGGTTCGTTCGGCGTGGCGCTACGCGCGTTTCGG
>JBEKZL010000226.1:0-12295 GCA_049509915.1 Bryobacteraceae bacterium | reverse complement strand
CCGGACTTTGAGAAACGCCTCGATGGACGCCTCCAAGTCGGCTACGCTGAGAAAGACGCCACGGCGGATGGCCTTGTTGTCCAGGTGGCCGAACCATCTCTCGACAAGATTCATCCAACTGGAGCTGGTGGGGGCGAAGTGGGGCACGAACCGAGGATTACGTTTCAGCCATGCGTTCACTTTCGCGTGCTTGTGTGTTCCGCAGTTGTCCATGACCAGATGCAAGGGAACATCGCCGGGGAATTCGGCGTCGAGTCGGCGCAGGAATTTGAGAAACTCCTGATGCCGGTGTCTCTCATGGCACTCGCCGACGACCTTGTCCTGTAATGTGTCCAGCGCTGCGAACAGAGCGGTCGTGCCATTGCGTTTGTAATCGTGGGTCATGGTGCCGCATCGCCCCTTCTTGATGGGCAACCCAGGCTGGGTGGGATCCAAAGCCGGAATCTGGCTCTTCTCGTCTACGCAGAGTATGATCGCCTGTTGCGGGGGATTTAGATACAGACCCACCACATCAGTCATCTTCTCCTGAAACTTCGGATCGCGCGAGAGCTTAAAAGTCTCCGTGCGATGCGGTTGTAGATTTTGGGCGCGCCAGATATTGTTGACCGTGGACTTGCTGACGCCCTGGCTCCGTGCCATAGTCCGGCAACTCCAGTGGGTCATCCCCGCCGGTTTGGTTTGCAGGGCATCCACGATAGCAGCAACCTTGTCGATTTGAACTCGATGAGTCACCTCACTCATTGTTCTGACACCCAAACGCTGCGCAGCTTCCGCCATAGCAACCTCTCTGCTCTGACTCGGATCATAGGCGGGCAGTTGATGATAACGACGTGCAGAATACACGCTCTGCACTGTCCATGTATTACCAGCGCCTGTTGAGAATCCAAGTCGGTTCAGTGTGGCCGCAATCTTCTCGACGACGGGCGGTTGGAGGTCCATGGGTTCCTCTCGCAAGGGTTCTTGTACACAAACCAGAACAACTTCCTGACCATGAACACGACGACGGGCAGCTTCGGCCTTACCGAGGGAGCCGTCAATATAACTTATCACGCCGCAAGCAAGTTACGGCTCGGAGCTCAAACCTATGACCGCAAGATAGGGGTGTTGGGCAGAGGCAACGTAACGCTCGATTGGGGGGGTATGGGCATTCCCGACGGGTCGCCATTTCAGGAGAAGACGGCGCGCGACTTCACTCATCAATTCTATGTTCAATACCTAAAAAGGAAAACTGCACTTCGACGGAGAGTACCGCCGGTATTGGCGCGATCACCGGTTGTACTTCGACAATTCTCCGACCGCGTTCGAAGTTCCTTCGGACAGTCGCGCCTTCTACGCATCGATAGCGTACCGCGTCGCTCGCGACTTGAATTGGGCACGTACTACTCACAGTATTACGCCGACTGGCACCAGAAGCATGACTGGCGAGGCGAGAGCTACACGGGACTGGGAGATCCACCGGACAACCACATCTTTGACTGGGACATTACCGCGCATCGATATAAAGCGGTATTGGAACATAAAAGTGGAGGGACATTTCATGGATGGCTACGGTTCCCCCGACTCAGTACACGGCTTCTATGAGCCGCAGAATCCGTTCGGCTTCCAGCGAAGCACCCATATGCTGGTGATTCGAACAGGCTTCAATCTATAGGAACGGAGGATTATCGACATGAAAGGTATCTGGACCATGCTTTTCGCATTCCTCGTTTATGTGCCACTGCCGGCGCCTTGCAGGGCAGGCGATTTAGAGATTATCGCGAATGACAAGATGGGCGTGTCGGCCGTCTCCGCGGATGAACTGAAGCGCATTTTTCTGGTCACTAAGACCTCTCTGGAAGGAACAAACCAGGTGGAACCGGTTCTCATCAAGGCTGGGCCGCTGCACGCGGCGTTCCTGAAAGAGTACATCGGACGATCCGCTGACGCGCTACTTGCCTACTATCGGAGTCTAGTTTTCACCGGCAAGGGAAACCTGCCCGAGAGTTTCAACAGCGAAGCGGAAGTAATCGCTTACGTGGCGAAAACCGGCGGCAGTATCGGCTACGTCAGCGAACTCACTCCAACTGCCGGCGTAAAGGTTTGGACGTCAAATAACTATTTGGCCATGGGCCCAGGCCGTGGACAAGCCTCGCGGCGGCCCCAAGTCGCCGCCGCGAGGCTTGTTCTCTTTTGGGGAGACTCTCTCTAAACTAACGCCTCCCCAGCCCCGACTTGGGATATGATGCAATTCAGCGGACATGTTCCTGCTCCCGTCTTCGCCGATCGCTGAACGATTCTCCGGCGGCGTTCTCTCGGCGTGCTCCCCGATCAAAAACTACTCCGACTGCTCCTCCGTCGCGCACGAATTCCGGCTGGAGATGCACAAGAATGCACAAATCGCTAGCCCGAATCGCCGTTACCAATCGAACCCATCTATGCCTACAAACCACTGATATAGAATATGATATAGTCGTATGGGAGCCAGCGCCTCCCCGCAAGCCGCCTTTTCCGACTTCGAGCCCGGTTTGCCGACATCCGCCGCTTCCCTTATAATGAAGCTTGAGTTAAAATGCCCAAACGTACCTTTCAACCGAATAACCGGCACCGCGCGAAAACGCACGGGTTTCTGAGCCGGATGGAAACCAAGAATGGCCGCGCAGTGCTTGCCCGCCGCCGCGCCCGCGGGCGGAAGAAACTCACCGTCAGCTCCGAGAGGTAGCCAAGGGCCGTGCCCGGCCCGAACGCATTTCCAAAACGTGTCCGCCTTTTGCGATCGCAAGATTTCCGGGGGATATACGAGCAGGGAATTCGCCACTCGAATTCGCTTTTCGCGGCTTTTTGCCTGCGCGGCGAGGTGGCGGATGGTCCTCGCGTGGGCTTCACTGTTCCCCGCAAGGTCGCCAAGGCCGTGGTCCGCAACCGCATTCGCCGGCGCGTCCGCGAAGCCGTGCGCCTCCACCTGGAACGGTTGAATCCGAAGTGGTCCATCGTCATCAATCCCCGGCGCAAAGCGTTTCAGGCTCCGTTTGCGGAGATTTGCGCGGAAGTGGAGCGGCTCTTCCGCCGCTGCGGCGCGGCGTAGCATGGCTGCTCGATACGTATAAGTACTGGATTTCCCCGCTCTTGCCTTCGGCTTGCCGGTTCTATCCGACTTGTTCGGTTTATATGCGCGAGGCGGTGGTGCGTTATGGTGTTGCCAAAGGCGCGTGGATGGGGGTGCGCCGGCTGCTCCGGTGCCATCCCTTTCACCAAGGCGGATACGACCCGGTGCCGATGACAACTCCGAGCCGCGACCAGTAAGGAAGCCGTTGTCGTAGGCGCAAACATGATTACGAGGAACGAATACTAGGCATGGCAGATTTGGAAAAGAGTCCACCGGCGAGAGAATCGGACCAGACGCCGCCGAAAGAGATGTCGATGGAGCTTCGGCTTCTCCTGGCGTTTATCCTGATGGGCGTGGTGATGCTGGTCACGCCGTATTTCCTCAAAGTATTTGCGCCACCCGCCGCCCCGCCGGTGTCCGCGCCCGCGCCGCTGCCGGCGGCATCCGCACCGGCTTCGGCCGCGCCGACAGAACCGTTGCCCGCCGCCGCGAAAAAGCCGCCCACGGCACCGTCGCGAGCCGCTTCCGTTCCGGCGCCCAACGCCACGCCGCAACAACCGGCGCTTCCGTTCGTGGTGGATACCAACCTGTTCCACGTCGTCTTCAGCAACCAGGGCGCCACCGTGCACAACTGGGTGCTCAAGAAGTATAAGGGAAACGACGATAAGCCGCTCGACCTGATCAACACCGCCGCCGGCCTGGAATATCCGTTCTCGCTCTACTTCAACGGCCCGCAGCCCGAGGCAAAGGTCAACTGGGTTTACTACGCGCAAACGCCCGACGCCGATGGGCTGGGCGTGTCATACTCCTTCTCCGACGGCCACACCAGCGTCCGCAAGGGATTCCACTTTCAGAAAAACAGCTACCTCCTGGAAGTTTTCACCGAAGTCTCAGTCGATGGACAGCCGTTCCCGCACCTGATCGACTGGCGCGGCGGATTCGGCGATCTGACCCTGGGAGCTCCGGCTGCCCTTGAATCGACGGCTTATTACGATCTGACGCAGCAGAAACTGGTGACCCCCGGATCGGCGAAGAACGGCCCCATCGCAGCGCACGGGACTTTCTCCTTCTTCAGTTTGAACGATAAGTATTTTGCCGCGGTCTTCCTGCCGGAGCAAGACGCGAACGTCGACGCGGTTACGTTGTCCGATATTGTGGCTACACCATTCGAGGCCAAGAAGGTACCGTTTTTCGGCGCCGCGGTGGGCGACGGAGCGCAGAATCGCTTTCGCGTGTTTGTCGGTCCCAAAGACTACGACCTGCTCAAGAGCGTCGATCCCAAGCTCGAGCAGGTGGTGGATTTCGGCTGGCTGGGGGTGGTGGCCAAGCCGCTATTCCTGCTGGTCAACTGGGCGAACCACGCCTTCCTGCATAATTTCGGATGGTCGATCGTGGTGGTCACCATAGTCCTGAATTCCATACTGTTCCCGCTGCGGCTTTCCAATATGAAGTCGATGCGGAAGATGCAGGCGCTCAAACCGCAGATCGACGCCATCAACGCCAAATACAAAAACGTGGGCATGCGCGATCCGAAAAAGGCTGACCAGAACCAGGAAGTGATGGGCCTGTATAAAAAGTACGGCGTGAATCCCATGGGCGGCTGTTTCCCCATGCTGATCCAGATTCCGTTCTTCATCGCTTTCTATAAGGTCTTTTCGGTTTCGGTGGAAATGCGCGGCGCCACCTGGCTGTGGGTGACCGATCTCTCCCAGGCTGAACACGCGGCCATCAAGGTTCTGCCCATTATCATGATCGCCAGCCAGTTCCTGATGCAGAAGATGACGCCGCAGGCCAACGTCGATCCCAACCAGAAGAACATGATGATGATGATGCCGCTGATTTTCGGCGCCATGTTCTACAATCTGCCAAGCGGCCTGGTGCTATACTACTTGACCAGCAATCTCGTAAATATGGGGCAGCAATGGTTCTTCAACCATACCGAAGCCGCCCTGGAAGCCGCTCGCAGCGTTGAGCCTCCCAAGAAAAAGAACGGCAGGAAATAGCCAGTGACAGAGCGAAAGTATACTGCGTCCTCCATAGCCTCCCGCATCGACGGGTTCTTGCGCATAGTGTTTTCGAGAGGCGGCTTCGAGCTGGAGTTCGCGATCGAGGACGCGCGGCCCGGCGAGGACGACGTGGAAACGCCCGACGTGCTGGTAAGGTTCAGCGGGGCCGACGTGGATGCCCTGCTGGCCAATCGCGCCGAGCTGCTGCTGGCCTTGGAACACGTCACCATGGAAATGCTGCGCATGCCGTCGGAAGACCATTCGCGGCTATCGTTCGATGCCAACGACTATCGCCTGCTGCGCATCGAGGAGTTGCGGCTGAGCGCCACGGCGGCGGCCGAAAAGGTAAAGCGGACGGGCACGCCGTTTCGCTTTAATCCCATGAACAGTCGCGAGCGGCGCGTGATCCACTTGGCGCTGCGCCACGATACCAGCATTCGCAGCGAGAGCCAGGGCTCCGGCCCGTCGCGCCAGGTGGTGGTTTATCCCGCCGGCATGGCCAGCCTGCCGGAGCCGCCGCCCAGCGCTTTCGTACTGCGCGGCGGAGACGGCCGCCATGGCCGCGATGCCCGTCCCCGCGGCGCGCACGGCGAAGGCCGCCGCCGCGATTCCGGCCCACCCAGACGCGGTCCCCGGCGGTAGGACAGCCATCCAGGCCTGTCACCGTTTCTAATAGAAAGACAGGCCAGGAGGCCTGTCCCACTGTCCACCCATGACACTATCGTTGCTATTTCCACTCCGCCGGGGCCGGGCGGGCTGGGCGTCGTGCGCCTCTCCGGCCGCGACGCGCGCCGCATCGCCGAAGCCGTGCTGCGCTTCCCCGTCGCCGGCGCCTGGCGCTCCTGGCGCGCGCGCATGGCGGAGTTGCCGGACGCCGCCGGACACACCGTGGACCAGGTGGTGGCGACATTCTTCGAAGCGCCGCGCTCCTACACCGCCGAAGACGTGGTGGAAATTTCCTGCCATGGCGCCCCGGTGGTACTGCGGCATGCCGTGGCGCGAGCGCTGGAGGCCGGCGCGCGGTTGGCCGAACCTGGCGAATTCACCCTGCGCGCCTTTCTGAACGGCCGGATCGATCTGCCCCAGGCGGAAGCCGTCCGCGACCTGATCGAAGCTACTACTCTCTATCAGGCGCGCGTGGCAACCGTCCAGTTGGCAGGCTCCGTGTCGCGGCGCCTGGCGCCGGTGAAGGAAAAGCTGCTGGAGTTGATTGCCCTGCTCGAAGCCGGCATCGATTTCGCCGAAGACGACGTCAGCGTTGCCTCGGCGGAGCAGATCCTCGCGCGTCTGGAACCCATTCAGACGGGCGTGGTCAAGCTCGCGGCGAGTTTCGCTTACGGCGGCCTGGTGCGCTCGGGACTGACTCTCGCCATTGTCGGCCGGCCCAACGTCGGCAAGAGCAGCCTGTTCAACCGCCTGCTGGAGCAGGATCGCTCCATCGTTACCGACATTCCCGGAACCACTCGGGACGCCATTTCCGAAACCGCTTCGATTGGCGGATTCCCGGTGAAACTGGTGGATACCGCGGGCATTCGGGAATCGAATGAAACCGTCGAATCTCTTGGCATCGAACGCAGCTTCGAAGCCCTGGCCGATGCCGACCTGGCCCTGGTGGTGGTGGACATCTCGCGCCCGCTCGATCAAGAAGACCGCGAGATTGTCCGCCGCGCGCGGGATGGGGGGCGCACGCTAGTGGCCGGCAATAAGTGCGATCTGGGACGAGTGGCTGGCGACGAAGCGATTCCCGTTTCCGCGCTCACCGGCGAAGGCATCGAGCAACTCCGCCAGGCCATTCTCGATGCCGTGCTGCCGCCCGGCGCGATGGAAAACGAAACCGGCTTCATCACCAGCCTCCGCCACGAGCGCCTGCTGCTGGAATCGGGCATTCACCTGGGAGCAGCGCAATGCGCGGTGGAAGCCCGGATTCCGCACGAAATGGTGCTGGTCGAACTCTACGCCGCCCTGCACCCGATCGACGCCATCACCGGCGCCACCACCGCCGACGACATCTTGAACCGCATCTTTTCCACGTTCTGTATCGGGAAGTAGGGCGCTCCCTGTTGACAGAACGAAGCACAGCAACTATCGTCAGAACGGGATCACGCGACCGAGGGAGGCACCGCCCGTGACCGGAATTCAGTTCATTACCGACGCGAAAGGCCGCAAGACAGCGGCGGTGATCACCTCAAGAAGCACAGTGCGCTGTGGGAAGATATCGAAGACGTGCTGGTCTCCTGGTCGCGCCGGCACGAGAAACGCATTCCGCTCGAAGAGGTGAAGGCCGACCTGATCGCAACCGGCAAGCTGCGTGGCTAAATACAACGTCGCATTCGCGTCAAGTGCCGAGAAGGAACTCAAGAAGCTCCCCGCCCATTGATTGTCGGCCTCGTTCTTCGCCTCGAAAATCTCGCATCCAACCCTCGTCCGTCCGGCTGCAAAAAGCTTGCGGGTGGCGATGCGGAGTGGCGCATTCGTGTCGGTGACTACCGCGTGGTGTACACCATCGAGGACGCAGAACTACTGGTGTAAGTGACGCGAATCCGTCACCGAAGCGAGGTATACAGGCGATGAGCGCCGTGCCCGGATTCCGCACGAAATGGTGCTCGTCGAACTCTACGCCGCCCTGCACCCGGTCGACGCCATCACCGGCGCCAGCACCGCCGACGTCATTCTGAACCGCATCCTCTCCACGTTCTGTATCGGGAAATAGATGTTCGTCCCGTTGGCAGAACGAAGTAGAGCAACTATCCTGAGAGCAGGATCACACGAGCGAGGGAGGCCGGGAAGATTTGAGTCCATCCGCCAATCAAAGGTAACGAGCCCTGGTTTCGCATCCGGCAACCGCTCCTTTACAGTCGCGGCTCTGACCCGGACTACCGCACCACCAGGCTCGCCCGCGGGAATGCAAACTTCCGCCCCACTTCATCGACGATGTTGAGCTGGCACGTATACCGCCCCGGCGCCACGTCCTTCAACGGGACTTCAATCGCCACCGGCACGGCTTCCGGCCTTGTGGCGGCGATATGGGTCGCGACGAGCGGCTGGGATTCGAAGGTCTTAACGCCCTTCTGGTTGTACAGGCTCATGCCGACTCTCACGCGGCGGGCCTTATAATCCGCGGGGTCGGGACGGGCGTCGTACACGTCGAAGGTGACGTACATCTTCTGGGCGCGGCGGAAGACTCTGGAAATGTTGGGAACGATCTTCTCGTCGCCCACGATCAGCGGATCGGCCTCGTTGGTCTTGCGCGTGGTGCGCTCAGCCGCGCCCACGGCGGCCTTGAGCGGTTCGCGCTGGCTGCTCCACACTACCGAGCTGGTCTTGAGCAGGGTGGAATCCGCAGCCAGGTCGGGTATGATGAAGTGGCCGTCGAAAGTACCCATTTTGCCAGTCTGGTTTTCCCGCACCAGGAATTTCACCCGGTACTTGCCGGGGGCGAGGGTGAAACCGGCGTCGTAGTGCAGATTGCGGCGGGAAAGTCGGGCTGCATCCTGGGCTCCGAGTCTGACGGGGATGAAGTCGCGCACCTTGGCGACGATGGTCTTGCGCTCGTCGATCACTTCGCCGATGAAGTCGAAGCGGGTCTCGCCGGCGCCGCCGCTCTTTTGCGCCAGGGCGATCACCGATCCCGGCACGCGGATCGAAAGCGGCACGAAATACGCGGTGGGCGTGATGCGGAAATAATCGGCTTCGAGCACGATCGGGATATCGGTCACCGGATTTCCCGCTGACAGCGCGTCCTGCAACTGCTGCTCTTTTTCCTGCCCGTTGAACTTACCCCATACCTTGTCGGCGTAGTAACCCTGCCGGTGCTCGATCCGGGCGGCGGCATTGGAATTCAGCTTGACGGCGATGCGCCGGTAGCGGCCGTCCTCTTTGACGTTGTTGGTGTAGTAGCCGACGATGTAATAGCTGCGGAACTGCTGCTGCGCCGCCACGATTCCCATGGAAAGGTCGTTATTATCGACGAACAGCTTGCCACCGGTCTCCGAAGCCAGGCTGGAAAGGGTTTCCTGGGAATCGTTGATGGTGGCGCGCTGCGAATTGTAGACCGAGCCGTTGAAGATGCCGGTGCCGCGCGAGGCGCCGGTCGAAGCCGCGCCGCCCGGAGGGTCCGCCATCAAGCCGCGCGCATCGATGGGATATATGGCCACGTTGGCCTTCACCGATGCGTTGATGGAGGCTTCCAGTTGCGCCTGGTTGTCCATGCCGTTCTTGTTGATGCCGCTCGAAATATACAGCAGTACCTTCTTTTCGGGCAGCGTCGCCAGCATATGAACCGCATCTTCGATGGCCTGCAGCTTGCGGTCGGTATTGAAGATGTTGAACTCGGTCTCATCGGCCACGAAAGCCGCGCCGGTGTCTTCCTCGGTGTCGGCGCCGACGTCGGCCAGGGCGGCGAGGTCGCTCATGTCGCCGATAGGCAGATTTTCAATGATGCTCTTCAACTGGTCGCGGTCGGCGGTGAAGTCGGTCTTCACCTGCACGACGCCGGTGTTGAGCATAATGGCCACCATGTCGGAAGAGGTGATCTGCTTATCCAGGAAGTTGAGGCCGGCGTCCTGCGCCCGCAACTGCTCGGGCACGCCCATGGTGGTGAAATCGAAGAACAGCACCAGCAGGCGCTTGTCGTGATACTGGATGTGGCCGGGACTTTCGCTCGTGATGACGGTCTTAGGATCTTCCGGCAGTTCTTTTTGGTCGGCTAAAGTTGGCGGCGGGGCCGGTGGCTCCGGGTCCATGGCCAGCTTCTGGAATTCGAAGACCGAAATCTTCTGCGGCTTGCCGTCTTCGAGCACGGTGAAGTCGGCGGCCTTGAGACCTTCGATGGGGTTGCCGGTCTTGGGGTTCTTGACCGTGACGTCCACGATCACCAGGTGAGCATTGGCGGTAAAGACGGCGGTCGGGGCGGATGGAACCGGCGCCGGCCGCTGCTGGCCGGCGGCGGCCAACGCAAGGAAACCGAGCAGGACAAGCAAATTTGGCGCGCACAGTGGGGCAGGCGCTTCCGCCTGCCAAGCCGGCGCTTGCGCCGGTATCGGGCAAGCTAAAGCATGCCCCACCACAAACCGGAACAGGTCCGAAGCTAATTCCGCCCTTCTCCTCATATCAGAAATTGAACCGCAGCAACAGGGTCACCGTGCGCGTGGACGAAGCCGCGGTGGCCAAACCGTAGTTGTTCGAATTGACCGTCGTGCCGAAACCAGTGATCTGCACGTGGTTCAGCATATTATTCGCCGAGAGCCGCAGTTGCAACTGGCGGCGGCCGACGTCGCCGAAGCGCCAGGCGCGATTCAATCCGCCATTCAGCGAAATCACCGGCAGCCCGGGAATCGTATCCCGAGCCGCGTCACCAAAATTTCCCGCGGCCGGCGTAGTGAACGCCGCCAGATTGAAATAGGGCGAGCCGGGCGCGTTGATGGAAGTTCCCGTAGCTTCGGCGCGCAATTGTTCCAGCGCCGCGATGCCCGAGGTGGAAGCCAGGTTCCCGGAAATCAGCGCCGTGTGCGGCGTGCCGCTCGAGAAAGTAAAACCGCCGCTATAAGTCCAGCCGGCGAACGCCTTGGTTTTCCAATCGCCGTTGCGCCAGAGGCCGTGAATGCCCACCGGCGAAGACAGCAGATAGTTGAGCGTGAGAGCGTCGCGCTGGTCGAAGTTGGACAGGCCGCGTTCGGCGCTGAGGTCGTCGAAATTCTGGACCACGGTTCCGCTGCCGCCGCTAAAAGTGGACGCGTCGTCGATCGACTTGGCCCGCGTGTAGAGCGCCATGGCGGACATGCCGCGGCTGAAACGCCGCGTCAGGCGGATCTGGCCGGCGTGATAGATGGAATTCCCGTTGTCGGTCTCGTAAATGAATGCGCCGGCGCCGGGAACCCGCAACTGTGAGGCGACCAGCGCCTCGGGCGTTCCGGGTGCGGCTTCGTTGGGTGCGAACTGCTCGTCGAGGCGCGTGCCTTTGGTGCCCAGATACTCGAATTCGATCAGCGTGTTGGAGGGCAGCGTCTGCTGCAGCGCCACCACCCAGGTCTGCGCGTACGCCAACTTGTAATTCTTGTCGATGGCGTAAGTATTGTTCACCCCGGCGGGCGTAGCGGCGAGGATGTTCTCGAGAGTCAGCGGATTGGTAAGGTTGTTACTGAGGTTTTCGGTAACTGCCCACGGAGGCTGCGCCGCCATTTTCGCCGCGATACTGCCGTAGGCCGAACCGCTATAGAAAATGCTGTATCCCAGGCGAACAACCCGGCTGTGTTTGGTGGAAGGGCGCCAGGCCAGGCCCAGGCGCGGCGAGAAAAGATCCGGGTCCCCGTTCACTAGGCTGGCGGGAAACGCACCCGTGTATGGGCCGGGCTTGCCGGGTGTCACCACGTCCACCGCGGTGATGTTTCCATTCACGTCCAGGTTGGCCAGATGGCCGCGCAACTCGGTGTAGGGCGCGAAGTACTCGTATCGCAGGCCAATGTTGATAGACAGGTTGGGGCGCACGCGCCAGTCGTCCTGAGCGTAAGCATTGGCAGCCCAGCCGCGGTAGTAGTCGCCGTAATTGCCGGTGCGTAGCGAGCTGGTCTGGGGATAGCCGAGCAGGAAATCGGCGAAATCGAAACCGGTATTCGGCAAGATGGCGCCACTGGCGTCGTAGCCGCTGGTGAGCGCGCCCGAAAACGCAAACGATCCGCGTGAATTGGCGTATGAAATCGGATTCTGCTGGAGCTTCCGGTAGCCAAACCCGAATTGCAGGTTATGCTTGCGCTGCACCGTGTAAGTGAGCGTGTCGGTGACATTCAGGGTTTGGTTGCGGCTTTGCGAGGCCGTGCTGTCGCTGAGGGAACCGAAATTCGTAAACGACAGGCTAGGCGGACCCCAATTGAGCGGCGTTTCGTCCAGCCCCGCGATCTGCGTGTCGCCGACGATGTTGGTCTTGTAGGCGAAATAGGGCGTCAGATCGCTGATGCTGCGGCTGAACGCCACGTTGACGGTATTGTTGAGGCGAGGGCGAAAGCTGTGCGCCCATTGCGTCGTGGTGCTCAAACCGTAGCCACTAGTGCTGTCCTTGAAGCCGAACAGTTGCTCGGAGGTGGAACTGTTCCCGCTGTATTGTTCGTTGAAGCTGAGCCGGTCTTTGGTAGTGATCGGTCCGCCAAGGCGCAGGCCCACGACATTGGTGGCGCTGTGATTGGAGGGATCTATGGCGTAGTTCTTCACGATGCCG
>JBEKZL010000225.1:0-12324 GCA_049509915.1 Bryobacteraceae bacterium | reverse complement strand
TTCGCTGTCGAGAGCATCCGGCGGTGGTGGCGGATGGATGGCAGGAAACACTACCGCGCGGCGCAGCGGTTGCTGCTCTACGCCGACAGCAAGGGCGGGAACGGCAACCGGCAAGGGGCCTGAAAGTGCGACTCCAGGAACTGAGCGATGAGACTGGCATGGCAATCACGGTATGTCACTACCCGCCGGGAACCAGCAAGTGGAACAAGATCGAACATCGGCTATTTTCCTTCATTAGCCTGAACTGGAAGGGCAAGCCTCTGATCAATTTCGAAACCGTAGTCAACCTGATTGGTGGAACCGGCACCAAAACTGGGCTGAAGGTCAAGGCCATTCTGGATACCGATCAAAATGAAACCGGCGTCGAACTATCCAAGAAGGACATGGACGAACTGCTCCTCAGCCGCCACAAAACACATCCCGAGTGGAACCATACCCTTTCACCTCGCCCGATTGGCTGATCTGTCCGGTTTGTCAAATTGTACATATTATTATTTAACATGGCCTTAGGCGTGGAGCGGGAAAGGGCGGCGGCCCAAACGGATGCAACGGGACCAAACGCACCAACCGCTCTCGGTGGCGCAGTTGGCGCGGGAGTTGCCGGAGAAAGCCTGGCGCAAGGCGCGGGTGACCGCCCCACCAAACTGTCAGGCTCAAGCCCGCGGCTTCACCCTAAATCGTTCTTCAACACGATGCGGTAGCGTGCCTTACCGCTTTTGAGCCGCCGGAACGCTTCGTTGGCACGGCTCATCGGGAATTCTTCGGTCACCGCAGCGACGCCATGGCGCGCCGCGAAATCGAGCATCTTGATAACGGTCGCGGGAGCGCCGGAGGGAGACCCGCTGATGGATCGCTGGGCGGCGATCAAAGGGAAAGGCGGCGCGGGAATCGGTTGCGGCGCGACCCCTACGATGTGCAGTCGTCCCTTGGGCGCCAAGGCCGCCAGATACGCATCCCAGGGCAGGTCGGCGGTAACCGTGGAGAGGATGAAATCGAACGAACCGGCCACTTTGGCAAGAGCGTCCGTGGAGTGGGTATCCACCACGTGATGTGCGCCCATCCGTTTCGCCTCGTCGGCTTTGGCGGCCGAAGAGGTGAACGCGGTGACGTCGCAGCCCCAACGATTCATAAATTGCAGCGCCATGTGTCCCAGGCCCCCGATGCCGATCACGCCCACGCGGTCGGTGGGCAGAACCTGAAATTGCAGTAGCGGGTTGAAGACGGTGATGCCGCCGCACAGCAGTGGACCGGCCTTGGCCAGGTCCAATCCTTCCGGAATCGGCGTTGCCCATACCCAGTGGCAGCGGACCCGCGTGGCGAATGCGCCGTAGCGGCCGGCGATGGTCATCTCCAGGGTGCTGCACATGTTGTGGTTGCCGCTCAGGCACTGCGCGCAATGCAGGCAACTGCCGGAATTCCACCCTAGCCCCACCATCTGGCCGACGGTCAGGAACTTGGCGTCGCGCCCCACCGCGACCAGCTTGCCAATAGCCTCATGGCCGGGAACGAACGGATATTGCGTCATGTGCCATTCGTTGAACTTCATGGCGAGATCGGAATGGCAGATACCGCAATAGAGAACTTCGATTTCGACCTGCTCATCCCTCAGCTCGCCTGGATCGTAGGAAAACGGCTCGAGCTCGCCGCCCGCCTGTTGTACCGCGAGAGCTTGAAAAGTTGCCATAGAGTAAATGGTAACGTGCGCCTGGGGGGGGCAACACCTCCCCGTCCGCAGCGGCACCGGAGCAGTGTAATGCGTCGCACGGTCCGTGGCGGTGCATGCCTCTGGCTCGCGCAAGACCGACGCCGGCCGGCGGAACCGCAGGTCCTTCTACCGCGCGGCACCCCTGATCGAGTGTGCGGTCCATCAGCCGGAGAACTTCGCCTGCGCGATCGGATTGATTGCGTCTCCTACCTCGCGCGTTGGAACAAATCCGAATCGGGCGAGCCGATAAGCCGCCAACTCGCCCCCAACTATTGGAGACCCTGGTGGATGCGGCTCGCTCCCGCGGCACCTGCTACCGCGCCGCCAACTGGCTCCATGTCGGGCAGACCGCCGGGCGCGGTCGCATGGACCGTGAGCACAAAGCCCACCGTCGAGCAGTTAAGGACGTCTACGTTTATCCTCTAGTACGCGATGCCCGACAGCGACTCTGCGGAGATCTCACCCGGTAAACAAATACGTGCGGCCGCAAGCAAGCAGAAGCTGCCTTGCACATCGAGGCGCGAATCACTAAATCCGTGTTTTCGCTGCTTCGCTTCGTAGGGGATCATTCCCTGGGAGAACTTCTGCGGGAAACCCTCGATGGAGTTTGCGACCCCACCGGAAGCAAGGTGGGTTTCTAGCACTTCGTCTTGGGAGGACCAGCAAACGCCGTACTCGTATTCGATAATGGCGTGGATGACGGGGTACTTCTTCCGTTTGAGGGGCTGCAGGACGGCCTTCGCGCTAGAGCCCCCGGACCGGGTTGCCGTTAGGGCAAGATGAAACAGGCGTCGCAGACGCGAACATTGCCTTTTTCGACATCCGCGCCGGGGCGGCGAATCGGGTACGGCAGCGCCTTGGTTTGCGGAGTGCACTCGCTGCAAAAGATCAGTCCGCACTTTCTGCAGTGGTGCCTTCGGGTGAAAAAACCAAAATTCGCGTGGCAGTGATGACACTGAATGGCCGAGCTATCCGGTCGCCACAGCCACGGCGGCTCGACCATTACGGCCCGGTAAGGGAGAGCTGTAAAGCCGTTATAAAAGATAACTTTATGTTCGAACCTCGGCCAGTTCCGGAAGACATAGCGCAGTTCCCGGCTGGTGACGTTGTGGGAGAAATTACTATCCTTGGTGATCAGGGCGTTGATATCTCCCATTCCATCCAGATGAAAGTGGATGTTGCCGCGGGTACTGTTCGCCGCGTGTTCGAGCGCGGTCTTTGACCACCGCGTCCCGTATTGCAGGCCCTCGACTTTGTCCTTCTCACCCTTGTGGACGGCGCCAGGTTTATACTTTTCGGTTCCGCTGACATCGACACCGCTGATCTTGGAGCCAGGGCGAAAAGTGAAGTTCGTCACTTTCTTTTTGCGATTGAACTGAACGTAAAAATTCTCAAATCCCGGGGTTGCGCCACGCGTCCGCGCCCGTCCGTGCTCGATGATAAACCAGGTATCCTCCGCGGTACGGCCGCCCCGGTTGAGGATGTCGAGAATTCGCGGACCGAGCCCCTCGAGATCGGCCTGGGCTTGAATCGTATCGTCAATTTCGTCGTCGTAGTGATCCGTGTTAATGCCAAAATGCACGTCGCACATATCATCGAGGGCGGTAGCGTTATCGACGGGGCCGATCTCATCGATGTCCACGCCTGGACCTTTTGTGGCAAGGGCAACATTCTTGAAATGGTTAATGGCATGAGCCATAGCAGTTCGCGTGCTCCCCGGGTGTGATCATAATATCACGGAACTACGATGGCGACGATTCTCTATCCGCGACCTTCATTTACGCAGGCACCGTCCACTCGTTCACAAGGCCGACCCGCGCGGGCCCGCCTCTGGTATGTCGACGCTGTACGCCGCCCACGCTCATCCGACTCAGCCGAGTTACCTTAACCGCGCATTGTGCCACGCCGCCCAGGCCCCCATTCCCGTTTGTCCGGCATTGCCCGGCACGAACCACTTCGCGGCCGCAGGACGCTTTCGCACAATCAGCCACTGGGCGAGCATTTGCCCGCCGACCACCGCGGCCTTGACGCCAATCGAGAACTTCGCGCCGGGATACAGCCATCCCCGCTCCTGCCCGCATCGGGCGGGATCCTGGTTGCACTGTACGCTCGCAACGGTATCGGCTGCGTTGGCGGCTGCCATAATTGCCAGAGACCATTTCCAGACAGTCTTACCCGGTGCGGATACGGCCGGCCGTGGACGAGGGCTGGCGGCGTGAGTCGGGGTAGGTGTAGTTTGTCCGTCCATCGCCGCGGTGAGGGACATTCCAACCGCCAACAGGCTCAAGGTAATACATGAGTTATTCATAATTACGATGCCACACGACATGATGGATAGCTAACTGCGGCGGGCACTCTCCGATTCGGCGCCCACACCTCCGGTGCGGGAATGAGGCGGCCAGCGGAGACGCCAAACCTACTCCACGCGTATCATGCAGTGTAACAAGCGCGTGAGGTATTTAGAACGCGTAATTAGTGGTTCTTACAAGTAATTCGTACCGGTACGTCCAGCCGGCGGCGTGTTACTCGACTCACGCGCGTCAGTCATCGGCGGGCTGCTTGGAGAGGCTCTTCGCTCGATCGCCGGGCGCGCCTGGCGCTTTATGCCAAGGCCCGTTTGCAGTAATCGAAACACTTGCGAACTTCGGCGACGGTGTCCATGCCGGGCTTGCCGTACTCGTATTCGATATTGGCGGGGATGGGGTACTTCTTGTGTTTGAGGAGCTGCAGGACGGCCTTGATGGGCGTTTCGCCCTCGCCTAGCGGCAGGTTGGCGCCGTGGTTCTTCTTACGATCCTTGATGTGCAGCACGGCGATGCGGTCGTGGTGTTGCTGAATGTAGGCCACGGCGTCGTAGCCGGCGGCGGTAAAGTGGCCGATATCCAGATTCACCCAGAACAGCGGCGTGAGGGCCATGGCGGCGGCGAAGCTTTCGGGGGTGGCGAATTGATTGGGGTCTTCGGTATGGTCGTGGCCATGCATGGCGACGCGGATTTTGTACTTTTCCGCCACCGGGGCGACGCGCTTGATGACGGACAAAGTAGAGGAGGCGGTGATCAGGTCGAGGCCCATGGCGCGGACGATTTGAAAGCCGCGATCGATTTCCTCGTCGCTGAAGCTATCGTTGAAGCTCAGGTTGTAGGCCAGGAGTTGAATGCCGGCCTGGTCGAACTTTTTACGGATGCCGGCGAAGAAATCGAGCGGCGTGGCCATGCGCCATTCATGCAGATTCTGCCTCTGGGGTTCCACGTGGCCCTGGTAGAGTTCGCACTCGCCCAGGCCGATGGTCTGCATGGCGTCGATGGCGGCGTCGAGGCTCATGTCGCGGAAGCTGTAGGACTGGGCGCCGATCTGGACGCCGTGAATGCGGGAATCGATTTTCTTGGCCGCGGCCAGGGCCGAAAGCGGCAGAGCGGCCAGCGCCGCTTTACCGAACTCGCGTCGGGAAAAGTTCATTCATTGCCTCGCGTATGCACGCCGAAACGATATACCAGCGCGCCGGCGCCCACGGTGCCAAACGCAGTCAATGAGGCCTGCGGGTGCAAGATCACGCCGAACACCATCATGGCGGCGCCTACCAGGATATAGGAAGCGGGAATCAAAGGGAAAGCGAAATCCACGGCGCGCAGGCGCTGCCAGCCGGCTTGCCGGCGGCGAAACACGAAAATCGAAGCCACCGCCAGCACGGTAAACAGCGTGAGGCTCATGCCGATGTACATCACCAACTCGCGGAATGGGGTTAGGGTCATCAACATGGCGCACAGGCCCTGGCTCAGAATGGCGAAGACCGGAGTATGAAAGCGCGGGTGGACTTTGGCGGCGGCGCGGAAAAAGGCGCGGTTCTTGGCCATGGCGAAATAGACCCGCGGGCCGATGGTGACTTCCGCGTTCACGGTGGCCACGATGGCCAGCGCCATCAGCGCGGAGAACGCACCGGCGGTGCCGGGACCGAACAGGCTGGATGCCGAAAGCGAGCCGACCGCCACGACGCCCTTCATTTTTTCGATCGGCGTGGAGTAAATGAAAACCACGTTGAGCGCCAGAAACGCCACCGATACCAGCGCGCAGCCCACGGCCAGTGCGGCTGGCAGGGTGCGCTCCGGACGGCGCACTTCCTCGGCGACATAGGTGGCCGCGTTCCACCCGCTATAGGCCACCATCACCCACAGCAGGCTGATGAAAAACTGCTCCGGAACGGGGACGGTGGAGGTGCGGACAGCGGCTTGGGAGAAGTGGCCCCAACTGCCGGCGCCGATGGCCAGGCCGAGCACCACGAAGCTCAGAATCACCAGCAACTTGGTGCCGGTGAGCACATTCTGCACTTTAGCGGTGAGCGCCACGCCGAAGCAGTTCAGCAGGGTGAAAGCCGCGATCAAAGACGATGCCAGCACTTGCCCGGGGCCGAGCTGGAGGGAGAAATCGCCGGAGCCGATGACGATGGGAGCCTTGGACTGGCTAAGCGCGGGCCAGAAGTGGGCCAGGTAATCGGAAAACGCGAGAGCCGCCGCCGCGATGGGCGCCGAAAAGCCGGCGAAGAACGAAACCCAGCCGGTCATGAATCCCCACTCCCGGCCGTAGGCCTGCGTCAAATATACGTATTCGCCGCCGGAGCTGGGGAAATTAATGCCCAGTTCGGAATAGCTCAGGGCGCCGGCCAGGGCGAAGGCCGCGCCCACCGCCCAGCAGAGCATGATGAGCCAGGCCGAACCGAGGTCGCCCGCCATGAAGCCCGTACTGGTAAAAATGCCCAGGCCCACCATATTGGAAATGACCAGGGCGGTGGCGCTGAAAAAACCGAGCTGGCGCAGCAGCCCGGGCCGCGAAGCTTCGAGGGTGGGATTCGGCATGCGGATCTTAGAGCCATTGTAGCCGCGTGCGGGGCGTAAGTGTTCCGCGAACGGCGAGCTTGCTGCGCGGCGGCGGCAACCGCTCCCTGGCGGTCGCGGCTCGGAAACGACGCGTCGCCGGTGGAGAGCTGAGCGCTGATCGCCGCTCGCTGAAAGCTTTCCCCCAACCTGTGTGATCCTAGAAAAAAGCGAATGCGAGGATACGAATTCATAAGGATCGTGGAACACCAGCCGGGGCTGGTCGTGGCTCCGGCGGCGGTCTTCCTGGTGACGTTGGCCATCTGCTGGGTGGTGCGGCGGCTGCTGCTGCGCGGGCTGGAAGCCTGGACCGTGCGCTCGAAAAGCCGCGGCGGGGCAATCGTGACGGAAGCCCTGAGCGGGCCCACCATCATCTGGATGCTGGTGCTGGCTACGCACCTGGCCATTGAAAGCTCCAATTTGCCCCACGTGGTTTCGGCGATTTGGGCGCCGCGGGTGCTGGTCGCGCTGGTGGTGATTTCCTTCACCATGGTGGCGGGCCGGGTCACGGGCGAGCTGGTGCGGTACTGGGGTAACCAGGGGCAGGGGATTCTGCCGGTGACTACGCTGACCGAAAACCTGGCGCAAATCGCCGTACTGATTCTCGGCATCGTGATTCTGCTCGACGTGGAACACGTCAACATCACGCCGATTCTTACTGCCCTGGGGGTGGGCGGCCTGGCGGTGGCCCTGGCGCTGCAGGACACCCTGTCGAACCTGTTCGCCGGGTTTTACGTGGCCGTTTCGCGGCAGGTGCGACTGGGCGATTACATCAAACTAAACAGCGGCGAGGAAGGCTATGTGGTGGACATCAGTTGGCGCTCGACGACGATTCGCGCCCTGGCCTCGAACTTAATTTTCATTCCCAACGCCAAGCTGTCGCAAGCCAATGTGACCAACTACTGGCTGCCGGATAAGCGGATGGGCGCGTCCATCCAGGTGAACGTGGCGCTCGATAGCGACGTGGACCAGGTGGAGAGGCTGCTGAACGAAGTTGGTAAGCAGGCGGCCGGTGCGATCCCCGGGCTGGTGGCCGACCCTGCGCCCTCGGCTTCTTTCGACCCCGGCGTGGGCGATTTCGCGCTAGGCTTTACCCTGGGGTATCAGGTGGAGGAGTTCAGCCAACAGTTTGCGGTTCGCAACGAACTGCGCAAGCGCGTGCTGCGCCGCCTGAGGGCCGAAGGCGTCGGCATTCCTTATCCCACCCGAACTTTGTTCCTCGAGAAGGCGCTGGCTGAAACCCCGAAGGAGTGAGCGAATCCGATGAAGACCTTTACGATAGCCGTGATCGCGGGCGATGGCATTGGGACGGAAGTGGTCCCGCAGGCGCGGCGCGTGCTCGAACGCGTAGCGCAACAACATTCCGTGGCATTTGCGTTTCAGGATTTCGATTGGGGCGCGGAGCACTATTTCCGCTGGGGGCGGATGATGCCGGCGGGCGCGCTGGAACTGCTGCGCCCGTGCGACGCCATCTTATTGGGCGCGGTCGGCCATCCGCAGCTTCCCGACCACGTCACCCTGAACGGGCTGCTGCTGCCGATTCGCCGCGCTTTCGACCAATACGCCAACGTGCGCCCGGCCTACCTGTACCCGGGGGTGCGCTCGCCGCTGGCCGGCTACCAGGGAGGCGAAATCGATTTCGTGGTGGTGCGCGAAAACACCGAGGGCGAATATGCCCAGGTGGGTGGATTCGTGTATCACGATCAGCCGGAGGAAATCGCCATCCAGACTTCCGTCTTTACCCGCCGCGGGGTGGAGCGCATTGTGCGCTTCGCGTTCGAGCTGGCGGTGAAGCGCGGCAAGAAGAAGCGGGTGACATCGGTCACCAAGTCCAACGCGCAGGGCTACAGCATGGTGCTTTGGGACCGCGTATTCCGCGACGTGGCGGCGGATTTTCCGGACGTGGAAACCGAATCGCTGCTGGTGGACGCGGCGGCCATGAACTTCGTGCGACGCCCGGCCAGCTTCGACGTGGTGGTGGGCTCCAACCTGTTCGCCGATATTCTGAGCGACCTTTCGGCCATTCTCATCGGCAGCATGGGCCTGGCCGCCAGCGCCAATCTGGACCCGCTGCGCCGGCATCCCTCGATGTTCGAACCGGTGCACGGGTCGGCGCCGGATATCGCGGGAAAAGGACTGGCCAATCCGTTGGCCGCGATTTTGAGCGCCGCCATGATGCTGGAGCACCTGGAGCTGGCAGCCGCCGCGCAGCAGGTGGAAGCCGCCGTGGCGGCCGTGCTGGCCGAGGGCAAAACACTGACCGCCGATTTGGGCGGCAGCGCCAGCACCAGTGCCGTGACCGACGCGGTAGTGGAGAAGCTGGGATAGTGATCGCGGCGTATTGTGGGGCAGGTTGTTCAACCTGCGGACCGATTGTCAATCGGTCCAGCCGGCCGTGCGCTGACGAGCCTGAGGCCCGGCCCGGCCGACGCTTCACGCCGAGATTCCGAACACCCGATCTCGTGGGATTCGAGTTGAGCTGCGATTCGGTCTCGCCGAGGAACGGCCGGGCTAGCGCCCGGCTGGACCGATTGACAATCGGTCCGCAGGTTGGCAACCTGCCCCACAGTGAGGCTGCCCGCTAGTGGCTGCCGACAAGCACTCCGAAGCTACCGGCCGCCACGCTTTTCTGGTGGCCTCCGGCATGCTGCTCCGCAGCTTGACCGGGCTGGTGCGGCAGCACTTGTTCGCTCGCTATTTCGGGCAGCTCAACCCGGTCGCCGATGCCTTCAACGCGGCGTTCAAGATTCCCAATTTCCTGCAGAACCTGTTTGGGGAAGGGGTGCTTTCGGCGTCGTTCATTCCGGTGTACGCACGTCTGCTGGCGGAGGGCGACGAGGAGGAATCCGGCCGCGTGGCCGGCGCGGTGTTCGCTCTGCTGGCCCTGACCGCTTCGCTGTTGACGGTGCTGGGCATGGCCGCCGCGCCATATCTGGTCGACGTCATCGCCCTGGGCTTTCACGGCGCCAAGCGCGAGCTCACCATCCAACTGATGCGGATTCTGTTTCCCGGTACGGCCATGCTGGTGCTCTCGGCCTGGTGCCTGGGGATTCTCAACAGCCATCGCCGCTTCTTCCTTTCCTACACCGCTCCGGTGGCATGGAACGCGGCCATGATTGCCTCCCTGGTCGCCTTCCACGGCGGCGGCCAGATGCGCCTGGTGACGCTTCTGGCCTGGGGATCTGTGGCGGGCAGCGGGCTGCAATTCGCGGTGCAGTTGCCGGCGGTGCTGAAGCTGGCCCGCCGCTTGCGCGTACATCTGGAAACCCGGTCGAGCCACGTTCGCGAGGTGGTGCGGAACTTCGGACCGGTGTTTCTGAGCCGCGGCGTGGTGCAGATTTCGGGCTATGTGGATTTGGCTTTGGCCGGACTGCTGGGCGACGGGCCGGTGACGGCGCTCACCAACGCCCAAACCCTGAATATGCTGCCGGTGAGCCTGTTCGGCATGGCCATTTCGGCAGCCGAACTGCCGGCAATGTCGAGCGCCCTGGGCGATAACGATGAAGTGGCGGCCTATCTGCGCCGGCGGTTGGATGGCGGCCTGCGGCGCATCGCGTTTTTCGTGGTCCCCTCCGCCCTCGGATTTCTGGCGCTGGGTGATGTGATGGCCGGCTTCCTCTTCCAGAGCGGTAGATTTCACCGCGCCGATTCGGTCTATCTATGGGGCATCCTGGCCGGTTCTTCGGTGGGCCTGCTGGCCACCACGCTCGGCCGCCTCTATTCCTCCACTTACTGGGCGCTGCGCGACACGCGCACGCCGCTGCGTTTCGCCCTGATCCGCGTGGCGCTGACTACCGGCCTGGGCTGGCTCTCGGCCGTGCCCCTTCCGGTGTGGCTCGGCATCGCGCCGCGCTGGGGCGTGGCCGGCCTGACCGCCTCCGCCGGAGTGGCCGGCTGGGTGGAGTTCACCCTTCTGCGTCGCACGTTGAACCGCCGCATCGGATGGACCGGTCTGCCCGCCACGCTCACCGCCAGGCTGTGGCTGGCCGCGGCGGTTGCCGGCGCCATAGCTTGGGGCGTAAAGCTCGGCGTCGGAGTCGCACGGCCGCAGGTCGATGGGGTTCTCATCCTGGGGGCCTACGGCGCGGGCTATCTGGTCCTGAGCTACGTCCTGCGCGTGGAGGAATCGGCCGATGTAGTGAGCCGGTTGAGGCGGCTGGCGCGGAGATGACGGCGCGACGGCTGGTGCTGTGCTTCCCATAACTCACGCATATACATCTATATTCCTCGGAATGGCCGCCCGTTCACGGCCAGGAGTTCGTCTCCGCGATGCGGTACCGAACGTTGCATCGGATCGGGTTCGCTCCAAACGTCCCAACTCGCCACGTAAGCGAGGTTAGCAATCCGACACGTGAGAGGCTGCAATCCGAACGGCACATAGAAGTTATACGTTCTTTCGACATGCACCGTATCCAGAGATGCCAGCACCTGGTACGCCATCACGAAGGAGAAGAGAGCGAGCAGCGCCGTATACGGAACGGCGTTCCCCCTAACGGTCTTAATCAAGGTCGTGTGCACGAGGCCCCCATCTAAGGCACCGGGAAAATCAGCTTTGTGCCCTGGTCCCGGCGATGTCAGCGTGATCGATCTAAAGATGCTGGTTCCGTTACGGGTACGGCCAGTTTACCCACCGATGGCGCCCCATCCTCGCTTTTTCTTCGCCTCCTCCCCTCAGATCCATCTCCGCTTCCAGCGCGTGCCTTTTTTGTAAATCCTTTATTTTCTCCAGCCGGTTACGTTATCCTGGTAATTGCGCCATATTGTGTTAATTTTGTTTTTGTTGGCGGGGTACGCGCCGGCCTGGGCTCAAACCGCGCTCAAGCTGGAGAAAAGCGGCGACGCCATGGGGTCCACTTATACGGTAGTGCTCTACGGCACCGACCGCGTGGCCATGGAAGCCGCCGCCGACGCAGCGCTCGACGAGGCACGGCGGCTGGACGACCTGTTGTCGAATTATAAGCCCTCCAGCGAGTGGAGCCGTGTGAACCAGCACGCCGCCGAGGGCCCCGTCCGGATTTCCGACGAGCTGTTCCAGTTGTTGGCGGCCTGCCTCGAATACAGTCGGGAGAGCGAAGGGGCGTTTGATATTTCGGTGGGCCCGTTGATGAAAGTTTGGGGGTTTTACAAAGGTACGGGACATCTGCCGCACCGCGCCGAAGTGATGACCGCGCTCGAAAAGACCGGATACCGGCACGTGCATCTCGATGCGGCCGCTCGAACTGTGTGGTTCGACCGGGCGGGGGTGGAACTCGACCCCGGCGGCATCGGCAAAGGTTACGCCGTCGATCGCATGGTCGAAGTGCTGCGCCGGATACACGTCGATACGGCGCTGGTGGCCGGCTCGGGCAGCAGCATTTACGGGCTGGGCGCGCCGCCCGATTCGCCCAGTGGCTGGCCCATTGATATCCGCGATCCCTGGCACCCGCGGCAGAAGGCCGCCGACGTGTTTTTGAAGGATATGTCCCTGTCCACCTCCGGCAGTTACGAGAAGTTCTTCCGTGCGGAAGGACGCATCTATGCCCATATCATGGATCCGCGCACGGGTTACCCGGCGCAGGGAAGCGTGGCGGTTTCGGTCGTGGCTCCGCGAACCATCGACAGCGAAGCTTGGGCCAAACCCTATTTCGTGAACGGCCGCCAGTGGGCGGCCCAGCATAAGGCAAAGGATTTTCGCGTTTTCTTTTGCCAGGACAGGACGGATCACCCATGCGCGTGGCTCCAATGACAAGCCGCTTCCTCGACGCCTGCCGCCGC
>JBEKZL010000224.1:0-12359 GCA_049509915.1 Bryobacteraceae bacterium | reverse complement strand
CTCAAAAAAGCTCTTGCCGCGGTGGTCACCGACGCGGTACAACAAGCTCAGTCCTGGACGCGGTCCGTTGGCCGGTTTTGAAGTGACCCTCTATGGCCGCATTTGAGGTGACCACCGAGGTGAGCACTCCCTTGGGATAGCGGTTGGCGCCGATCGCGCGGGCGTAAACGAGCACGTCTTTCTGGTCCTGGTTGTAGGTGAGTTCGATCCAGGTGTTGTACTGCGGATGCAGGAAGAGGTCCGGGTGGGGCGTCTTGCGGCTGGTCTGTGCGGGCCGAGAGCCCGCGGCGAGTGGGACGGCGTGGACACCGCCCATCGGCAAGGCCAACCCTACATGCGCGACCTGCTGCAAGGCCGTGGGACCGAACTTTGACCTAATTCAGAAAGCCAATACAAGATAGTCGATGGAGCAGCGCATGGAGATCGCTCCGATGCTCGAAGACATCGTTCAGCCCGGCTGCGACGATGCCGGCGTCACATCGTGCTGTGCGTTTTCCATGGGCACGCGGAAGGGACCTGGCCCGGCGACCAGCCCGCAAGTCACTGCGTGTAGATTTTAGTGACGAGAGCTACTTTACCGGCGAGCGGATTCCCATTCAGTTCGAATGTTCCGTTGCGCCGTGTCAGGTCGACTTCCCGAAGCGCCTGATCGGAGGGAAGACACAGGAGACCATGCGCCGCGTTGGCGTCGTTCGAAAAAACCACCACATCGAGCTGCGACCAATCCATCGCGCTGGTCGACTGCGCCAGCTTGATTTCGGGAATTGCCGAGCCGTCGCGAACCAGCATCACCACGGGAATCAGTCCTGCCTCGATTTTATGCCAGCCACCCGGGTAGGACTTGTGGCTCTGGTAGTCTATCCACTGGCCTTGTGGCAAATAAACATGGCGGCCCGTGGTTCCCGATTCCATCAACGGTGCGACCAGGATATCGGAACCGAACAGATACTCGTTATCCACCTCCCAAGCGCCCGGGTCGTCCGGATATTCGATGAACAGGGCACGCACCATGGGCAGACCACGGTCGCTCGAATCCATCGCTTGCGCATACACATAGGGCATGAGCCGGTATTTCAGCTCTGCCGCGCGCCGGAAATCCTCCGTGAACGCGGGACTGAAGAGCCAGGGTTCTTTCGGCGGCATGCCGTGGCTGCGGCTATGGGAAGACAACATACCGAACGGCAGCCAGCGGCGGTACAACTCTTCCGGAGTCTTCCCCGCGTACCCGCCGATGTCGTGGCTCCAGAAAGTGAAGCCGCTCAGTCCCAGCGACAATCCGCCGCGCAGCGTGGCAGCCATGCCCGTGTCCGTGCTTCCGCCGTCGCCGCCCCAGTGGATGGGATAGCGCTGGCTGCCGGCCCATGCGCTGCGGGCCCAGATGATGTTTTCGCCGGTGGTCTCCCGGGTGATATCGGCGACCGCCTTGTTATAGCGTAGCGGGTAGAGGTTATGCTCATAGAACCCGGTGAGCCCGGACGCATATAGCCCCGTCATGGGCGCCGATTCGCCGAAATCCACCTTAATGGCGGCGGCTCCCATGCGCAGCAATTCTGCCAGCTTACCCTGATACCACGCCACGGCGGCGGGGTTCGAGAAGTCGAGGATCGCGTCCTCGAAGGCCACATTGCCTTTGCCATCCGGCACGGCCAATCCGTTGTTCACCAGCTCGGGAAATACCGAATTGACGGGTGAATAATACGGCATTTGCCACAAGGAGACGCGAAAGCCGTCGCGCTTGAGATCGGCGAATAACTTTCTGGGGTCGGGGAAGCGTTCGGCGGCGAATTTCAGATCGTTGCCGTGCTTGAGATCGTACCAGCCGGCATCGATGTGGATCACATCGGCCGGAATACGGTTTTGCCGCAGCTTGGCCGCCACTTCGCGCACCTCGGCGTCGGATTGGTACGAGTTGCGGCTCATCCAGAAACCGAACGACCATAGCGGCGGCATCGGCGGCCGGCCGGTGAGTGCGGTGTATTCGCCCAGGATTTCCTTCGGCGATCCGAAGAAGAAAAACAGGTCCAGTTGATCGTCGCCCAGCATGAGCGAAGAGAGGCCACTATACCCAAAGCCCAGGTCGAAAGTGGCGGGCGCCGCTGTGTGGACGAACATTCCGTATCCGCGGCTGCTCAGAAAAAAAGGAATGGGCTTGTACATCCGCGACGTCTCGACGCCGTTCGCGTTGTTCACCCATAGCACCATTTTCTGGCCGCGCTTATCGAGCCGGGTGAAGGATTCACCGCACCCGAACAGCTTTTCGGCGGGCGCCAACGTGAACACCGCCGCCACGCTCTGGGAGTAATCGGATGTCCGTCGGATGAAAGCAAACGGGAGCACGGGGTCAATGGAGTGTTCGTTGTCCGACGAGTGATCGGTTTTGGTGAGAAGGTTTCCCCGGGGGTCCCGGAACTCGAGGTGCCAGGGTTTTTCGAGCACCGTTACCGAACCCGCGGCGTTAGAGTAGCGGTAGCCGCCTTCCACGCGCGAGAGTTTCCAGGAAGTGTCACGCGGCGGCTCACCCGCCAGCATGAGCGACGGCTCCAAGCTCTTCATCGCCGTTTTGGTTTGTATGCGGATGCGCACGGTGCGCGAGGTGATGAACTCGAGCGAAAACGGGAGCGTGGGGTTGACCCGGTCCGCCGGTTCGTACACGTTGATGCCGGCGAACGGCCGCCAGACGTTTTCCATGTTGTCGGACGACATGCGCGGGTAGATCTGATTGCGCAGCCAGGTGATTTGGCCTTGTCCGGTTCCGGGGTCGAAGCGCGCCACGCGATCGGCCAGATAATATTCGTTCGAATTGCTGCGGAAGTCGCTGCTCACATCCACCAGATCGTTCAGCAATCCGGGGGGCTGGTTGGCTGAATCCGCGCACCCAACGCGCGCCGCCACCAAGGCCAGGACAACGCCAACGGTAAGCCGCACGCGAGCGCCACTGCAGAGCATCGTTTCTTCTCCTCGATCCATGTTGGATCATCCCCGATACAGTCCGTCCAATCGCCACGGCGATCGATAGGCGCGGGTGAGCAACTGGTTGGCTTCCGCGCTGTTGGTGATTCTTTCGGCTTTGGCGTCCCAGACCAACTTCTGGCCGGTGCGCGCCGAGATGTTGGCCAAATGACAGGTGGTGGTAGTCCGGTGTCCCGCTTCGATATCCACCGCGGGTTCTTGCCGCGTCTTGAGGCAGGTCAGAAAATTCCGCACGTGGGGAAAGTGGGTGTAGGAACGGCTGCCGCTTTCTGCGCCGCGCTGGCTGCCGAAAACGCAGCTAACCGCCAGACCGTCGTCGGTGCGGTCCGAGATGGACTGGCCCCACTCGCCCTGTATATCCAGGGCCGCGTCCGGATCGCGCCCGCCAACTAACTGGGGAAACAATTCGTAACCGGCCCGGTCGATGAAAAGAGTGCCCAGGGAACCATGGAAAAGTGTCCCGTAAGCGCCGAATTTGTCTGTGCCGACTTTGCCATGCGGTCCGAAACTATTATTGGCGAGCTTGGTGAACTGAAGCAGAAATCCGGGGAACTCGTAGAGCACTACCTGCGTGTCCGGCGTATCGCCGAGCGAATAGTCGTTCGGGTCCGGCGCCAGGAATCGGGCGCCGACACTGGAGACGGTGAGCGGCGCGTCCGCCTTCATGGCCCAGAGGGCGATGTCGATGACGTGCACGCCCCAGTCGGTCATAATTCCCCCGCCGTAATCGTAGAAAGAGCGCCAACGGCGCTGGCGGACCGGGCTGTAACCCGCGTTGGGGGCTGGCCCGAGCCAGAAATCCCAATCTAATCCGGCGGGCGGCGGCGAGCTGGGCGCGGGGGTCGAAGCCACCGCGGAGACGGCACGATAAAAGCACTCGACGAAATGGATCTTGCCCAGCCGCCCCTCCTGGATCAGTTTTACGGCGCGCCGGAAGTGGCTGCCCGAGCGTTGCTGGAGGCCGACCTGGACGACGCGGTTGTTGCGGCGCGCGGCTTCCACCATCAGGCGTCCTTCGCGGATGGAATTGGAGATCGGCTTCTCCACGTAGACGTCCTTGCCTGCGTCGCACGCGTCGATGAAGATCTTGGCATGCCAGTGATCCGGAGTGGCGACGACTACGGCCTGAACGGAAGTGTCGTCAAGCAGCTTGCGGTAATCGGAGTATAGCTGGGCCTTGCCGCCGGCGCGGGCGCGGGCGCGGGCAGCGTTCTCCTGGTTGACGTCGCAGACGGCGGTAATCGCGACTTCGGGGTTTCGCTGGAAATCCGTCTGATCCACCGAGCCCATGCCGCCGCAGCCGATGACGCCGACGCCGATGCGGTCGGTGGGAGCGGAACGGGAGACTTGGGTGGCAGCAGGAAGTTCCACCGCCGCGCCGGCAAGAGCACTGGAGCTGAGTAGTTCGCGTCGATTCATGTGGGATCTCCTCGTTGAGACGGAGACGTTTCCATCCGGGCCCAGCCTCAAGCGCGCACTGTCTGTTTCATATGTTCCATTCTCAAGCTCCAAGGATGACGCGCAAGCTACGCAGGCTTGCTTCCAGATCCTCGCACTGCTGCTCGCCGGGGGTTTTGCCCGGGGTGGGCGGAGCCGCGGGCGACGGCTTTCCCTTCACGGCTATCGACAGGAAACGGCTGAATTCCCAGGCGGGCATCTTGGGGTAGGCGTCCCAAAACTGACGATCGTAGATCGCGGCGATCTGAGGCTTCGGCGCTACGATGTTTTCGACGGAAACGACCAGGTCGGGACGCATCTGGCGGAACTTTCGGATCCAGGCGGCGATATCGACGTTGCCGTCTCCGATGCGAACCCAGCGGGTCGCAGCGCCTTCCGGCTGGAGCCACACGGCGGTGTCGCGGATGTGGGTGGTGGCGGCATAGGGTCCGAGGGTTTCGAGCGTGAGGTGCGGATCTTCCAGGTTGTAAGGCGGATTGCCGGAGTCCAGACACACATAAAGAACGCCTTTGCCTGCCGCTTCGACAAGTGTCTTGAGCTCGCGCGCCTGGAAATCGCCGCCATGGTTTTCCATGGCCAACTTGACCCCCGAATCGATGATGCGGGAACGCGAATTTCGGAGCACGCGGAGCACGTTTTCCATGTGGGCCTCAATGGGCATGGCTTTGGTGCGCTCGCCCGCCCCGCCGAGAATGCACCGCACCACGGGCGCGCCGATGATGCGCGCGGCGTTGAGTATACGCGCGATCTGCTCCTCGGGAGTGCCGAGACTGGGGTTATACTCTCTCGCCGAGGCGCAGATGGATCCCATAGCAAGCTCGACTTCGACATCCAGTCCGGCCGCGTGCGCCCTAACTCGCTTGAGGGCCGCCTCATCGGTGAGCATCGTGCTCAACTCGCGCACGGTGGAGAGATGCGCGAGCTGAACGCCGATCTTATGCAGATAGTCCAGGTACTGGAATGGCGTCCAGTTATTCAACCGGATGCTGTAGAGATCGACGCCGATTTTCACCGGGACGCCTTGCGCCGGTGCGGGGGGCGCCCAAACAGCAGCCCCGGCAGCGGCCAGGAAACCTCTTCTGCTCATATGCATTGCCAGCCTCGTTGCGGCCCGGTTTCGGTCAGAACGCCAGCTTCAACGCCATCTGCATGATCCTGGACGGATAGGTGGCGCTGATGACGCCTGCGCTCGATGAGCCGATACTGGCGCCCGGATTGTTGAAATTGGTGTGATTGAAGGTATTGAACATTTCCGCCCGGAAGGTGAGCTTGAACCGCTCCTTGATCGGGAAATTGCGGTGAATGCCCAGGTCGAAATTGAAGTAGCCCGGTCCAACCAGGACGCCGGTACCCGAGTCTCCCCACGTATATTGCGCCGGAATGGAAAACGCAGCCGTGTTGAACCAGTGGGTGATGGTGCGCTGATCGGGCGGCAGGTTGCCAGGGCCGTTGAGGTTCGGCCGCTCCGTGGGAGAGACGTTGACGCTGGCGCCGGTCAGCACATTGGAAACGGAGGTGGCCAGCGAAGGCCCGAAGTGCATGCCGGTGTACATGGTCCAGATGCCGGAAATGTCCCAGTTACCGATGAGATAAGACGCGGGCCGCTTCTGCACGAACTGGCGGCCGGTGCCGAACGGCAGTTCGTAAACGTGGTTGATCACGACCATTTGGCGCCGGTCTTCGGGCAGATCGCCCCACTCGCAGGCGTAGCACAGGCTGTTCTGGGGCCTGGTGGAACTCCCCGGCCCGTTGGTCTGGCCCATGTTGTGGGACCACGTCCAGGCGAGGGTGCCTGTCAGTCCCCTGCTGTACCGTTTGTTGACCTTCACCTGCAGGGCATTGTATTTCGCCATCCCCCAGTTGGTCCGGAAATCGATGTCGCCCAGCACAGGATTGACGGAATAGAGCGGCCGCCGGGGAGCCAGCGGTCCGGGGCCCGGCAGCGCCTGGTTTCCAACCACGGAGTTGGTCATATCCTCGGTCAAGGTGCGCACGTAGCCAATATCCAACAGGAGGTTGGAGAACAGTTGTCGCTGTAACCCGGCGTTCATTTGCAGCGAGCGGTTCAGCTTCATGTGGGGGTTGTAGTCGTAGTACAGGCCGGTCAACTCGGTCGGATCGCTCAGGTTGGGGATGACGGGGAGGGGAATGCCCTGCGAGAGGAGCAGGCCGGGCGCGCCGTTCTGATCGTAAGTAAATGTCTGGATCACGTTCTTCGGCGGGTTCGATTCGAGCATCTTGCCCGCGTTGAAACCCTCGAAGTATGACATGCCGAAGCCGGCGTGGAACACCGTCTTCCCGTCCTTGGTAAGCTGCTGAGCAATGCCCAGCCGGGGACCGAAGTCGTGCTTATCCAGGCACACCAGGGAGCGGCCGCAATCGCCGTTCAGGTTCTGAGTGGACGTACCCGCGACTGCGAACTGGCCAGTAACGACGCTGATATCGGCCCACTGATTGTGAACCTCATAGGGGGGCGCCTGAAGCTCCCAACGTAGCCCGTAGGTAATCGTCAACCGGTCGTTCACGCGCCAGGAGTCTTCGGCAAAGGCCGCTCCCTCCCAGATGCGCATCCCGAAGGTGCCAAACTCCTCGCTCCGTACGATGACCGTACTGGCGCCGAGGGCGAAATCCGCCAGGGCCGACGCCGCCGAACTGCTCCCGATCTGGCGCGTGAACTGCCCTCCGAAGTTGTACTGGCCCTCCGGAGCGGTCGTCGTGTGCCCGTCGAAGCGGTGGCGTGTGTACCCGCCCCCGAATTTCATGGTGTGTCGGCCCTTCACCACGGTCAGGATGTCTTCGAACGGAATGGAGACCGAGTGCGTAAACTCCGGGTACGAGTTGCTATCTCCTATGGCGGTAAACCCGCTGATCGGCAGATAGGGGATACCTTGGTTGTAATTGCTAATGTCGATGGTGGGGATCCCCAGGCTGGCAGCGGTGCTGTGCCCGGTCTCGCTGTTAAAGATATTCAGCCAGTCGCGCACCACGCCGAAATGAAACTCGTCCACCATGATGGGGCTGATCACCTTGGTGAAGTTCCCGGTAACGGACCAGTTGGCCGTGCTGCTGGGTCCGCCGTTGCCGCCTGTCTGGAGATACTCTCCAACATCGGCGCCTTGCTTATTAGGTCCGACCGGGAGCACTCCGGCTGCATAGCCCACCGCGTTGTCATAGCTGTACTTAAGGAAAAGGCGGTCGGCCTTACCGATGTTCTGATCGACGCGGATGTCGTACTGGTCGTCCCGCTGCGAGCCATCCGGGCTAAAGACGAAGTTATTGGCCGCGCTGCCGTTGGTGGGCACCGGCAGCAACCCGATGATTTTGACGGCAGCCGGGTCCAGAAGCTGGTTGGGAATGACGTTGTCCGCAAAAGGCACCCGAGATGTGACCCCGTTGGCGCCCACGGTGGTCTGGTAGGGGTTATAAATGGTGGGCGCGAACTGGCTGAAATTGCCGGTTTCGACCATTTGTTGTTGCGCCAAGGAGGGGATGGTGTCCACCTGGGTGGTAGGCTGGACAAGGCGTATTCCCGCGTAATCGGCGAAGATGAAGGTCTTGTCCTTGCGGATGGGTGCGCCGATGGTGGCGCCGAATTCGTTGCGCCGGTAGGGCGCTATGGGTTGGCCCGACTTGTTGCTGAAGAAAGTGTTGGCGTCGGTGGCGTTGTTGCGGAGATATTCGTACGCGCTCCCGTGGACCTCGTTGGTGCCGGACTTGGTCAGTACGATCGTCACGCCGCCGGCCGAGTTGCCGTACTGCGCGGAGTAGTCGTTGCCCAGGATGCGGGTTTCCTGAATCGCCTCGACGGGCGGGTTCATCACCAGCGTGCTGATCCAGAGTTGGCGATCATACAGCCCGTCAATCAGGTACGAATTATCGTTGGCCGTGGCGCCATTCATGCTGATGGCGTTATTGGCGCGCATGGTGTAACCGGTCAGAGAGGCCGCCATACCGGGAGTTGAGGGCGAAGCGCCCGCCGTCAGTTGCAGCAGGTTGGTGAAGGAGCGCTCGTTCAAAGGCATCTCCATGGTCTGGATGTTGCTAATGAGCGTCGATACGGTAGCGGTTTGGGACTGCACCAGCGCCGCCTCGGCCTGCACCTCCATGGTCTGCTGGACGTTGCCGAGGGAAAGCTGCAAATTCACCGTGATGGTGTCCGCGGCGGTCAGTTCCAGGCCGGAGCGGACGAGTTTTTGGAAACCGGCGTGCTCGGCAGTAACGCTGATGCGCCCTGTGGGGAAGGAATCGGCCACGAACTGGCCGCCATTGTTGGTAGTAATGGTACGGGCAAACTCCGTGCCGTCGTTCACGATGGTTACCGTTGCTCCAGGAACCACGGCGCCGCCCTGGTCTGTTACCGTGCCGACCACGCTTCCCAGAGCCTGAGCGGAAAGATGCAGGGCCGCGCATAGCCATACGGCGACACCAAAAGCCGCGCTTCTTCGGGACATTAGACTACCTCTCTTTCGACGCCACAGCGTGTCACGATGCCGGTCGAGCGTCAAGTAAACTCAGGACAATGAGCAGTAACATACTAGTCATTATCTGAATCGGCCTATCGACAAGAACCTTGTTTGCAATAAGTTGCGAGATGATTCTTCAGTTTCGGATGGTGATAGAATATCTAGACATCAATGGCAGTCAACCAAGATGTTGAAGCCGCCCGTGCCGAAATTCAGCGTGTATTGCTCAGCAAGACGTTCGAGACGTCCGAAACTCACCGGCGCCTTCTGACGTACCTTTCCGAGAAATCCCTCGCGGGTGAACCCGCCCACCTGAAGGAATACACGATCGGGCTGGAGGTTTTCGGGAAACCTCCTAACTACGATCCCCAGGAAGACTCGATCGTCCGGAACCAGGCAAGCCGTCTGCGGCTGAAGCTGCTTGAATACTACCGGGACGAAGGCCGGAGCGACCCGATCCTGGTGGAGTTGCCAAAGGGCGGCTTCCGGCTGACGTTCCAATCCGCTGCTCCGGCGCCGCCTGCCGCCGTTCCGGTTCCGGCGCCGCAGCCCCAAAACGTGGAAGCGATCCGGCGGCAGCCGATAGCGCGCACTTCACTGCCCTGGCTGCTTGTGGCTATTCTGGCAGCGGCTTGCGCCGTTCTTGGTTACCGTCTGTTCGAGGGCCAGCGCAACCCGGAGCAGTTTGCGAGGGTGCCGTGGCCGTTGTCTCGAATCGTGAACGGCCGGCAGCCGGCCGTGATTGTGCTGGACGATTCCAAACTGGCCGTGTTCCGGTACCTGATCGGCGGGCAGCATTCGCTTCAGGAATATCTCAACAAGGATTATCCGCGAGCATTCCTGCCCCCGGATTCGACCGCGCGCGAATCGAAGATCCTGGACTATTTAAGTTCGTCCACATTGGTTTCCTATGCCGACGTGGCCAACGTGAAAGTACTGACCGCGCTGGCCGGCCCGCTTGGCGCGAACTTCGTCATCCGTTTTGCCCGAGACTTTCGATCACGCGACCTGCGGGACGGGAACTACGTGTTTCTGGGCAGCCCGCTTGTAAACCCGTGGGTCTCCCTCTTTGCCGGTTCCTTGAATTTCACCGAAGACGACGAAATGGTGAGCCGAGGCGAGAAGTACTTCCTCAACAAGGACCCTCAACCGGGGGAGGAGCCGCGGTACAGGTGGAGCCCCAACGTCGGCACCAGCTACGCCACTATCGTCCTGTTACCGAATGAGGTGCGGACGGGCAACGTTCTGATCCTGCAAGGTCTCGACCAGGCGGGCACCGAGGCCGTTGGCATGGTGTTGGCGACGGCAGAATCGCGGAAAAGGCTCCGGGACTCGCTGCTCAAGGTAACCGCCCATCCGGAAGACGCCTGGTTCGAGGCGTTAGTCCGGGCGGAATCGATTGCGGGTGCGCCCCGCAACACGGACATCATTGCAGTACGCCTGATCAAGTAGTACCGCTGCTAACGCGTGGCTTCGCATGCGCGCAGCAACCGCCCGGGCAAGCACTCCACCATTCCGGAACATCGGCCCAAAGCGCATCAGAAATACCTGGAGTGGACGCCTTCGCGAATCGTGGAATGGGCAGCTACGATCGGACCGTTCACGGCGCAGTTGGCGGAAAGGATCCTGGCCGAACGGCCCCACCCGGAACAGGGCTACCGCTCCTGCATGGGTTTGATCGTACTGGGTCGGCGTTACAGCAAGGATCGTTTGGAAGCCGCGGCGCAGCGGGCCATCCACCTCCAGGCACACAGTTATCAGAGCGTGAAATCAATTCTGGCGCGCGGCCTCGACCGGCAGAGCGTGCCCGAGTCGGCAACGCTCACCCCGCCGGTGGAACACGCCAATATTCGCGGCGCCGGTTACTACGCCGGCACGCTGTTTGAGGAGGTGGCCGAATGATGAATCAACAGACCCTGGATCGGCTGCACTCCTTGCGGTGGTCTGGGCTGGCCGAGGCATGGCGCAAGCAGATGGAAAATCCCGAGGTCGCCGCGCTGAGCTTCGACGAGCGCTTCAGTCTGCTGGTGGATCAGCACTGGAGTTGGCGGGAAAACCAGGCCATGGCACGCCGCCTGAAGAGATCCAAGCTGGATGCCGAGCCCTGCGTGGAGGATATCGATTTCCGGCATCCCCGTGGGTTGGATCGACCCTTGATGCGCACCCTCATTAGTTCGCAATGGTGGCCCAGCATCTTTCCGTCCTGTTCACCGGCCCGACCGGGATCGGGAAATCCTGGTTGGCGCGGGCCCTGGCGCAGAAGGCTTGCCGGGACGGATACACCGTATGGTATCGGCCCGTTCCCAAATTGTTCCGCGATCTGACGATCGCGCGCGCCGATGGCAGCCTGGGCCGGTTGTTGGAAACCATCGCTCGCACGGATGTCCTGGTAGTCGACGATTTTGCCATGGCTCCGCTCAACGAGCAGGAACGCCGCGATTTCCTGGAGATCTGCGATGACCGCTATAATCGCCGCTCCACCATCCTGACCAGCCAGTTGCCAGTGGCCAGTTGGCACCAGCAGATCGGCGATCCCACCGTGGCCGACAGTATTTTCGACCGGCTGGTGCACAACGCCTGCCGCATCGAACTGTCGGGCGAATCCATCCGGAAGAAGAAAAGCCGGGGCTCATCGGAGGACCGGACCGGAGGTGGCGCATGAGCGCGGCCCGGTTGATTCTCAAGCAACCCACCGGCTGGTTTGCGGCCGGGCGGGAAGTAGCGCAGGCTCTGGCGTTGCTCTTCGACGGCGCTTTCAAACTCTACCTCCACCTCCGCCTGCAGGCGGATCGGCACACCGCCCAAGGGGTTCTCAACCTGACGGAGTTGACGCGCGTGCTGCGGAAAGATCCGGCGACCATCGAAGCCTGCCTTGGCGAGTTGCAGCTCCATCAGGTATGCGAGCGCCGCGGAGATCGGGTCGAAATCTGCGACCGCTTCTGGCCCTATCACAAGCAGGCCGGCGGAACCGCCGCCGAACCGGAGGCGGAGTTTGTCAGGCAGGTGCGGGCGGCTGTTCTCAAACCCGCACGTGCGCGCTGCGCGTTCACGGCAGCCGATCAGAAGCTGGCTCTGAATCTCTGCCGCCGCGGCGTGACATTGGAACAATTGCGCCGGGCTATCTGGTTAGGGTGCGCTCGTAAATAATCTGGCGATGTCGAACGGTCAACCCCGGCTGCCGATCACCAGCTTGGGATACTTCGCGTCCCTCATCGAGGAAGTCAGCCAGCCCCAGGTCCCCGCCAGCTACTGGGATCATGTGCGGCGCAGAATGGAGGAAATGGAAAAGCAGTGGTTGCAAGCCGGGAACTCGGCGCCGACTGCGGACGCCGACCGCGCCGTCGCTTAACAGGATGCTGAAAAATAGCCCGGGGCGGAATTCAGTGTCCTTCCCGCTTTTCTTTCAGAAGCTCCCTGGTGTTTCGCATAACAGCTCTGCGTAGGGGGATACAGACCCAAAACGCCCTT
>JBEKZL010000223.1:0-15435 GCA_049509915.1 Bryobacteraceae bacterium | reverse complement strand
TGAAGACGTACGTGGCGCGGACCTCCGGTCTGCCGCGCCGGCTTTCCAGCCGACGTTCTTTGCTTCGGTAGCGCCGGCGATCTTGTCGCCGGTGTTTTTGACTGGGGGCGTCTTCAACGGAGTGGCCCGGTTGCGGGCGCTCGCGTGTTTGCGGTCACTTACCGAGCCGCGACCGCAAGGGAGCGGTTGCCGGAACCTGGTACCGTTGCTCCTAATTACCGCGACGTATTCCGTTGCCGAGTGGGACAGGCCTCCTGGCCTGTCGCCGGCTGGAAGAGCCGCCTCGCGGCTACGACAGGCCGGGGGTCCTGTCCCGCCTGAACCGCGAAATCCGAGTACCTTTTCCGCTACCGCGCCCGCATAAGTTGTGGGGCCGGCGCCTTTTAGCCGCCCCTTTCGGGGCCTGGCGCGTTTACCCCACAACTCGTCACGCGTTAACCTAGGAGAAGTGAAACCCCTTTCCGCGACGCTGGTGTGCGGCGGTCTTGTGCTTGGGCTGCTGGTGTCGCCGGCACCGTTCTTCGCGGCCGCAAGGAAGAAGCCCGCGTCTTCATCCACCCCGTCACCGGCGGCTCGGGCGGCGGCTCTCAAGCGGGTGAATGCGGCGCTCGACGATCCGCCTGACCAGCCTTTCGACCAGCCGGGGGCGTTGGCGCCCGTCTTCGAGCAGCTCTTGCGCATGAGCGCCAACGGCGATCAGCCGCCATTGCACGTCATTCAGTTTGGCGATTCCCACACCGCCGCGGACGAGTGGACAGGCGGCTTACGGGAAGAGATTCAGCAGCGCTTCGGCAACGGGGGGTCGGGATTCTCGCTTGCCGGCCGGCCGTTCTTGGGTTACCGGCGCTTCGATATTCGCGGCGGCGGCAGCCCGCTTTGGCGCTCTGAAGGCCTGCGAACCGGAGCCGGCGACGGTTTCTACGGGTTGGGCGGCGTGAGCATCGAAACCACCCGCGCCGGGCAATCGGTGTATGCCCAGGGGGAATGCGATTCGCTCGAAGTGGATTACCTGGTACAACCGGGCGGTGGCGCGGTCGCGGTCTACGTGGACGAGGAGCGGCGCGACGAGTTCTCCACCGACGGCGTCCAGATGGCCCCGGGAGCGGTGCGCTACGATCTTTCTCCCGGCGTGCATACCTTCAAAGTGGTGACGCTCGAATCCCGCCCGGTGCGGCTGTTCGGATGGGTAGCCGACCGCAACGCCGGGGTTACGTATGAAGCCCTGGGGATTAACGGCGCCGAAGCCGGGGTCATGCTGAAGTGGAACGAGATCATGTTGGCGACCTACCTGCAAAGAAGAAGCCCGGCGATGATCGTACTGTCTTACGGCACTAACGAAGCGAGCGACCCAAGCTGGACGCCGGAGGCGTACGAGGCCATGTTTTCCTCGCTGCTGGCGCAGCTCCGGCAGGCCGCGCCCACGGCTACGATCCTGGTGCTCGGCCCCGGCGACAGGTGGACGCGCACCCGTTACAGCGTCAGGCTGGTAGCCGGCATCGACTGGGTGATCGCCGCGCAGAAGCGAGCGTGTGCGGCCAACCGCTGCGTGTACTGGGATACACGCCAGCGGATGGGCGGACGCGGGTCGATGCGGGATTGGGTGTATGCCGGGTTGGGGCAAGTCGATTACGTACACTTCACCGCGGCCGGATACCGGCGTCTGGCGGAAGTGCTGTTCGCCGACCTGATGGGGCAATACGAGATTTATAAGAAGGCGCGCACGGAGCAAGCAGGCTTTTAATGGATAACAAGGCTAGAATCAGCAAAATCGTGAAGAGTTTCGCCGCCGAACCGGTGGATCCGGCGCCCGGCGAATCGCTGTTCGAATCGGGGCTGCTCGATTCATTTTCGCTGGCCGACCTGGTGACCGAACTCGAAAAAGAGTTCGCCATCAAGGTCCCGGATTCGGACCTGGTGCCGCGAAAGTTCGATTCCATCGACCGCATCGACACTTACGTGGCTTCGAAATCCTGACATGGCTTTTCTGCGCGGATTCGGATGCTACCTGCCCGCGCGCGTGGTGGACAATGCCGAGCTGGCGCCCCTGGTTGGCGCCGACCCGGGCTGGCTGCTGCGCTCGACGGGCATCGAACAGCGGCGATTCGCGGCCGATGGCGAAACGGTTTCGAGCCTGGGAACCGAGGCCTCGCGCGATTGCCTCAAGCGCTGCGCGGCTGCCGCTGGCGAAGTCGCCCTGGTCATCGTCGCCAGCGGATCCGGAGAGTTTCGCTTCCCCGGCCCGGCCACGGCCATCGCCAGGGGTTTAGGCATTCCCGGCGTGCCGGCCATCGATTTGCCGATGGCGAGCGCGGGTTCGCTCTTCGGCCTTTCTTTGGCGTCCGACCTGGCGCCCCGCTATGGCAACGTGCTGGTGGTGGGCAGCGAAATCATGTCCCGGGTGGTGAAGCTGGAGCCGCCCGGCCGCGATACGGCGATCCTGTTCGGCGATGGCGCGGGCGCGGCACTGGTGAGCGCCACGGGCGGTTTCGCCGAAATCCGGGATTCCGTGCTGGCCAGCGACGGCGAGTTCGGCGAAACGCTGCGCCTTTGCCTGGATGCGCCGCTCCACATGGATGGGCGAACTATCATTCTCCACGCCTCCCGCAAAATGCCGCGAGCCATTCTGCAATTGCTGGAACGCAATCGGCTGCAGCCGGCTGAAGTCGGCGCCTACATTCTGCACCAGGCCAATCTCAACCTGATTACCCGCGTCGCCCACGCCGTAGGCGCCCCCGAATCGCGGTTCTTTTCGAACCTGGCCCGCTACGGCAATACCTCGTCGGCATCCATGCTGATCGCGGCAGCGGAATGGCGCGCCGGAAACCCGGGACCGCTCGCGCAGCCGCTGGTCTTCGCCGCCTTCGGCGCCGGCTTGAACTGGGGCGCGGTGCTGGCGATGCCGCCGGCGGCTATGCCGTGACCGGCGGCACCAGCGTCTTCAGGAATTCGTGCGCCACGCGGAAGCCGCGCTTGAATTGTTCGGTGAAGTTGGCGCCATCGTACGCCGGGTAGTAGAACGCGTCTTCCCCACTTCCGACAGCACGCTGAAGAAGCCTTTCCAATCCACCGAGCCGTATCCGGGCACGCGGAAACGCCACCAGCGGGCGTGGTTCACGGGCTGGATGCCGGCGCGTTTCACAATGTGCCAGAGAATTTCCGTGTCCTTGAGGTGGACGTCGTAAATCTTGTCGGCGAATTCACGCGCCGCCGCCACCGGGTCCATGAATTGCCACACCAGGTGCGAGGGATCGAACTGCAGGCCCACGTGCGGGCTGCCGTCGAAGGCTTTGAACAGCGCTTCCCAGCCCACCGGCCCGGTGGCGATGTTGGGCCCGCCGGCATAGGGCTCCCACAGGATGCGCACCTTGTTCTTCTCACAGGCAGCGAAGTACTTCTCGTTGTAAACCTTGACGATCTCCTCCACCTGCTGCTCGAGCCCCATCGTCGGGATGGTGCCGCTCTGGCCGCCGATGTTGGGGATGCCGAGCTTGCCGCACAGCTCCAGGCATTTGACGGTGTAGGCGTTCTGGCGATCGCGCTTAGCGGGGTCGGGATCGATGTGGTTGCCGTCCACGGCCAGCGAGGAAATGTAGATACCGCTCTTGGCGAGCTTGTCCTTGATGGCCGCGATGGCGGCATCGTCCACCTGCTCGGGATTGATCCGGAGTTGGGCGCTGGTAAAGCCTTCGGCCTTGACGAACTCCAGGTTGGAATCCGAATACTGCATCAGGACGCCGAGCCTGGGCTTCCAGTTCGGCAGGCGGTTGCGCTGCGCCGAAGCGGCGGCGGCAGCCGATATGGCGGTAAGAAGAGTGCGTCGCGTGACAGTCACGAAATGACGATACCCCGCCAGCAGGGGCGGGCGCAAGCCCTCCGGCCAGTGGGGTCAGCGCTGATGAACCCGGCCGCCGGCAAGGTGTTTCCCGATAGCGGGGCAGTCAACCGCGCTCTCCGGGTGTTGGCCGAAGCCGCTCAAACGGCAGGTGCCTCCAAACGCCGACGCTCGCGTTAACCGATTTGTTTACAATGGCAGAGCTCGCGGATCTGCCGGCAACCCGCTGAAAATGAGTCCTTTCCCCTCAGCCTGCTTCCGGTGGCGATGCTGTCCCTCAGCTTATTTCTCTCAGCCGGCACCGCAATACGCTTGCCCCACGGACGCTGAAGTCTTTCGCCATTTCGTCGATAAGTAAAGAGTTGGCCCATAGGCCGACGGTCCGCCGCTACCCCTGCGCATGAGACGGCTGATCTCAACTGAACTGGACAGGCAGATTTTCCGGCATGACCGATAGCTCGCAGCCGATCGCCCGCTCAACTGGCTTGGAATCGATGCCTGGAAATATCATTTTGCCACCGATTCTGCTGGTGTTTTGCGGCAGTATCGTGCTGGCGGGGCACGGCCTCTACCAGGCTCAGAAGGAAGCAGTGGAGTCCGAGGCAGCAGCGCAGCTTTCGGCCATTGCCGATTTGAAGGTCCAGCAGGTCCTGGCCTGGCGGAGCGAGCGAGTGGCTGCCGCGACGTTCGTCGCCAGCAATCCGATGCTGGCGGAGCCAGCCAATCCTGAGGAAACCGCGGATCTCCAGCGGTGGCTAGGCCAATTTCGAGATCTCTACGGCTACCAGGATGTGGCCGTGCTCAGCCGGACGGGGCGCATCCGGATTGGCGCCCTGGACCCTGCGCCGGACCAGCGTTTACAGGGTCTCGTTGCGGAGGCCCTCCGGTCGGGAGAGGCAGTCGCTTCGGATTTGGATCGACAGTCGGGGCAATCCGCCAAAATGGATATCGTTGCTCCGGTCATGTCGAAAACGGGAGCCCCGCCGCAGCAGGTGGTGGTACTCCGTGTGGACGCGTCCGCTTTTCTCTATGCGATGATTCAATCCTGGCCCACGCCCAGCCACACGGCCGAATGCTTGCTGGTTCGGGAGGAAAACGGCAAAGTCGTCTTCTTGAATGAACTGCGCCACTGGACAAGCTCTTTACCCCCACCCGCAACGCCACTCGGTGGCAACTCTCCCGCGGCGATGGCGGCACGGGGTATGGAAGGCTTTCGCAACGGCGTGGACTATCGTGGCATTGCGGTGGTGGCGGCATTACGTCGGGTCCCGGAGACTCCATGGGCCTTGGTCGCTAAGGTGGATGCGGAAGAAATCCACGCATCATTACGGCAGCACCTGGAACTGATCGTCCTGGTGGTCGGGCTCCTATTGACGGCCTCCGCACTCACCCTGGGCTTCATCTGGAACCGGCAGCGCTGCCGGTTTGAGCGGCAGCAGCACCAGGCGGAGCACCAGCGCCGCAATCTTACGGAGCGTTATTTGCGTTTGAGCCGTTGCGTCAACGATATCGTTTTGTTGCTAAACGAAGAGGGACACGTGCTCGAGGCCAACGATCGGGCCGTGGCGGCGTACGGGTATTCCTTGCCGGAATTGCTGCAACTGTTCATCCGCGATCTGGTGCACCCTTCGGAAGTCACGAGCTTCGGCAGGCGCCGGCAGAATCTGGCGGAAGCCGGCGGGGATGTGTTTGAAGACTGCCATCGGCGCAAGGACGGATCGACCATGCCGGTGGAGGTCAGCTCGCGGCAAATTCGCGAGAATGGGCGGACGTACACGCAGAGCATCGTGCGCGACATCACCGAACGCAAGCGGGCCGAAGAAGACCTGCGCCGCGCCACCCGGGCCATGCGTGTCCTGTCGGCGAGCAACCAGGCGATGGTGCGCTCTGGAGACGAAGTTTGCCTGTACCGGGGCATCTGTGAAGCCATTACCGGCGTGGGCGGCAATCTCCTGGCATGGATCGGATTTGCGGAGCGGGACTCCGCCAAATCCGTACGGATTGTGGCCAGTTCCGGATCGGCAATCGAGTATTTGAACGATCTCCGGTTGACCTGGGCAGAAGATACCTGGGGCAGAGGCCCGACAGGGACGTGCATACGCACCGGCCAAAGAGTTGTAACCAACGACATCGAGCGGGATCCCTGGTTCCAGCAGTACTGCCTGCGTGTGGAAGATTATGGGTGCCGGTCGTTGGTGGCGCTTCCCCTGCACCTGGAAGGGAAGGTGATCGGCGCTCTTACGATCTATGCCGCCGAACCGGACGCGTTCCACCCGGAGGAACTGGGGCTACTCGAGGAATTGGCCGGTGACCTCTCTTACGGGATCGAATCGCGGCGTGTCCGGCAGGCGCAAGCGCGAGCGGAAGCAGAGGCTTTGCAGGCGGCGGCCGAGTTCCGCGCCGTGTTTGACTCCACCAATGACGCCATTTTCATCACCGGTCTCGACGGGCGTAATCTCGAGGTGAACGAGGCGGCTTGTCGAAGTTTGGGCTACACGCACGACGAGTTGGTAGGTATGAGCGTCCCAGCGGTGGACTCGCCCGAATCGGCCGCGATGCTGCCGTGGCGAATCGCCGAACTGCGCGAACGGGGACATGCCTGTTTTGAGTCGGTGCAACTGCGAAAAGACGGGACCGGGGTTCCCGTGGAGTTGAATTGTCGCATAATCGACTACCGGCAAACCCGGGCCATACTGGGCGTGGCGCGCGATATCGGCGAGCGCAAGAGGGCGGAGGCGGAGGTGGCGCGGCGTACCGCCGAGATGGAGCGGGCCCGGGCGGAGGCGGAGAACGCCAATCGCGCCAAAAGCGAGTTTCTGGCCAACATGAGCCATGAGGTCCGGACCCCTCTGAACGGCGTCATCGCGACCACCGGACTTCTACTCGATACCGCGCTCTCAGCCGATCAGCTGGAGCTGGCGGGAACCATCCGCACCTCCGCTGACGCGTTGCTCGCAATTGTGAATGAGATTCTCGATTTCTCCAGGATCGAGGCGGGCAAGGTCACACTGGAGCATCGTGAGTTCGATCTCGTCGCCTGCCTGGCGGAGGCGGCGGAACTGCTCGCCCCGCAGGCCCGGACTAAACGACTGGAGTACCTCTTCCGTGCGCAGACCAGCCGGAGGTGGGTATGGGGTGACGCCGGACGCATTCGCCAGATCGTCGTTAACCTGCTGAGCAATGCCATTAAATTCACCGACCGGGGCACGGTCGCGCTCCTGCTGGAGGGCTCGGCTGCGGACGACCGGATGAGATTCGCCATTTCCGTTCGCGATACCGGGATCGGGATCTCAGCCCAGCACCTGCCGCTTCTTTTTCGCAAGTTCACCCAGCTCGATTCGTCCCTCGTTAAGAAACATGAGGGAACCGGGTTGGGACTGGCCATCTCCCGCCATTTGACCGACCTGATGGGGGGCTTGCTTACGGTGGAGAGTGAATTAGGGCGCGGGGCTACGTTCACGGTCAGTCTGCTGTTGCCTTTGGCGGCCGAGAGACCGGAAGCGAAATTCGAAACGGTCGCCGAGCCGGCCATCTCCGGCGTCGCCACCCTCGCCCGGCGCGTGTTGCTCGCTGAGGATAATCCGATCAATCGGAGAATCGGCGTGCTGATGCTGGAAAAACTGGGTTGCCAGGTGGAAGTCGCGGTCAACGGGCGCGAGGCAGTGGAAATGGCTGGAACTTGGCCGTATGATCTGATCCTGATGGATTGCGGTATGCCGGAGATGGACGGGCTGGCGGCTGCCCGAGAGATCCGCTCGCGGCAATGTGGCGACCGGCGTGTACCCATCGTCGCTTTGACGGCAAATGCCCTCGCGGGAACGCGGACACAATGCCTGGAGGCCGGGATGGACGACTTTGTTTCGAAGCCTGTTACTCCGGAGACCATCTGGCAAACTCTTAGGAAATGGAGTTCAGGAAGCGCCGCCGTATTCACTGGGGGCGGTACGGAAGCTGGAAATGGCGGCTTACTATAACCACCATGTCGCCATCGCGTCGTCGAACTCATTAACGGTATAGCACTGCCCATCCGCCGTGCTTCGGGATAATGTGAGCCGTTTCGCGCGCAGGCTCGAAGCCCTCCTCCATTGTGGGAGATCGCCGGCTACCGTGGCGTCGGGTTCAGTCGCCGGCGCTGCGCGCATTTTAGCGCGGCGCGTTGACCGGCGTCCCGTTGATGGCTCGCGGAATTCGCAACGGCCCCCTATGGTCGCGGCTCCGGAGGGCCCCGTCAGGCGCTATGGATATAGGCGCGCATGTGGTGCAACTCGTCGGTTTGGCGCGAGAGCTCATGGTGCATCAGGTCGCGCATGGAAAGGAAGGCCACGGCTTGGTCGCCGTGGGTCACGGCGAGGTGGCGGATGGCGTGGGCCTGCATTTGCTCCATGGCTTCCTCGGCGGTGGCGGAATCTTCGACCGTGACCAGTTTGGTGGTCATGACCTCGCTCACCGGAGTGGTTTCGGGGTCGCGGCGTTCGAGGACGACGCGCAGCATCAGGTCGCGCTCGCTGAAAACCCCCCGCAAACGGCCGTCGTCCAGAACCAGGATCGCTCCGCACTGGAGATCCGCCATGCGCCGGGCGGCCGCGGCCACGGTATCGGTCTCGCGGACGAAATACAGCTCACGGCTGCCGACAATGTCACGTACGTGGGACATATCACCCTCCTGAGTATGAGGGAGGATATCACGAATCAGGCGCCGGAAGAAAGGGGCAATTGTCCTGAGGGGAAATTGGCGGGCGGCTGCGAACATCCGGTAGCTCCGGTCCCCGCCCGGCAACAAACGCGGTTAAAATCAGACGTGCGCCCGAGTCCGGCGGTGACATGACAATCCGCTCAGGTGGCGCAGGCTCCAGCCTGCGTTCCCCTGCTTGCCCAACCCGCCAGTCCGGCAACTACAAGTAATCGCAGAGGAAACGACCACAATGCCGAATTACGTAGGAGCGATCGATCAGGGAACCACCAGCACGCGGTTTATCGTGTTCGACCGCTTGGGGCGAATCGTGAGCGTGGCTCAGAAGGAGCACGAGCAGATCTATCCCAAGCCCGGCTGGGTGGAGCACGACCCTGAGGAGATCTGGCGCCGCACCGTCGAAGTGATTGGCGAAGCGGTGGGCGCGGCCGGCCTGTCCGGTACCGATCTGGCGGCGATCGGGATCACCAATCAGCGTGAGACCACGGTGGTGTGGAACCGCAAAACCGGCAAACCCGTCTACAACGCCATCGTCTGGCAGGATACGCGGGTAGCCAGCACCGTGGCCGAATACGCCGCTCACGGCGGGCAAGACCGCTATCGAGCCCGGACGGGCCTGCCGCTGGCGACTTATTTCAGCGGTCTGAAACTGCGCTGGATTCTGGAGAACGTTGCCGGCGCGCGGCGGCAGGCTGAGGACGGAGAGCTGCTGTTCGGCAACGTCGACACCTTTTTGATCTGGAAGCTAACCGGCGGTGCCGACGGGGGCGTTCACGTCACCGACGTCACCAATGCGAGCCGTACGCAACTCATGAACCTGGAGACTTTCGAGTGGGATCGGAGTATTCTCGACGACTTTGGCATTCCCGCCGCCATGCTGCCGAGAATCCTTTCCAGCTCCGAAGTGTACGGCCACGCGATTCTGCCCGCAATTGCCGGCGTACCCGTGGCAGGCGACCTCGGCGATCAACAGGCCGCCCTGGTGGGACAAGTCTGCTTCACCCCGGGCACCGCCAAGAACACCTATGGCACCGGTTGCTTCCTGCTCCTGAACACCGGCGAAAAGCCCGTCCAATCCACCAGCGGACTGATCACTACGGTGGGCTATCGATTCGGCGCCGCGCCGGCCGTTTACGCTCTCGAAGGCAGCGTCGCCATTACCGGCGCGCTGGTGCAGTGGGTCCGCGACAACCTGGGCCTGATCGAGAAGAGCTCCGACATCGAAACCCTGGCTCAAACCGTGCCGGATAACGGCGGCATCTATTTTGTGCCCGCCTTTTCCGGCCTTTATGCCCCGTATTGGAAGGATAGCGCGCGGGGTGTGATTGCCGGCCTGACGCGCTTTGTCCACAAAGGACACATCGCGCGGGCGGTGCTGGAAGCGACCGCCTACCAGGTTCGGGAAGTAGTGGAGGCCATGCAGTGCGACTCGGGCGCCGCGCTGGAGCTTCTGCGTGTGGACGGCGGCATGGTTCCGAACGACTTGCTGATGCAGTTCCAGTCCGATATCCTGGCTCGCCCCGTGGTGCGCCCGGTGGTGCAGGAAACCACCGCGCTGGGCGCTTCTTACGCCGCCGGTCTGGCGGTTGGTTTCTATGCGAGCCCCGACGAACTGGTGGATCACTGGGCTGCCGACCGGCGCTGGAATCCCACCATGGACGATGCCAGGCGCGAACACCTGTATCGTTTTTGGAAGAAAGCCGTAACCCGATCATTCGATTGGGAAGAAGCGGTCACCGATTAGCGGATGGGCGGAGTCAGAACCGCGCCCGTCAGGGAGTGCGGCATCTCCTTGGTCGGGCGGGCGGTTCCGCCTGCCCGCCGGTCGTCAACCGGCGCCCCGGCGGACGGTGTGAAATCAGCAACCTGGAGAGCGTCTTCAACGAGCGGTGGTCTTAGCCGATAGCTGGCGGCTGACAGCTTTTTCGAAAGGTTCTTACGCGATGTCTTCACCGATAGTCGGCGAGTTCATGGGAACGATGATTCTGATTCTATTGGGCGATGGCGTGGTGGCCGGTGTGCTGCTGCACAGATCCAAAGCCGAGAATGCCGGCTGGATAGCCATCACCACCGGCTGGGGATTTGCCGTGCTGTGCGGCATCTTCACCGCCATGGCGTGCGGTAGCCCCGACGCTCATATCAACCCTGCTGTCACGCTGGGCCTGGCCATCGCCACCGGCGATTATTCCAAGCTGCCCGGCTACGTGACTGCGCAAGTAGCGGGTGCATTCGCCGGGGCCGCGCTGGTTTGGCTGGTGTACTGGGACCACTGGCGGCAAACGCCGGAGCAAGACCTGAAGCTCGGTGTTTTCTGTACCGCGCCGGCCATTCGCCGCAGGGCCCCCAATCTGATGACCGAGGCCATCGGCACGGCAGCGTTGATCTTCGTCGGACTTACATTCGGCTCCAAGGCGGTTTCTCAAACTGGCCTCCCTGCCGGGTATGGGCCGTTTCTTTGGGGGCTGCTGGTTTGGGGCATCGGGCTATCGCTGGGGGGCCCGACCGGCTATGCCATTAACCCTGCCCGCGATTTCGGCCCGCGTCTGGCCCATGCCATCCTGCCGATACCGGGTAAAGGTGGCTCGGACTGGGGATACGCTTTGGTACCCATTCTCGGCCCTTTCGTCGGCGCAGGCATCGCCGCGGCGCTTCTGAAGGCATTCGCATTAGCCTAGGCCTGGAAAAACGAGCGCACTGCTGGTACCGGGACCGTTGCTATTGAGCGCGTCCTTGGCATAGAGTAGTGCGATTGGAGGCACGAATGGCATTCTGTACGAATTGCGGCACCACGATAAACGGCGCTTTCTGCACGCAGTGCGGCCGCCCGGCTGGGGCTGCGGCTTCCCCACCTCCCGCCGCGGCGCCGGTTCCTCCCGTGGCTGCCTACCAGCCGCCTCCGATGGCGCAGCCACCGTTCGCGCCCGCCGTGGCGCCCGTGGTCCCGGCTCAGCGTAGGACCAGCCCTATCGTTTGGGTACTGGTGATACTTCTTGGTCTGTTCGTACTGGGAGGTGTGACGATCGCGGGCATAGGCTTTTTTGTCGTTCACAAGGTCAAACAGGCGGGGCTCGATCCGGACCTCATGGCGCACAATCCCGGCCTCGCCATTTCGAAGCTGGTCGCGTCTGCCAATCCCGACATCCAAGTACTGAATACCGACGACGGCGCCGGCACCATCACAGTGCGTGACAGGAAAACCGGGAAAGTCACCACGCTAACCTTCGACCAGGCGAGGAACGGTCGGTTCAGCGTTACGGCTCAAGACGACCAAGGCAAGAATGCTACTCTCGATTTCGGCGGCTCGATGAAGGCCATTCCCGGCTGGGTACCCTCCTACCCCGGCGGCTCCACGCCCAAGTCCACCTTCTCCGCGTCGGCCGGCGATGGCAACGTAAGCGGCAGTTTCACCTTCACGACCACGGACTCCCAGGACCGGGTGCTGAGCTTCTATCAGGATAAATGCAAGGAGCTGGGGCTCAAGACCACCAACATTTCGAGCCCCGGCGGCGGTTCGGTCATTGGCACCGACGATGCCACAAAACGCTCGCTGCTGGTATTTGTAGGGACCGGCTCTCCTGCCACCGTCAGCGTAACTTACGGACTGAAATAGCGGCCGCCCTCAGCGATGGCCGAGGTACATCAGCCAGCCCAGGCCGAATAGCGCCACCATAAAGCACGCGAAGGTGTAGATGCCGTATTCCAGACGCTCGCGGTCGTTGCGCTTCGTCACCACGCCGAGCACGATGCTGACTAGCAAAGCGAACAGCAACGACGCCTCGAAGTGAGATAGGTTCATCTTCGGCATCAGTCTTTCCTCCCGGCCGCGATTTCAAATGCATCCGCCATGGCCAGAATGTTGAGCAAGCCAGCCGTGACCAGGAACTTCGTTCCGTAGTCGTGTACGTGGCCCGCCATGTCCGGCTGGCTGTAGCCCAGCCAGGCGCTCAGCAGGTAGAGAATACCCGAGCAGGCGTCGCCGATGAACCCGCCCACGTTAATGAGAACGGTCAGCAGGTCTCCAGTTTGTGGCTGAAACATGCTGCCGCGCATCATCAGGCCGAGCAGGAACATCAGCGTGATGGTGACCCCTAAAAGCGCGCCGCGGCCCTTGCGCTTGAGCAAAAGATGCCCGCCGCCGGGCACCAGCCAGCCTAACGCTACCGCCGGCAGCCACGACCCGATTGGCGGCGGGGCCTGTCGTTGTTCCTTGGTTTGAGCCATACCGTGCTTCTATGAGTTTACCAGCTTGACACCGGTTGCCCAGTCCTTTCGTAACCCTCATCCCCAGCTCGACCAGGCAAACGCCGGCTCGGGAGCACTACGTGACCGGACCGGGATTGAAGGGAGCCATGGCATTTGCCAGGCCCCAGTGCTCGGCCCAGGTCTGGCGGCCGCTGGCGACCGCCAGGATAAAGCGGAAAAGTTCCCAGCCGACTTCCTCGATAGTGGCCTGGCCAGTGGCGATGCGACCGGCGTCGAGATCGATCAGATCGGGCCACTTTTCGGCCAGTGCCGTGCGCGAGGAAACCTTAACCACGGGAACCAGCGCCAAGCCGTACGGGCTTCCCTCTCCAGTGGTGAAGACGTGCAGGTTCATGGAGGCAAGTTGCCCGGTGCCGCAGATGAAATCGCTGGCCGGAGTAGCGGCAAAAACCAAGCCCCTGGAGGTAACCTTTTCACCGTGCGACGCGACGGCACACAGGGCCGTGCTGCCAGCCTTGGCCACCGACCCCAAGGCCTTTTCGACGATATTGGCCAGGCCGCCGCGTTTGTTGCCGGGGGTGGTGTTGGCGCTGCGGTCGGCGCCTCCCCGGGCGAGATATTCATCGTACCAACGCATCTCGCGAATCAAAGAGCGGGCCACATCGGGCGTCGCGGCGCGGGGAGTAAGCAGGTGTACGGCGTCGCGCACTTCGGTGATTTCCGAGAACAGCACGGTAGCGCCGGCCCTCACCAGCAGATCGGCGGCGAAACCTACGGCCGGGTTCGCGGTGACGCCGGAGAAAGCGTCGCTGCCGCCGCATTGCAGACCAACCACCAGGTCCGAAGCCGGACGGGTCGTGCGCCGGCGGCGATTCAAACGCTCCAGGCGCTTTTCGGCCGCGCTCAGAATCGCCGCCACCATTTCCGAAAAGCCGCGCTCGTCCTGCAGGCGGATGACGTTCGATGCGTCCAGAATCGGGAGCAGCTCCGGGCAATGGCCCGGCGTCGGCTCCGAGGCGGCAAATAGCCGGGCCGGCTGCAGCTTTTCACAGCCCAAACTCACCATCAACGGATCGGCCGCAAAGTTGGCGTGCAGGGCGATGTGACGAAGGGTGCGAATGGGAATCGCCGCACCGGGTGCATCGATGGCCACTCCGCAGCCGTAACTATGGGTGACGGCCATTACCCCGTCTACGTTGGGGAAGCGCGGCAGCAACTCGGTCTTGATGCGGCTGACGGCGTAGTCCACGGTGGGAGCGACGCACTGCACCGTGGTCCCGATGCCCAACAGGTTGCGGGTTCCGACGCCGCCGTCCGGATTGGCGTAGCCTTCGAAAGTGTACCCGTCGAGCGGAGGGGGAGCGGCGGGCACGGCAGTCGCCAGTGCGAGTTGGTCGAGCGGCCGCGCCTGGGGCATGTCGATCAGGTCTTCCCGCACCCAGCCACCGCCGGAAATGTCGCGGTTCGCATAGCCGATCACCTCGCCGTAGCGCAGGACCGGCTCACCCGCCGCGAGCTCCCGCAAGGCTATCTTATGGGCCTGCGGGATCCGTTCCCGCACCACCAGACCACCCGCCTCGATAGCGCCGGACGCTAAGCCTTCCGGCTCCACCACGATGGCTACGTTGTCGCGGGCGTTGACGCGAATGTACATGAAAAAAGGCTGCCGGCACAGGAACGACCCTCTGCGGCTACTCCCCAATAACGTAGAAGGGGCAGGTATTCGCCTGCCCCTTTCCGTTTCGAACTATTCTTCGGCCGCACGGGAAATTGTCACCGGCGGAAAGCCTATGCCACCCTGGCCAAGCGCTCCTACTTCGCGTTCGGGTCGGCGACGACACCGCCCTGCGCTTTGGCTGCCTTCTTTTCTTCCTTCAGCTTCTTGGTGGCCAGCACTTTCTGCACCCAGTTATCGGCGACCTTGGTCTCCTGCTCGTACTGTTCCTTCGAGTCGGCCAAGTCCGCCCGTTCCCGAATCAGCAGATTTTCGTAAGCCATCGCATCGTCGTACTCGGGGTCGATCTCGAGCGACTTGTCGAGATTCTTCAGCCCGGCGTCGATAATGGCGCCATACTGCTCCTTCAGCGCCTCTTTGACTTTCTTGTCCTTGATGGGACCTGGGTCCTCCGGCTTCATGTGCAGCTTGGCGCGCTCCGTCCCGAGTGCCGGATACCATTTCGACCAGGCAATAAAGCCCAGGCTGTAGTAGGCATCTTTGTTATTGGGATCGACGGACGCCAGCTTTTCGTACCATCGTTGCGAGTCGTCCAACTTCTTCTCGTTCAGGTAAAGAGACGCGATGGATGCAATCGCGACGGAGTTCTTAGGATCCGTTTGAAGAACCGTGTTGAACTGATCCATGGCGGCCTTCGCCATTTGCGCATTCTCCGGTGAATCGGCTCCCGGAATGTACTGCTGCATGTACGCCGTCGCCAGATAAAGCCGCGCCGTGACGAACCCGGGATCGAGCTCCACCGCCTGCTTGAAGTGCTCCACCGCTTCCGGGTATTGAGCGCCCTTGAAGGCGGTGACGCCCTGGTTGATCTGATCCCGCGACTTTAGCTGCTTACAGCCCGAGCCCACCAGGGCCAGCGAGCCGACGGCCAGGAACAATGTCAATTTACGCATCTTTCTTTCGAAGCTCCTATTGTCCCAGGTCTTTGAACGGCATCAGTCCGACCTTGTCGATACCTACGCCGTGGGCGATGTC
>JBEKZL010000222.1:0-12423 GCA_049509915.1 Bryobacteraceae bacterium | reverse complement strand
GACTCCAGTTTGAGCATCTCCTGCTCGCTGAGCTGGATCGGACTGCGCTTCCTCGGGAAGGGCATGACCCATTAAAACATAAACTGGGTCAAATGAAGCGTTATTTAGAGAATGATGATCCACGCGTGGCGGGTATACCGAGGTGTCCACCGCCCGCCCGTTGAGCGGCATAGCGGACCAGGTCTCTTCTTCGTTGCGATGCCACAGATGCGCCATTGAAGCCTCCAACTCCATTCCAAGCAGTCCCATTCCCAACGATCTGCTGACCCGTCAAACCGAAGCCGACGGGCCTGACGCGCTAGACAATAAGGCTGCACTCACGCAGCCGCTAGCCAAGCCTTTGCTGGCCACTGCGACGCCATCCAGAGCAGCTCCACGCTGCTGATCATCACCCGGAAACGGCCCGCAAAGAGGAGACCTCGGGAGGCTCACAGGACGGGTGTTGCAAATACAACCGGTTTGAGTGAAGGAAATCATCGCAGATCACCTTCGATCACTGCCGCCGATTGGTGCTTCAAGGCAAGGCGTACACCCTTCCGTTCGTGAGTCTGGACGAGACGTCTGTCTAACCCGACCTTCTGGAAAGGGTTCTTTAGGAGATGCACGACGTTGTTGACATACCGGCGCGGAATCTTGTGGCCCGTCTGCCCCTCCAGAAACTCCGCCAGATCCTCGCGCGATCTCCACGCCACCAGAGCATCCTCCCCGCCCTTAGGCGCGGAAGCCAGGAACAACAGGAATTGTGAGAGTCGCGGCGGCAAACCAAAGAAACCGCCTCCATCAACCTGGAATTCGGCGGAATCGTCGGGATTGCGACGGCAAATCAACGAGTGGAGTACCGGCAGGTGGCCGGGCGAGGAAACATCGACGTGCTGCCCGGCCGCGCGCGCCACCGAAATCACGACAGACAAGTCACGTTCCATTCGGTCCAACCGGTCGACCTGACGCTCCAGGGCGGCCCTGATGGCGCGCAATTCCGAACGCAAGCCGACAGCCGTAGAGAGTAGGTTCAATTTCGGAACGCCTTGAGCGACAGCCATAGCGCACCCCGAAACCCGGTCACGCGCCCACCGCGACGGCCAGCCCATCGGTAGTGTGCCCTATTCTTTGGGCGTGCAGATAGTCGTCCGGAGTGATGTTGCCATATGTGCCTGCGGTGTGGCGCACTGCCTTGCTCCTCGGTTGAAGTCCGGCGAATCGACGCCGGCACTTCTCAAGTAGGAGGCTGCTCAATGCAGTGCCACGCTGCGCGCCCGAGTACCGCAAGCCGTACGAATCTCCTCCACACCGCATGTGGAAAGCGACGGTTTCGTCGACCAGTTAGAAGGGAGGCTGTGTTCAAATCGGAACCTTTTCCGAACTGGGATTGCATTCGGAATTGCGCGTCTACAAACGCCTGTTCCACACTCCCAAGAATGGCAAGGCACGCGAGGGCGCCACGTCGGTCGGTACTCTGGCGCTGCTGAAGCAGTGCGCCGATCTGGTGCAGGCCCCGCTCCCGAAGGGATTGTGCTCCCGTCTGAGAACTTGTCCACGCCGTTATTGGCCGACAACGCCTGGTGTCGCAACATGAAACGCAAGTCGGAGAAGCTTGGGCTGAGTGGGCGACGTTCCAGGTGCTGCGGGAAATCCTGGCGGCCAAAATCTGACGTCACGCCGGAAGAGTCGGAGTGAGCTATAGCGACCACTACGCCGGGAATTTTTCCCCGCCTGATGGAGCGGCTGAGGACGATCGCCAGCGATGGGGCGCTTTGCGCCGGTATTGGCGATCCGTGGTCCGACGGAACCAGCACCTGACCATGTCATCATTTCGGGAACGCTCTGGACAAACTTCGCCACGCACTCTGATCGGACCTTTTCATACCGACTTGAAGTCTTGGCGAACCATGGTCCGTGATGACAAGGCCCCCATATTAGGCAAGCGAGGAACCAGACATACACATTTCAGGATCGAGCGCACGGCACAATGCGAGCCGGAACAATAGCGCGGAAGGTAACCGAAAGACGACGCCACGCATTTTTCCCCTGTGGCCCACACCCAGCTCAAGCCTTGGTGCGCCACGGTCCGTGATAAGCCGGGTCACTCCCGCGTCGAGCTTCTCGTTCAATTTTGGCTTGGCAACCCCATGCTTGTACTTGTACCGGGCCTCACCTCTGAGTACTACAACGTCGCCCGGCTCAACGATATGCGCCTCGGCATAGGTTCCATCGGTGAGCCAATATAGGGCGCTCGAAACCAGCGAAACTGTAACGATCTCTTGTCCAAAACACGCCGTATCATCGATATGCGCATCAAGATAACTGTTCCGGTCGAACGACAGAACAGAAACCTGGTCCGGCTTGGGCCGCATCCACCCGTTCTCCTGGATGCACTGCGCCAAATCCTGTAAAGAACTCAGAAAAGCACCTGCGCTGTACAACTCGCGGTGTTCCCAGGCGTAGGCGAAGCCATAGCGCTGAACCTTACGGCTGCTATCGGCACTCCAGGGCTGGTCGTCGATTTGACGCACCGCATCTGTCAGATCTACTAACGGAACGGCCGCCTTAACAATTTGCAATCCGGAAATGTTCATGAGCGCCTCCTAGATACTCGCGTAGGGGGGTTATGCCTTCGCATTCAAGGCCGCCAAAGGACTGACCGCCAAGCCAGCGCACAATTCCACGACGGGTGTGGATAACTCGATTGGTGCTTATTGCACTGCTTCTTCCCTCCACATGCATTGGTCCGTGGACCGTACGCCCGCGCACAAATCCGCTATACCCGCATGGTCCGGAAATTGGATCTGCATGAATTCTCGATGGCTACCATCGGCGAGCAGCCGTGATGATGGGCTTTGAAACCGCAACAAGTTTTCGACCCATACCGTTTCTTCTGATCGCTGTTTCCGGATAGATGAATCAACGCTAACTGCAGGTCATTTGACTACCTTCGCGAAGAGAACCGTGTGCTTCGTGAGCAACTCGGCGATCGGCGACTGCGCCTGAATGACCATCAGCGCCGGAGATTTGGCCGAGCACAACCGCGCGATCAAGTCGAAGAAACGCAACACCGCGAGAAAAACCGAACCCATGAAACGCCCCAGAGAAGCCTTTGCATCGGGCAACATCGGGCAAGCAGCCCCGGCATTCGTGGCAATCGTGGCATCCAAGGCAATTTAGAATCTGTAACTTGCAGGTTTTATGGGCCTCTAAAGTGTTCGAATCCCCCCTCTCCGCCAGCAGAATCGAACAGTTTCTCCCTCTGTACGGTTTCCCCGCCTGGTCCGAAAACTCAAATTGTCGACCATGCGTCGGCTTTATTGGCTGTTTTCCTCGGGCGCGGGCCGACCTGAAGGTCGGCCGGCCGGAGGAACCGCCTGCCGCACCTCGACGAGGCCTGCGGGCGTCCAGGGTTGCCAGAGTCTGGCGGGCCGTCACACAATGCAGCGCATGGCGCTGGTTCTTAGCCGGTCGCCGATTGCCGACCGGTGGCCGGCTTCCTCCCCAGGTGAAGGGCCACGATACCGCCGGTGAGGTATTCGAATTCGACGGCCTCAAAGCCGGCGGCGCGCATGCGGCTGGCGAGGTCGGCTGCGGTGGGGAACTTGCGGACGGATTCAGGGAGGTAGGTATAGGCGTCGGGCGAGCCCGAGAGCGCGCCGCCGATGCGGGGGAGAATGCGGCGCGAGTAGAAATTGTAGAGCGCGGCGAAGGCCGGATTGGGCGGCTGGGAGAACTCCAGAATGGCGAGCACGCCGCCAGGCGCCAACACGCGCGCAATTTCTTCCAGGCCAGCCTGGTAGTTGGCCAGATTGCGGAAGCCGAAGGCAATGGTTACCAAATCGAGCGAGCAGCCGCAGAGGGGCAGGCGCAGGGCGTCGGCCTCGAAGGTAACCGCCGTGGCGCCGCGCCGCGCGATCTTCCGCCGCGCCGCAACCAGCATGGGGTGGCAGAAATCCGAGCCCAGCACCATGCCGGCGGCGCGCCGTTCGAGAGCCAGCAGCAGATCGCCGGTGCCACAGCAGAGGTCGAGCACGCGCGCGGCGGGGCGATCGAGCCGGGTCCGCACGCGCTTCACCGTGTGGGCGCGCCAGTAGCGGTCCAGGTTGAAGCTGAGCAGGTGGTTGGCCAGATCGTAACGGGGCGCGACGCGGCCGAACATCTGGCGCACCCAGCGGGCGGCTTCCTGCTCGTTGCGAGCGCCCTCCGGGCTGGTGCCTTTCATGACAGCGCGAAGACGATGGCTTGCCGCACCAGGGCGGGATCGAGTTCGGAAACCACGGCGACTTCACCGACTTTCACGGGCAGCACAAAATGCACTTTGCCTTGCACGGTCTTCTTGTCGTGAACGAGCAGCGCCAAAAGGCGATCGGCGGAGATGCCGTCGAGCGGGGGAAGCGGCCCATACAGGCGGATGAGCCGGTGGATTCGCTGAGCGTCGGACGATGGGCAATAGCCAGCCTTTTCGCCCAGCCATGTGGCGGCGCGCATGCCGAAGGCGACGGCCTCGCCGTGTACCAGGCGCTGGTAAGCGGTTTCGGTTTCGAGCGCGTGGCCGAAGGTGTGGCCGAAATTGAGGATGCGGCGCAGGTCGCCTTCGCGCTCGTCGGCGCCGACCACCTCCACCTTCATCCGCACCGATTCGGCGATGATATGGTCGACGGCCTGCGGGCGGCGCGCCAAGACATCGGCGCAGTGTTGGCCGAGGTAGTCGAACAGCGCCGTGTCGCGAATGATGCCGGCTTTGACGATTTCCCACAGGCCGGAGCGGAATTCGCGATCGGGCAAGGTGTCCAGGACAGCGGGATCGATGAGGACCGCGGCGGGCGGATGGAAGCTGCCGATCAGGTTCTTGCCGGAGCGCAGATTGACGGCCGTCTTGCCGCCGATGGAGGCGTCCACCTGGGCCAGCAGAGTGGTGGGCACCTGGACGACGGGAATGCCGCGCATGAAGATGGCGGCCAGAAACCCAGCCATGTCGTTGACGATGCCGCCGCCGAAGGCGACGACCACGCTGGATCGGTCGCCGCCGCGGTTGACCATCTCTTCGGCCAGCGCCTCGAGCGGAGCCAGGCGCTTTTGCTCCTCGGTGCCGGGAAGGAACAGAACCTGGTACGCGCGTCCGTCGAGAGCCTTGACCAGCGCGTCGCCCTTGTGCCGCCAGACATCTTCGCTGGAAACGACAAATACTTTTCCGGCCCTGTCCGGCAGGTATTTCGCCGCGGCACCGACGATGCCGCGCTCTACCACGACGGGGTAGGCATGGTGGGCGGCGGCGACGCGAAAAGAGGGCATAGGGAAGTTGTAACACGCATCGATGGGCGATTCGCCTGCCACCGCCCAGAGTTACCCGGCAGGCCTATTTGACAGTGATGCCACCCGCGCCTTGTACGCTAGTTAGTACGATAGGCCGGTAGACTTCCACCTTGACGTCGTTATCGAGAATGAACTCCGTGGAGTCCGGCGCCTTGCTCCATTTTGCGTCGATAACGCCCTCGTAATGCGCCGCTTGCCGCAGAGTGTCCAGCAAATTGAATCTGATCCTGACACCGTGCTTCAGCGCCGCCTGGGAGGCACCGAGGTTCGGGTTCCAAGGGAAAGACAGCTCGACGTCGCCTCTGGTGCCGCTGACTTTGGCTGTATACCCGCGCCCACGGGCGAACTGCTGGATCATTGCGTTCATTCGGTCGACGGTATAGGCACCGGAGAGCTGCCATTCGGGGAGCATGGCAGCGACAAAGCCAACCGTCTGTTCGGTAGCATCCTGACTTATCGAGTCCTGAGATGGCGCGGCCAATCCGGAGAACCCGAAGGCGGGGGCCGCGGCGGCCAGTCTCAGCGGATTCTTGACCACGGCGGCCGTGGCGGCGGCCAATTCCACTTCGGGCTTCTTATCGGAAACGGTGACGGTGGTGGGTCTCAAGGCGTGAACGCGCACAGTTACGGGAGTGGCGCTTCGTTTGTTAACGGCCTCGGCGGTGATTAATAACTGGGATGGAGCGGTGGGTGCGATGGCGATGGCCTGACCGGAGCCGCTACTAAGCAGGGAGCCGGCGACCATGGGCACGCGTTCCATCTCGGCGCCGCCGCCGCCAACGACCAGACCGACGATGGCGGCGGCGGCGGCCACGGCGACCTCGCGCACCCAGCCGGGCCAAAGCGAAGCACGCTTGCCGGGATCGGCTTCGCGGGCGCGCGCAATCGACAGAACCTCTTGCCGGAAATCGCGAACACGGGCAGGATCGGGCACTGCGGCTTTTAGCAAACGGGTGCAGAACCGGCATTGCAGAACGTGCGCTTCCAGCTCCGCGGGAAGCTCGCCGTGTGTCTGGTATTCGACCAGATCGTCCGGCAGGAGACACTCATTCCGCGACAGGGACATCTCCTCGGCGATGACCCGGTCGGCGGAGGCGAGGATCTCTTCCGGACTCTTCTGGCTGGATTCCCCTATGATGCGAATCGCGTCGTCCAACGATCCGAAGCCGTCGGGCTGCTCGTTTGCGTGCTCCATCGTTCCTCCAGATCTGTTAAACGCAGCAGGGAGGCATTTCCTCATTCCGTTTTTTTTGCGGAGACCGGGTGCATAAGATCGCGGAGGACCTGGCGGAGCTTGGAAACCTTATTGTAAACCGTCCCTTTTGAGAGGTTTAGCCTTTGAGAAATCTCTTCCGCCGTGCGCCCCTCCAGCAGTAAATCCAATAAAACAATCTCCTCTGGCTGCAGTTTATCGCGGGCTTCGGCCAAAACGAGTACGGGGGTCAGGGCCGAGCGTTCCAGAGGAGCAGGCAGGTCCTCCAGGGTGAGATTGGACACTCTTTGTTCGATTCGCCGCCGCAAGAAGTCGATGACCAGGTTTCGACAGATCCGTTTGACGTATCCGCGAAAGAGCCGGGGGTCCTCGAATTCTCCGCCAAAATGAGCGGTTCGCAGCAAGCGGACCATGACGTCCTGGCTGATGTCCTCGGCGGTGCCGATATCGCTCCGCACCTGGGATTCAACGACCGCCAGGACCCAGGGCCAGAGAATCCGATAGAGCTCCTCCCAAGCGTCGGCGTCATAAGACCGCTTGATCAACTTTCGGAGGACGGGTTCAAGAGGGTCGGGGTGTGCCAAGCTGGATTACCGCAGGGTTGCCACGGTGGCGGCGACGGCCACCTGTACGGCAAAAATCGGGTGCAGACAGACCTGGTCTTGAGGCGTGGCATCGTGCTGCGCCGCACGAGTGACCGTCCGCCAAAGATTCCTGACGGTGAAAAGGACCATCTCCGCGGGAGCGGGGCCCATCTCATCCTCGAGCCGGGCCTGAACATATTTGACAAGGGGGCCGCGCGTCCAGAACCAGCAACTGCCGGTGAGTTTTGTCACCTCTTTACGCAGTTCGCCGTGAAGCCGCTGGGATTCAAAATCGGCGCAATTCTGACAAAGTTTGATGAAATCGGCGTAGGGACCGGGAGCGATGTTCCACAAAAAAGGAAGCCAGACCAATCGAGCCCTGTGTTTGGCCATATCTAGATGGCCGAGCCGGGTACATGGCACATTTAGGACCCGCGAGTCCGGCGACGCAATCGTGCCGAAACCGCAGACGCAACCGTCCAAACAGGGACGCCATGGAACGCCAAATTCGTTCTCGTCGAGGGTTCTGACAAAATCGGCTTCTTCGGCGAACCCTCCGATGCCGGCGGCGCCCATTTCGGGGATGAACGCTTTCAAACACACCGCGACGGCGGAGACCCAATCCCGGCCGGAAACCTCGTTGCGGACCATCTCGAAGCGGTGAGCGATCTTCCGCCATGCATACTTCCTGCCGAGGACACAGCCCATGAGAATGATATCGGAGAAGTTTCTTTCCGGGTATCTTTGCAGCACGCGGCCGACGATGAAAGACCCCAGGCTATGCGCGACCACGTGGGGATCGCGCTCGTACTTGACCTGGCGATCGACTTCGGTGATGAAGTTCTTGACGACGCGGTTGCGGCGAAGATTCGCCAGTATGCTGGCAACCATGCATAGCAGCAGCCAGGTCAGGAAGGCAATTGCCCAGGCTCGCAGGCCGTGAAGCCAATGAAATCGCCAGGCCAGGAGGGCCGCGGCGCCACCGGCCAGAATCACCCAGAGTTCCAACGCCAGCCAGAAAACGGCTCCGATGGGATGGCGAAACTCGCCATATTTAAACGACACAAACCGAAAGTGCGGCTCGAACACGTCCTGGAAGGCTTCTTGCCACTCTCCCTCGGTTCGAATCCCATGGATCGAAAATAGAACGCGCCGACGGTCTGACATCGCGGAGCGGGGCCTTCTCCCGAGTTTTCGATTATATGCAAAGCCCCGGAGAAAAGAAAGCTCGTACCGAAGGCGAAAGCCTTGATTATCTGCCCAGCGGGTTCGGCGAGGCGCGAACGGCGCGCTCGAAGGCCCAGCCGCGAATGTGGTGGATCTGCTCCTTCATGGTGCGGGACAAGGGGACGGTGCGGACGGCTGTGTCGATGAGGTCCTGTTCGCCGATCTGGCGGCCCTGCAGGCGCGCCTCGGTGATGGCGGACACCACGCACTGCTCCACTTCGGCGCCAGCCCAGCCGGTGGTGAAGGCGACCAACTGTTTCAGGTCGAAGGCGGCGGGATCGACGCCGCGGCGGCTGAGGTGGATTTTGAAGATCTCGATGCGCTCGTCGTCCAGAGGGAGGTCGACAAAGAAGACCTCGTCGAAACGGCCCTTGCGGATCATTTCGGCGGGGAGCAGATCGATGCGGTTGGCGGTGGCGGCGACGAACAGGCCGCGGGTTTTTTCCTGCATCCAGGTGAGGAAGAAGGCGAAGATGCGCCCCTGCTCGCCGCCGGTTTCCGTCGAGGTGATGCCCATTTCGATTTCGTCGAACCAGAGCACGGCCGGCGCCATCTCCTCCATCATGCGGCAGGCCTGCACGAACGCGCCCTCCGGCTTGCCGTGCCTGCCGGAGAAGATCTCGATCATGTCGATGCGGTAGAGCGGGAGGCTGAAACTGGAGGCGATGGCTTTCACCGAAAGGCTCTTGCCGCAGCCGGGAATCCCCATCAGGAGCACGCCCTTGGGAACGATTTCCGAATCGATCTCTTCGCGCATCTGAAAGAGCTTGCGGCGCTCCAGGAGCCACTTCTTCAAACCCTGGAGACCGCCGATCTCGCCCAGGCTGGTGGGCTCGGCCACGAATTCGATGAACCCGGTGCGATTGACCAGCAGGCGTTTCTCCTCGGCGACTGCCTGCAAGGCTTCCGGGCCGAGTTGGGGGCTAGCCGCCAGCGCACGGCGGAGGGCGTAGCGGGCTTCATCGAGGGTGAGGCCCTGCAGCGCGGAGGCAAGCGAGTGGATGACCGGGGCGGGCGGGGCGATGTCGGCGGTTTCTTCGCGCAGGAAAGCCGAGAGTTCGGTTACGTCGGGCGGGCGGAGCTCGACGAAAATGACGCTTCGCTCGACCTCTTCGGGCAGAAACCGTACCGGCGAAGTCATCACCACGTACTTGCGGCGATCGGTGCAAGCTTCGTAGACGTCGCGCAGGCGCCGGCGGATTTCCATGGAGTCGCGAAGCGGTTCGTGGAAATCCTTAAGGTGGAAAATGGCGCTGCCGGAATGCGCGGCGATGAAATCCAGAGCGGCGCGTGGCGCCAACGTGTCGGGCTCGGCGGCGCCGTCGCGGCTCATGCCCTCGGTGAGACTCCATTCCCACACCGGGGTCGGCTCGGGAGCGAGCCGCAGGGAAACCTCCCGCAGCACGCGGCGCACCCGCTGCTCTTCGGAGGATCGGATGTAGGTAAGCGGCCGGCCGGAGGCGAAAATGTCGCGAATCAGCCTGGCCGCGCGGCTTTCGGCGGGACCGGTTTGGGCGAGGGGAGACTGCGCTTGGTTGGTAGCCATTTTGAGAAGGACTCGGTATTGGGGCTTCTTAGTTCATTATGGGCGATGGAAGCGCGCTCGGTGGCCTACCTTTTGAGACGTACGCGAATTGGCTGAAGTTTGCGCCGGCTCGCCCCGCGCGGCTGGAGGGAAGAGCGGCCGGGCATATTCCAAAGGGAGGGCCGTTATGATGCGGGGCACGGTAATCGGCTACAATGGTGAGGCGTAAGGAGGCCAATCATGCAGCCCGTTTTAACCGCTGGACCCCTTGGTTTGGGGCTTCCCGAAGTACTGGTAATCGCGGCCCTTGCCGTCCTGCTATTTGGCGGCAAGAAGGTCGGCGAGCTGGGCAAAGGGCTCGGCGAAGGGATTCGTAACTTCAAGACTGCGATGAGGAGCGACGAAGAACCCAAGAAGGAAGAAGAAAAGGTCGAATCGAAGAAGTAATACGGGCTTCGGGGCCGCTCGCACTCTAAGAGCCGGCTTCCTTCGGCTTCCAATTTTCCGGCGGACAAGAAAAAACCCCGCGGTGCCGCACGAGCATCGCGGGGTTTCGTGTGTGGAGAAACCCGATTACTTTGCCTTCTTGGGCGGAACGATGGCATCCTTGGCCGCTTTGGCCACGCGGAACTTCACCACCTTCTTAGCCGGGATCTTGATGGACTCGCCGGTTGCGGGGTTGCGTCCCATGCGGGCTTTGCGTTCCTGGCGCACGAGCCGTCCCAATCCGGGCAGCACAAATACGCCGTTCTTTTTCACTTCAGTGACGGCCACGCTGGACAGGTGCTCCAGGAAGGCCTTTGCGATTTTGTTAGTCGTTTCGGTATGTTCCGCGAGCAGTTTGACCAGTTGCGTCTGAGTCAATCTAGTAGTCGCCATAATTCTCCTTGTGATTCTCCCAAATGCGTTTCCATCGATGTTCAGGGCCCCCGCGCTCGAAGAGCTAATGGGCGCGGGCCGCGATTCGATTTCAATCATAAGGGAACGTCATAGGGTTGTAAAGGGGAAAACCATCGAAAAGGCCCGGTTTTCCGAGCTTTTTTTGCGCAGGTGTTGCTGAAATGCCCGATTCACGGGCGTTTTACGCATTCCCGGATCCCGGAAACGAGAGGGAACCGTCGGCGAGCGCTCCGCCAGCCTTGTTTTTCAGCACCAGGAAGCGCACCGTGCCGGCGCGGCCGGCCTCAAGCGAAATGCGTGTGGTGGCGTGGGCCTTGAGCGCGGGACCGCCCGCGCTGGTCTCCTCCGAGCCCCGGTCGGACGCACGGAAGCGGATTTGGTTCAAAAACAAAACGACGCAACTTGTTTTGGCGGTTTGGCGGGCCAGTTGGCGCAGGCCGGCGGCCAGCACGCGGCCTTGCAGTCCCGGGCCGCTGGCGCCGATGCCGGTTTCGAGCTCGAGGGAAGGCACCAGCGCGGCGGCAGAATCGACCACCAGTAAATCGATGGCGCCGGAACCGACCAGCGACAGCGCCATGGCGAAGGCCTGCTCGGCGGATTCGGGCCGGACCACGGGCAGGCGGACGAGCGAGATTCCCCACCGGCCGGGCAAAGCCGGGTCAAAGGAGTGCTCGGCGTCGATCCAGGCCGCTCTACCGCCGCGCTGTTCGAGATTGGCGGCAATGGCTACCGAAAGGGTGGTCTTGCCGCTCGAGGGCGGTCCGAAAATCTCCACGATTCCGCCCCGGGGCAAGCCGCCGCCCAGAGCCTGGTCGAGGACGGCGAAACCGGTTGGCAGCGTATCGAGGACGCGCAGGGACATCGCAGCCAGCTTGCGCTGAATCGTACGCCGGCGATCGTCTTCGGTAGCCACGAAAAGCCTGCAGCGGCCAGCGGTCGGCAATCAGGGTCAGCTTGGACCGCGGCGGCTTAGCTGAAAGCCGACCGCGGATGCCTGACCGGTCGAACTAGCGGCGAGCCGGAGCGGCGGCCTTGGCCGTGGAATTGGGCGGCGGAACCGGCGGCGCTTCGGCCGTCGCCGGCTCGGGTTTGATCAGCCCCAGCACTTTCCGCAACTCGGTGTCCACGGACTGGCGGATGTCGGGGTTGTCTTTCAGGAACTGGCGGGCGTTCTCGCGCCCCTGGCCGATGCGCTCGCCTTTGTAGCTGTACCAGGAGCCGCTTTTTTCTATCAGATTCTGAGCCGCGCCCAGGTCCAGCAGGTCGCCCTCCTTCGAAACGCCCTCGCCATAGATGATGTCGAACTCGGCTTCGCGGAACGGCGAGGCCACTTTGTTCTTGACCACCTTCACCTTGGTGCGGTTGCCCACCACGGCCTCTCCGTCCTTGATGGCGGCGATGCGCCGGATATCCAGCCGGACTGTGGCGTAGAACTTGAGCGCGCGGCCTCCCGTAGTGGTTTCGGGATTGCCGAACATGACGCCGATCTTTTCGCGGATCTGGTTGATGAAGATCAGGCAGGTGCGCGATTTCGAAACCACGCCGGTAAGTTTCCGCAGGGCCTGCGACATCAGGCGCGCCTGCACGCCCATGTGGCTGTCGCCCATTTCTCCGTCCAGTTCGGCCTTGGGCACCAGCGCCGCCACCGAATCCACCACCAGCACGTCGATCTGGCCGGA
>JBEKZL010000221.1:0-12898 GCA_049509915.1 Bryobacteraceae bacterium | reverse complement strand
GCAACCGATTCCGCGCTCTGGTTCAGGAACGTTCCGTTGGTGGAATCGAGATCGGTCAGAATGAACCTCTCTTCCTTGTGGCGGATGCTGGCGTGATGTCCCGACACGGTGACGTCGCGAATCACAATGTCGCAGTCCGGCGAGGAACCGAGGATGTTCTGGCCGTCGCGCACGCGGAAATCCTCGCCCTTCTGTTCGCCGCTCATGGCCACGAACCAGCCCACCACCGGCGCCTTCCGCATCTCCGACAGCAGCACCGTTTTGCGGCCGCCCGCCGGCGCCGATCCCGCCGCAACTGGAGGTGGCGGCGCGGTTTCCAGGCGGGTTTTCGCCGCGCCGGCGCTACCGGCCGCTACCCCCGCAAACCCCGTTTTCTGGCAGTAAGGGCAGATCTCCCAGGAATCCTCCATCTGATGCCCGTTCGCACAAAACTTAGCCATTCCATGCTCGATCCGCGATCGATCACCACCACGCCATTATCCAACGGTACGATCCAGGCGTGCTCGCCGGAAACCACGTCCTCGGTAAACACCACCTGGCACTTGGCCCCGTCCCGGCCCAGCAGCAGGCCGGCCTTGGTGACCGGGAAGCGGCGTCCCGAAAGCGATCCGGCGGTCACCTGGATGGTGCCGAAGGAGCGCTCGGCCGCCGGAGGCAGCGCGGGCTGGGGCTGGAACTCCACCTTTGGCGCCCCACCCGCCGTCGCCATCGCGGGCGCCGTCCGCTTGCCGCGCATCATCAGCAGCGCCGCCGCCAGCAGCAACACCAGCAGCCCGCCCAGGCACCACATAACGTACCCGGCGTTCTCCATCATGCGGCCCACCGGCCCTTCGTCGACGGCGCACGCTTCAGCCGCCGAAAACAGGCGGGTGGCATCCGGCTCGTTCGGCATGATGCGCAGCACGTCGTCCAGTTTTTTCTTGGACGTCTCGCACTTGCCCGCATCGTAGGTGTCGAGCGCCTCCTTCCACAGGCTGTCGAAAAGCCCCTGTTCGGGTTTGGCTCCCACCTGGTTGACGAACTCGATGGCCGTGTTGATGGGTACGAAGAAGTTCAGGCCCGCCACTTCCGGCCCGAAGGTGGCAATCCCGATCACCTCGCCAGCGGCATTGAACGCCGGACCGCCGCTGTTGCCGTGGGTGATGGCCGCGTCGGACTGAATCACAGGCTGGCCCTTGAAGTCCATCTTCACCGCCGAGACGTGCCCGTTGGTGACGGTGGGCACGAACAGCGACTCCATGCCGATCAGGCTCAGGCCCAGCGGCGAAGCCGCGCCCGGGTAGCCGATCACGCGCATCGCCTCTTGAATGTGGACCTTATTGGAATCGCCCAGCCGCACCGTCGGCAGGTTGTTGCCGTCGATCTTGACGATGCTCACGTCCTTGCCGCCCTTCGTGACGGGATCGCTGTAAGCCTTGATTTCGCCGTTGAATCCGGTCTTGTTGGCGAGGTAAACCTTTAACACCGGCACGCTGTAGCTCATGTGCAGGTTGATGGCCCGGGCCAGCTCGTCCTCGTGCCCGCTCAAGTCGCGCTGGGTGGCCTTTTCGAAGGCGGGCACCAGCCTCTCGATCAGAACGGCTTGCCGGATGCTTTCCTGCAGGGCGGCCTGCGCCTGGGCGTCCTTCATGTTCGCGTCCGCCACCACGTGGCCGTTGGTAATCACGTAACCGTCGGGGCGGTAGATGAAACCGGTTCCAAAGACGGTGTACGGCAGCTCCAGCTTCTGCGCCTCGTCCTTGATCTGGAACGTCGCCGTGATCTGGTAGGTCACCACCACCAGCACGACGCCGGGTGTTTGTTCGAGGGTCTCCTTTTCGGCCGGATCCAGCCGGCTGGCGGCGGATGCCGGCGACCAGGCCAGCAGAGCTGCCAACGCCAGCGGCAGAAACCGGCTGCCGGACCGGACTCGCGCCCTAATGGGGGAAGCTTCGAGTGGACTCTCGCTCATAATAGGACAGAGATTAGCACGCCCGACGCCAGATTGGTAGGGGCTTTCCGCGCCAACGGTCCCAGCCGTTGGGGTGCCTAAACGATGGGGGGAACCCGTTCGCCGGCCGCAGGTCCCTTCACGGCGCCTCCATCACCGTGGCGTACTTTCGTTTCGATAAAGGCAACAAGGTAGCGTCGCACCACCACGCCAACGATCAAGTCAACATCGTCGAAAAAGGCGCAGTCCGTATGGCCGTGGGCGCGAGGAATAGGTGCTCAAGGCTGGCGAAATGGTCCACGTGCCGCCGGATGTCCCGCACAGCAACCTGGCCCTGGAAAACACCGTCATTATGGAACTGTTCTCGCCCATTCGCGAGGACTGGATCAAAGGCGACGATTCGTACTTGCCTTCGAAGTAAGCGACCCGTTGAAGCCCGACCCGTTAGAGCTCGACGATCCAAGGAGCTTGTCCTTAGTGCCCACCATACGGTTGCCTGCGGCCCGCCGCGAGCGACGCAATCACATCGGTCGCACGGGCCGCCTTAGCGCCAGGGGAGACGTGACCATCAAGTTGTCGAATTGGGCGTTGATCCAGCCGTTGACGCCGAACCCTATCTGCCCAGACATGTAGCCTGAGTCGTCCGCGGTTCCGAGCACGTGCCGGTCAAGCTCAGCGCGGATTGTCGTCCCCAGAAAGGTGAGCGCCAGCTCATGCCAGGTGTTTGTGCCGAGCGGCGCAACCGATCCGGAGGCCAGGTTTGTAGTTGTGCCGTCGATATCCTCGCGCACGATAGCCCAGTTCCCCTGATCTGAGACTTGCACGTAGTAGGACTGCAGGCACGAGGGATCGTCCGGCGATTGATCGCCGACGCGGCCCAGGAGTTGGACAGCGCCCGTTTGCTCCAGCAGGATGTCGGCGCTTACCCGGTAGTTAGTCCAGTTCACATCTCCCATCAGCGTGTAAGGATTGCTGGCCTTGCGCAGCGCAGGAGTTACCCACCAGAAATACGGCTGCACCGCCGCCATCTGCCGCAGACACTGGCCCGTTCGGCCGCCGCACGGCGCAATCTCGAAGGCCCCGTTCACGTCCGCGAACAGCCGGGCTTCCTGGCCGATGTTATATTCCTCGAAGCTGTCCGAATACGGTAAGTGCGGCGAGCACTCCACGTCGGGCTGGCAAACGGCCGCGGGCGCACTCCCTTTGCCCTGTCCCGTGGTGGTCGTGATGCTATAGAGAAAGCCGGGCTGCAAGGTCACCGAGTACAAACCGTTCACCGGCGCCATATCCTGCGCCTGCACAAACCAGTCATCCGGGTTTGCCGAATCCAGGTTGGTGGACCAGACATGCACCGGACCGGTCGCAAGGCCGGCCGTCACGATGAAGCTGAAGATCTGGCTCCTGGTGGCGTAAGCCGTTTCGATGACGATGCTGTAGTCGCTCCCGTTGGGCGACAATAGCGCGACATAGGACCCGGTGTCTCCAGCGGTGCGCCCGACGGCGCTGTCGATGTATTGCCAGCCGGGTGCGACGAACTGAGTGGTATGCGCCATCGCCCATACACCCGGGCCGACGAGGTAGTTTCCCGACCAGGGTTCTTCGGCCAGGATCAGCCCGTAGCTCGAATACGGAAAATTCCAATATGTAGCGCCGATCAGAGGCCAGACGATCGAAGCCGTGATCCCTCCGTCTATGTACTCCAGGTTGGTCGCCCTGGCGATATTGGCGGCGGACTCTCCGTTGCTTTCCGAAGCCCACATGGGCTTGCCGAGACCGGAGACCATCTGAAAATCGGTGCACTGCACGATGTTGCCGAAATCGCAAGGGTAGTGCGCAGCGGGAACGTCGATGTTTGCGTAAAAACTCGGAGCCGATATAGTGGCCTGCGCGGAAGGTGTCAGGTGGGCGTAGTACTCGTCGGGGCCGATAATCTGCGTGGATAACCCGTTCGCCGCAAGCGCGGCCTTCAGACTCTGGAACCACCCGAGATCCCACCCGGTATAGCATTCGTTCCACCCGCCGACATAATCGATGTTGAGATTGTGGTCCGTCTTCGCGCCCGCGATCCACTTCACGATGTAGTCCACATTGTCCTCCGACCAGAAATTCGAGCCCCCTCCAATCCAGCCGGGAGCGGTCCACTCGAGCGCCACCAGCTTGATGTCTGGGTTTCGCGCCTTGGCTTGTTCCATCAGCCACCATTCGTAGCCGCGGTAGTAATTCTCGTCACTCGCCGAGTGCATGTGGCTGGGCTCGGCACCGCTGGTCGAGTTGGCGTCGCCGCCGATTTCGACTTTGAGGATCTGCAGCGACGCGCCGTAGTTGGGCTTGAAGAGGTAGTCCAGGATCTGGCTGCGGTTCGGCTCCGGGTAATCGATCAAGAGGCGGGAGTTGCCGCCTCCGCCGCTGATTGCGCCGAGACCATCAAAGGTGCGCCCCAAGCCGCCCTTTTCGATGGTGACGGTTTGTGCGCCGCTGCTCGGGAGGAATGCAAGCGGGAACGCGCACAGCAAAACGGGCCACGCGGTCTTCATCGTCCCGGTCCTGACCGGAGTTTCCATTTCGGACCCCCCGGCCTGATTCATTATACGCCGGCAGCTTTTCTGTGGTTGCGAGTCGCACTCGTTGGGGTGCTTAGCGACGTGGCGTTCGCGCTCGTGTGTGCCGTGTCGAGACTCTCTCGACACCCGCGGGCGTATGGTAGGCCGAGTTGTCGGCAACAGTGCCGACTCGGCACGCACGAGTGCCTACGCCACGTCCGAATGGCATTGCTATTTCCTGACAGGCGCCGGTCGGGCCGCGCTAAGATGTCATTCAAAAGGGAACATCGCAGATGGCGGGTAATCCGTCCAAACCGGAAGCCTCAACCTCAAGACGTTCCGTCATGCGCTGGCTGCTCGATTCCGACCCTTCGATCCGCTGGCAGGTGATGCGCGACCTGACCGATGCATCCGTGGACGAGATTAGGGCCGAGCGTGCGAGGGTCGCGGCCGAGGGCGCGGGCGCGCGGCTGCTGGTCCTCCAGGGGGCCGACGGGCGATGGGGCGGCGCGGCCTGGAACCGCGGTTGGAACTCGACGATGCACGTCCTGATGCTGTTGCGGAATATGGGCCTCGATCCCTCGAGCGACCAGGCGCGCCGCGCGGTTGGCCTTGTCCGCGAACGGGTGACGTGGCTGGGATGCGGCCCGCGGGAATGTGACGGCCATGCCTTCTTTGAAGGCGAGGTCGAGCCCTGTATCAACGGGCAGGTCGCGGCGGCCGGCGCCTACTTCGGCCAGGACGTTCGGGGTCTTGTCGACCGGATACTCGTCGGGCAACTGCCCGATGGCGGTTGGAACTGCGAGGCTGAAAACGGCTCGACGCGGTCGTCGTTCAACACCACCATCTGCGTCCTCGAAGCCCTGCTCGAATACGAACAGGCCGCCGGGGGCAGCCCGGAGGCAACCGCGGCCCGTCTCCGTGGGCAGGAGTACCTGCTCGAGCGCCGCCTCTTCCGCCGGAAGTCGACCGGCGAGGCAATCGAGCGAGACCGCAAGGGCGGCGCTGCGTGGACGCGTTTCGCCTTCCCCACGTGGTGGCATTACGACGTACTGCGGGGGCTCGAGTACTTCCGCCGCGCCGGCGGCGCGCCGGACGAGCGGCTCGGCGAGGCGATTGACCTGGTCGCATCGAAGCACGACCACGAAGGCAGATGGCCGCTCGAGACCCAGTACCCTGGCAAGATGCCGGTCGAGACGGACGAGTGCGTGGGCCACCCCAGCCGGTGGAACACACTCCGCGCCTTACGGGTGTTGGACTGGTATGCAGCGCGAGAGTAACGCAAGACCTATTATGCTGCAGAGTGGGACAGGCCTCCCGGCCTGTCGCCGGCTCGAAGGAGCCGCTTCGCGGCTACGACAGGCCGGGAGGCCTGTCCCACCGAATACCTCACTGTAATTCCGAGGGTAAGTGCTTCACCCGCGCAGCCGGAAGCGGAAGCGCATGTCTTCGCCGAACCACTGGATGTAATTGGTTCCCCAGCCGTTGTTGTAAAGGTTGAAATGCAGACCCCGTTCGAGGGCGGGCTGGTCCCGGGAAAAATACACTGGCAGTTTCTCGCCCAGGGCGACCACCGGTGCGTCCAGGGTTTCGATGGCGAATCTGCCTTCGGGTCCCTGGTAGCGCACTCCTCCCAGGACAGCGTGCATGGCGCGGTTGCCTCCGGTTACCACATCGAACGGGGAAAGCGGCACGCCGGACTTATCCAGCACCCAGCCGCGCGGATCGGAAGCCGAAGGCTGGAAGCTGAGCCAGAGCGCCTCGGGCATTCGGTTCGACGCCTTGCCGAACCAGGAGAAGTTAATCTCGACGACCGGCTCGGCGTCGGGCAGTGTCAGCTCCAGAACCATCCGTTTCGGCCAGGCGACCCGCCCCGCCTTCTCGGCCGCGGCATCGCCAATCTTGAGTTGCGCCACGATCCGGTGACCGGCCGCGCCGGCGCCGTGCCGGCATTCGGAAATTGACGGCAGCCAGGTGCGGCTCTCGGCGCCGAATCGTTCGATGTTCGGTTTGCCGAAGTCCTTGGGCGCCCAATCGGCATCGCTCTTCAGATATTCCTTGAAGAAGCGGTCGTAATCGGCCTTCGAGAGCGTCTGATAAGAAAACAGGGCGAGCGGCTGGCTGGGTGCGGCCCAATCGCGCCCGGTTGCCTTGCTGCGCAGGCTTCGGATGGCGCCGGTTGCGGGATCGAGCGCGATCGTAAAATGGCTGGTCTCGATCGGCTCGGCCGGCGCATGCGTCTGCAATCCCGCCATCGCGGGAACCACGGGCTTGAGGCCAGCCACCCGCGCGGCAGCCTGGCTCCGCAGCGCCGCGGGCAAGCTCGCTATCGCGTCGGTCAGGTCCTGGCGTTTCTCGTCCCAACTGTGCCGCACTACTTTGTACTTGGGCTGATCGAGCATTTTAGCCAGGTCCGCCGGCGTGTAGTGGTCGAAATCGAGCCAGGTCTTGGTATCGGTGCCCCAGGTGTGCTCCACTTCCAGCAGAAAGCGGCTCAGGAATGCCAGATCGATAGCGTCGCCCGCCTGCAATTTCCGTTTCGCAATCCACTGGTTGCGAAGCCGGGCGATTTCCCGGTAACGGGCCAGCTTGACCGGGTCGCTGGAAGCGCCATAAATCCAGGTATCGCCGATCTCCTCGGTCACTACCGGCAAGCCGCCGCGATAGGGCTCGATCGCATCGGCAATGGCGGATAGATTGGACGCGGCCACCTGGGCATTGGGGAAGCGCTTCCGCAACCCGGCGTAGATTTCGTGAATTTCGTCGAGCGAATGCGGACCGCTGTTATCGCCGCGAACCTCGATATCGATGGCGAGATCCGACCCCGGCACCTTCACCACGCCGCCGTAATCGTGATGGTGGTACATCATGATTAGCGACCGGCCCTGGGAGTTCCAGGCGAACAGCGGCGGCACGTCGGGCGGTGTACTGGCCGCGTTCACGCCGATGTCGAGCAGCTTGATGCCGTGCTCAGCCAGCGGCCCGACAATGGCGCGCGTATGCCCGGGCACGTCGGTCATTTTCGCTCCCGTGGTGGTGCGTCCGAAACGGCGGTCGAGCGCGCCGGCCAGTCCTAAAGCCGCGGCGATCATCGATTGGTCCATCAGCTCGGTCTGCCAGGAGAACGGCAGCGCGTGCCAGGCGATGTCGCCATCCGCAATGGCCTGCTCCATGCGCTGGCGCGGCCCGGCGGCGGCCTTGTCGAGGTACTCGTGAGCCAGCCACGAGCCGGTGGTCCAGACGTACCGGTCGCCGCCCGCCTGCCGCATCCCGGCCGCGGTTTCGATGGCCCGTGGGAAGTATTCGTCGAAATACTTGCGCACTACGTTAGCCTGGGTATCGATGAATCCCACATCCAGGTGACACTTGAACATCACCAGGACACGCTTGACGTCATTATCCGGAGGCCCCGGTTCAGGTTCCTGGAAGGCACGCACGGCTCCCGGAAGCAACGTTCCAAGGGAGGCAGCAGCAAGATTGGTGCAGAACGTTCGGCGTCGCATGATTGCAACCTACGGGCGAATGACGCCCTTTTTCAACAGTACATTGCCATAGAGCCGCGTTTCGCCGGTGACGACAATGGCGAAGGCGGCGCGCGACCGTTCGTAGAAATCGAACCTCTCGATGGCAGTGATCTTGATTCGCTTCGCCTCGGCGCGATCCACCGCCTGCTGGAATTCCCGCACCGTCTCCGGGACCGTGTCCGGCTCGCCCACCACCTGCATCACGGCGACCGGCGACTCGACGAACTCATCCAGCGGCAGCAGGCTCAGCACCGCTTCGAGCACGCGCGTCGCGCCCACCGCGTCCAGCCGCACCAGCCTGCGCGCCATGGTCACCGCCGGGTAATTCGCGTCCACGATTGCTACCTCATCGCCATGACCCATGGCGGCGAGCACCATCAGCAACTCCGGGCTCAGAATAGGGTCCAGATTCTTCAGCATTGGTTCCTCTCGATATTAAGTTCGTCACTGCTCCAGCCACACCGCTGCCGGCCGCGCGGAAACCGTCAACACATCCGGCTCCCGCAATTTCCATGGTCTGAGTTCGGCCTCTGGCGTTCGCCACCATTACGCTAACACACGACTGCGGTGAGTTAGCATTGGGGGAACATGCACGAACATTATCATGCCCGCTACGTCTGGCTGCTGGCCACGGTGGCGGCGCTGGGCGGCCTGCTGTTTGGCTACGATTGGGTAGTCATCGGCGGCGCCAAGCCTTTTTACGAAAAGTTCTTCCGCCTCGAATCGGAGCAGGTCGTCGGCTGGGCCAACAGTTGCGCGCTGCTTGGTTGCCTGGCCGGCTCCATATTGTCGGGAGCGGGCGCGGACCGGTTCGGGCGAAAGAAACTGCTGATCGGAGCGGCGCTGTTGTTCGCGGTTTCATCGGTGGCGACGGGTTGGGCGCAAACCTTCACCGGCTTCGTGGTGTGGAGGATCGCCGGTGGCGTTGCCATCGGCATCGCTTCCAATGTCTCGCCTGTGTATATCGCCGAAATCAGCCCGGCGCCGTGGCGGGGCCGCATGGTGGCCATGAACCAGATGACCATCGTCGTGGGCATTCTGTCGGCGCAGATCGTTAACTGGATCATCGCCCGGCCGGTCGATGCCGGAGCCACCGCGGAAATGATCCGGCAATCCTGGAACGGGCAGTTCGGCTGGCGCTGGATGTTCACCGCGGTGGCTGTCCCCGCGGTGGTTTTCCTGGCCGGTGCGCTGGCGATTCCGGAAAGCCCGCGATGGCTGGCGACGCGCGGACGGAAGGAGCGGGCGCGCCGGACGCTCGAGTGCATCGGTGGCGGCGAATATGCCGATCGGGAGCTGACCGAAGTGCTGGCCGCCGAAGCGCACCAGACCGGCAGCCGCTGGGCCGAGCTGCTGACCCCCGGCGTCGTCAAGCTGCTCGGCATCGGCGTTTTCCTGGCGGTGTTGCAGCAATGGAGCGGCATCAACGTCATCTTCAACTACGCCGAAGAAATCTACCGCAACGCGGGCTATGGCGTGAGCGACATCATGTTCAACATCGTCGTCACCGGCGCCATCAACCTGGTGTTCACCTTTGTGGCGCTGGCCTTCGTGGACCGTTTGGGCCGGCGCGTGCTGATGCTGGCCGGGTGCGGCGGCATTGCCCTTTGCCATACCCTGCTCGGGTTCTCTTACTTCTTCGGATTGAAAGGCCTGCCCGTGCTGATCTGCACCTTGGCGACGATCGGCTGTTACGGCATGTCGCTGGCGCCGGTGACCTGGGTGCTGATTTCAGAGATCTTCCCGAACCGCATTCGAGGCGCCGCCGTCTCGATTTCGGTTTCCGCGCTCTGGATCGCCTGTTTCGTGCTCACCTTCACATTCCCGATTCTGAATCGGGCGTTGGGCCCGGCCAGAACCTTCTGGCTGTACGCGGGGATTTGCCTCGCGGGCTTCGTCTTCGTGCTGCTCAAAGTCTCCGAGACCAAAGGCAAAACGCTGGAAGAAATCGAACGGGAATACGCGGGAGTTTGAGAGACCTCCGCCCAGCCGGCATAAGTGGTCTGGCTTCAGCTCCGGCATATTCTTATAATTCCCCGGGCGGCAACTCTAGTACCAGTTAGCTCAAGGGACCACAACGGAAATCCGCGTAGGGCAGGAATCGCAGACATTCCCTTTTATGACCCTAAAACGGAGCCGTCTCGCGAATATCTCTGTCGCCGAGCCGTTCGACAGCGGATAATTAAAGCCGCGGGACGGAGGACAAAAATGGAGCACACCAAGAACGTAGTTACAGGCATCGCGGCCAGGGCGCATGTCACACCTTCTCAGTCAACCAGCTTGTTTCGCCGGTGGCCGTTAGTCACCCTCCTGTCGATCGGCGGTTCGCTGGCATTCGCACAGAGCCTGGGCATCACGCCATCCAATAATCCATCCGTCACCGTGGGCGGAACGCTGCAGTTCGCCGCCACGGCTAATGGCTTTACGATATCGAGCCTAAAGTGGGAGGTGGCTTCCGTGCAGGGAGGCAGTACCGCCACCGGCACCATCTCGACCGGTCTGACAGGTGGTCTGTACACTGCGCCCACCGCCATTCCGGCCCAGAATCCGCAGTCGATTACGGCGGTAGCCACGGGCACCAACGGCAGCAAATACTCGGCTAGCGCCTATGTCTCGATCGCGCCGCCGCCGCCGGTGATTACTTCCGTTTCGCCGAATCCGCTGCCTACCGGCACCGTTGGCGTCACGATCACCGGTACCGGCTTCACCTCGAGTTCCCTCATCTGGGACAGCGGCGTGCAGTATGTGACTCAGCGGCCCTCGCCCAATACTCTCACCACCAGCGTCTATACCGCGCCTGGCACGTCGTCCGCCACGTTCACGGTACACGGCTCCGGGACAATCAGCAACGCGGTTGTTGTGCCGGTCGGCAGCGCCGCTGGGGCGACATATGCTCTTACTGTCGTGAACGGGACGGGCAGCGGCAGCTACGCCGCCGGTACGGTCGTGAACATCGCCGCTACTATGCCGTCGGGGCAGCAATTCCAAAGCTGGTCCGGGGCCGCCGTGGCCAACTCCAACTCCTCCGCCACCACACTGACCATGCCGGCCGCCAACACCACCGTTACGGCTCAGTTCACCGCGGCCGCCGGGCTGGCGATCGCTTCCGTGTCTCCGAACCCGCTGCCCACCGGAACTATCGCGGTCGCGATCACCGGCACCGGCTTCACCTCGAGTTCCCTCATTTGGGACAGCGGCGTACAGTATGTCACTCAGCAGCCCTCGGCCAATACTCTCACCACGAGCGTCTATACGGCGCCTGGGACTGCGTCCGCCACCTTCACGATACATAGTGCCGGGAAGATCAGTAACGCGGTGACAGTTCCGGTGTCTGGACCGCCCACTTATACGTTGACGGTCGTGAACGGTACCGGCGGCGGGTCCTACACGGCCGGCACGGCGGTGACGATCGGCGCGAACCCGCCTCCCGCGGGAGAATCGTTCGCGGGCTGGACGGGCGCCAGCGTGTCCAACGCCAACGCTACCACCACCACTTTGACGATGCCGGCCGGCAACACTACGGTGACGGCCAATTTCGCCGCCGGCCCCATCTATACGTTGACCGTTGTAGGCGGTCAGGGAAGCGGAAACTACGTTGCGGGAGCGGTCGTCACGATCGTCGCGAATATTCCGCCCGCCGGACAGTCGTTCCTCGGCTGGACCGGCGCGACGGTCGCGAGCCCCGCCTCGTCGACGACCACCCTCACCATGCCGGCCGCCCCCGTCACGGTCACGGCGGATTTCAGCCAGCCCACTTACACCCTCACCGTTGTTAACGGCACGGGCAGCGGCAACTACGCCGCCGGCGCGGTTGTGCCGATCTCCGCCAACGCTCCTCCGGCCGGGCAATACTTCCAGGTCTGGACCGGACCAGGTCTGGCCAACCCCAACCAGCCAGCCACCACCATCGCCATGCCGCAGGCGAATACCACGGTCACCGCCAGCTTCTTCGCGCCCGCACCGGTTCCATTCCCGGTGACGACGCATCCGAGACTGTGGATTACGCCGCAGGATCTACCCCATTTGCAGGCTTGGGCGGTTGCCGGCAATCCGGCTTACCAGGGACAGAGCGGTGCGCTATCGACCGCGATCGGCAATTACAGTCTCGCGTTTCCGGGCGCGGCGCTCAACGCAACCAGTCCGGCGCCCGCCAATCCTTATCCCGATTTCGGCGACACTCAGGGCTACACCGGCATTCTGAGCGAAGAAAACGCCGTCATCCTGGCGTTGAATTCGCTCATCGATCCCAGCCCCGCCAATCGGGCCCAGTATGCGCAGGCGGCCAGAAATCTGCTGATGTACGCCATGAACCAGGCGGCGCTGGGCCATGCGACCGGCCTGCCATTCCGCGACCCCGCCTTCGCGATTTACAACCGCGCCAGCGGCAGCGGCCATGAGTGGCCCCTGATTGTGGATTGGATCTACCCCGTGCTCAGCGCCGCCGACAAAGCCACCATCCGGCAGGTCTTTCTGTCATGGGCCGGCGATTGCCTGACGGCGGAGACTACCGGTGGCGATAACCCCGGCACGCCCGGCCTCGTCAACAGTCTCGCGCTGCTGCCCAACAACCTTCCGTACCGAATGGCGTCGAACAACTACTACCTGGCTCACGCCCGTCTGCTGACCATGATGTCGCTGGTTCTCGATCCCGCCGACGATCCGCCGTTGAGCGCGGCCGTTGCCCCCGGCGCGCTTGGCAACACGCTGCGCAGCTATATAGCCGACGCGACCGGCGCATGGCTCTACGAGGAGTTCGCCATGATGGGCGACCCGGAGGTGGTCGCTCAGGCCTATGGCGTTCCCAATAATCCCACGGGGGCCGGTTTCGGCCTCGCCAGCGGCGGTTTGCCTCCGGAAGGCATGCTCTACGGCGAGTCTTTCGCCTATATCCTGGGCCAACTGCT
>JBEKZL010000220.1:0-12498 GCA_049509915.1 Bryobacteraceae bacterium | reverse complement strand
GCATGGAATCGATGCCGGAAGAATAGAAGCTGCGCAAGGCGTCGCGCGGGGTGCATACCAGCGGCTCGCCGAACAGGTTGAACGAAGTGTTATACACCACCGGCAGTCCGGTGGATTCGCCGGCGGCTTGGAGCAGCCGCCAGTAGAGCGGATGCTCGTCGCGATCCACCGTATGGACGCGCACCAGGCCGTCGCCCATCAGCGCGGCGGCGAACTTTTCCTTCCATTCCGGCCGCACCCGCCCCACCGTCGCCAGCCAGCGGGCATTGGGGCCGACTTCGAAATAGCGCGACGCCAGTTCGGCCGGCACCGAGGCGGCAAACTTGCGGAACGGCTCGCGGTGCTTGATATACGCGTTCAGATTTTCGGTGGAATATGGATCGAGCGGCGACGCCAGAATGCTGCGATTGCCCAGCGCGCGCGAGCCGAGTTCCATCCGCCCGTGCATCCAGGCCACGATTTTGTGCTCGTTCAACTGGGCGACCGCGGTGGCGACAACTTCGTCGACGGTCAGCAGGTACTGGTAGCGCAGCTTGCAGTTTTCGATGGCGTGCTTGATATCTTCGGCGGCGAAGGACGGGCCCAGGCAGAGGGTCGCAAGTGCAACGCGCTTTTCCTGGCGGTACGCGCCGTGCCAGGTTTCGAGCACCGCGCCGACGGCCGTACCCGAATTGCCGCCATCCGGCTGCACGAAGACGTTTTCATACTTGGCCGAAGTTTCCAGCGCGCGCACCACCAGCGCGTTCAGCGCAAGCCCGCCGGCCACGCACAGATTGCGTCCGCTGCCGGCCATGCGCACGGCCGCTTCTTCCACGGCCCGTTGAATGCCGGCCGCCAGATGCGCCCGCAACGGATCCGCAATGCCGGCGGCGGAGTCTATCCCCAGGCGCTCGTAAAAGCGTGGGCCGAAGCCGCCGTGCTCCAGCCGCTCGGTGCCGAAAAAACCGCGGTCGATGCGCGGCCCCGCGTCGGTGACGTTCAGGATTTCGAGGAAAAGTTCTTTGTAGCGATCGTCGCCCGCGGTGGAAAGCCACTGCACCTTGTGCTCGTCCTCGTTGGCCGCAAAGCCGAGCAGCTCGGTGACGCGGCCGTAGAGCTCGCACAGCGAATCGGGCGCGTATTGTTCCTGGTCCAGCGTCATGCGCGCGCCGGTAGCCCGCCAGCGCGAGCCGCAACAGAAGCTGCCGCCGCGGTCGAGCGTGAGCACGGTCGCTTCGTCAAAGGGCGAGGGGTAAAAGGCGGAAGCGGCGTGCGCCTGGTGATGGTCCACCACTACGATGCGGCTGGAAGGAAACAGGGCGCGCAACTCCAGGTAGAAGTCCGCGCCCGGCAAGGGCCGCGCCACGGCCACGGCATCCACTTGTTCGGCTTTGGCGCCGGCCAACTCGAGACAGGTGGCGATGGATTTCCCGGGCAGCCGGCCGCGATGGTCCCAGTTCTTGCCCCGCCGGACGAGCTTCGATTCCTCCACCGCGGCTATCAGCTCGCCATCCCGCAACAGGGCGGCGGCGGAGTCGCTGAGTATCCCGCCGATACCGACAATGATCACTTGCCGGCCTTCCCCCGTTTTTCGATCTTGGCCCATGTGTCGCGCAGCGGCGCGGTGCGGTTGAAGACCGGCTTTTCGGGCGTCGTGTCCGGGTCCACCGAGAAATAGCCCAGGCGCTCGAACTGGAAGAACTGCATCGCCTCGACACCGGCGAGCGATGGTTCGAGTTTCGCGCCGGTGACCACTTCAAGCGAATTGGGATTCAGGTTGACGGTGAAATCCTGGCCCTCGGGCACGTCGTTGGGATCCTCTTTGGTGAACAGACTGTCGTACAGACGCACCTCGGCATCCAGGGCATGCGCGGCGGAGACCCAGTGAATGGTCGATTTCACCTTGCGGCCGTCGGGCGCGTTGCCGCCGCGAGTGGCGGGGTCGTAGGTGCAATGGATCTCGGCGACGCGGCCGGCATCGTCTTTCAGCACGCTGCGGCAGGTGACGAAATATCCGTAGCGGAGGCGCACTTCGCGGCCGGGCGCGAGGCGGAAATACTGCTTGGGCGGATCTTCGCGGAAATCCTCCTGCTCGATGTAAAGTACTTTGGAAAAGGGCACCTGACGCGTGCCGGCGGAGGCGTCCTCGGGGTTGTTGACGGCTTCCATGTACTCCACCTGGCCCTCGGGATAGTTGTCGATCACGACGCGCAGGGGCCGCAGCACGGCCATGACGCGCGCGGCGCGCTTGTTGAGATCCTCGCGCACGTGGTGTTCCAGCAGCGCGAATTCCAGCGTGCCGTTGGTTTTCGAGACGCCGATGGCGCCGCAGAAATTGCGGATAGCCTCCGGCGTGTAGCCGCGGCGGCGGATCCCGGCCAGCGTGGGCATGCGGGGATCGTCCCATCCTCGCACATGATGGTCGCGCACGAGCTGCAGAAACCTGCGCTTGCTCATCATCGTGTAGGTCAGGTTGAGGCGGTCGAACTCGATCTGCTGCGGATGATAGATGCCGAGGGCGTCGCAGAACCAGTCGTATAAGGGGCGATGATCCTCGAATTCCAGCGTGCAGATGGAATGGGTGATTCGCTCGATCGAATCCGACTGGCCGTGGGCGTAGTCGTAAGTCGGATAGACGCACCACTTATCTCCGGTACGGTGATGCTCGGCGTGGAGGATGCGGTACATGATCGGGTCGCGCATGTTCAGATTGGGCGACGCCATGTCGATTTTGGCCCGCAGGGTGCGCGCGCCGTCGGAAAATTCGCCGGCCTTCATGCGCTCGAACAGGTCCAGGTTTTCTTCCACGGAGCGATCGCGGAAGGGGCTCGCCTTACCCGGTTCGGTGAGCGTCCCGCGATACTGCCGCACTTGTTCGGCATTGAGATCGCACACGTAGGCCTGCCCGCTTCGAATGAGCTGAACGGCCCAGTCGTATAACTGCTGGAAGTAGTCGGAGGCGTAGAAGCAGCGGTCTTCCCAATCGAATCCCAGCCAGTGCACCATTTCCTTGATGGATTCGACGTATTCGACTTCTTCTTTTTCGGGATTGGTATCGTCGAAGCGGAGATTGGTTTTACCGCCGAACTCCGCCGCCAGGCCGAAATTGAGGCAGATCGACTTGGCATGGCCGATGTGCAGATACCCGTTGGGCTCGGGTGGGAACCGGGTGTGTACCCGGCCTCCAAATTTATTGGTCTTCAAATCTTCCAGTATGATGTCGCGGATGAAATTCGAAGGACCGCTAGGGGGATTGGACGGCGTCATAGGCTTCTCAAACCAGTGAATGTAACTTGTCGATGGCTTGGCGAATGCGGCGTAGACTGGTTCCTTGCCCCAGAACTTCCAGGGTGGAAAACAGCGGCGGGGCGGTTTTGCGGCCGCACACGGCCACGCGGATGGGCTCGAACATCTGGCCGGCCTTGATGCCCAGGCTTTGGGAGGCCGCGCGCAGAGACGTTTCCAGGGCGTCGTGCGAAAAGGCGGTGGCCCCGAGCGTTTCGGCGGCCTTTTCCAGGACGCGCCCCGCCAGCGCCAGGTCGCCCTTCTTGGGAACCAATTCGGCGGCGTCGTAGGGGGCCAACTCCTCGCGGAAAAAGAAATCGCCGACCGTGAGCACATCGTTCAAAAGGCGAATGCGCTCGCGCACCAGAGGCGTGATCCGCGCCATCTGCTCGGGCTCGATCGCGAAGCCGGCCTGACGCACGACGGGCAGCAGCAGCGCGCTCAGCTCCGCCGGGTCGAGGGCTCGAATGGCTTCGGCGTTGAGCCAGACAGCTTTGGGATCGAACGGATCTGCTTCGGTGAAATTGACTACGGCGTTGCTGCGATGGACGCCGTCGAAAGAAAACAGCTCGATCAATTCCTGGCGGGTAAGCTGTTCGCGATCGTTCTTGGGAGACCAGCCGACCAGGCACAAAAAATTGACGAAGGCGTGGGGCAGGAAGCCCGAATCGCGATAGGTGGTCACGCTGACCACCGGCCCATGGCGGCGCTTCGAGAGCTTGGTATTGTCCGGCGCCACCAGCAAGGGCAGGTGCGCGAATTCTGGAAGATCGGCGCCGGCGGCCTCGAAAATCAACACGTGTTTGAAGGTGTTGGTGATGTGATCCTGGCCGCGCACGATGTGGCTGATGCGGAGGTCGACGTCGTCGGCGCAGGAGGCCAGGTGATAAGTCGGCATCCCGTCGGAACGGAGCAGCGCGAAATCCTCAATATCGGCGGTAGACTTGGCCTGCGGGCCATAGACCAGGTCGGTGAAGCGAATCTCGCGCTCGGGACCGCGCGGCACCCGGAAGCGCAGGGCGAAAGGCTCACCCGCGGCGGCGCGGCGGTCACTTTCCTCGCGCGGCAGTTCGCGCATGTCGGGGTTAGACAACCAGGTGCCCTGGACGCCGGATTTTTCGCCGTCGCCGCCCGCGGCCGGAGTAAAATCGCGATACGCCAGTCCTTTTTGAAAGATGGCGCCGGCCATGGCGCGATGCAGCGCGAGGCGTTCGGACTGCCGGTATTGCTCGTCCCAGCCGAGATCGAGCCACCGCAGCCCCTCGAAAATCGACTCGAGCGACTGCGCCGTATTGCGCTCGACATCGGTATCGTCGATACGCAAAATCATGGTGCCGCCATGACGGCGGGCATAGAGCCAATTGAAGATGAAAGTGCGCGCGCTCCCAATATGCAGAAACCCTGTAGGAGACGGCGCGAAACGCACCCTGAGCATGAATGCTCAGTATAACAGCCGGCGGCGGGAAACTAAGGAAGCCGCGATGGTTTAGCCGCCCCGGCAACCCTCCAGGCTATGGCTTCATAAGCGGGGGTCTGGCTCCGACGAACACCGCAATGGAAAACTTGTTCCCGACGGTGGGATCGGTATTCCAGTCCCAGGTAGGCTGGATGCCAATGACAAACGACATTGGTGAAGTGGATGGCGCCAGGTAAAATGGCACCGCGATCTCGCTGGAGTGGCCACCGGAAAGAGGCGCCACATAGCTGAACAGGATTTGCGCGCCGGTCTTGACGCCCGCGCCTTTTCCCAAAACGGGCAAAGGGGTCACTTGGAAGGTCGTGGAGGCGATCCACGCGTTTGTCGGAGTGGGCTGGCCAACCATTGCCATGGCGCATTGCTGGGCTGTATAGGTACCCGCCGTAGTGTTATTACAAATATTCTGATTCTTGATCTGGACCGTCTGTCCATAGCCTGCTTCCGCCCCGAAGGCCAAACTGCCGTAGTAAAGGGCAACATCTCCAACCCCGTTATTGAGGAGTTTGGTCCAGTACTGCTTATCGGATAGATCCGCGACACCTGCGACCACCGGGCGGTAGGAGGCGCTTGTTACCGTCGGCGCCCAAGAGCCCCAGACCTTCCACTGGAACTTGGACGGCGCCTCGGTCGTATAGGTATCGAGTCCCGGGTAGGCCTCATGCTCGTCCTCGACCGACTTTTGCGGTTTGCCGGAATCGGGACAGAATTTATAGAAATCGGGATTAGTCTTCAAACCGTCGCAGATAGTGCCCCGGATCACTTGCGTTAAGTTGTCGGCGGTGGCCGCCAGGCGGTCAAGAACGAGTGTATCCACATCCTCCGTCCTCTCGTCGATCTTACCTTTCCCGTCGACCGGCGGCGAAGCCTTCAAGGCGGTCTCCTCCAGAGCCACGGCTTGTTTGCAGGGAAGATTCCTGGCGATTCCGGCAGGGTGCGGCAGGCCCTTGTCGACCTCACCCAAGACGTCCCGGCACCACGCTTGCAGCCGGAACTCGCCGGCAGTCCGATTGAAGACCAGCCGATTCCTGACAAATGATGATTTTCCGAGGCCGACCTTTGCCTTGAGCCCCGGCGCATCGGCGTCGTGGGACGAGTACACCATGGCCTGGCCGTTCGTGTTCGCCGTACCGGAAAAACCGACTTGCCAGAAATTGACCACGGGTTCGATCAATTGGCGCGCAATCGCAGCAGTCACCTCGGTGCCTTTCTGCGTCACCGCGATGGTGGCGCCGGTACCAAGTCCCAAAGGCGAGGCAAAGCTCTGGGTCGGATCGGCAGCCTGGGTTGGAGCCTGGGATGGAGCCGGGGGCTGTGTCGCGGCGGTGGCCGTGCCTTGAGCCAGACAGTGCGGATTCATGGCGGCAAAGACGAGCCCTAAGAGGTAATATCGATTCATGATTGCACGTTGAATGCCGTGTCTCCGGTGTCGTCGAATCCTGCTGGTGACATGTGTCCAGCGTGGTTATGCGTGGTAGTGCCGTCTGTGACGGATGCGCTCCAGGGATCGGCCGGCGAGCCGAAGACAACGATCGCATAAAGAAATGTCCCGGCAACCGACGGGAACCCGGCTGCGAAATTGCCCCCGCCCGTATCCGCCAGCGGAATGAGTTTCTGATCCCACGTTAGTGTGGCCGCCCGTGAGGCGCCTGTGATCTTGACTGTGAGTTGTGCCATTGGTTTGTCTCTCCTCCATCCGGCGGTTGTACAGCCCGCTCGCGCAGACAACCCAGGGCCGGGCGTTTGGGAAACTTACTGAATCAGCGTATTAAACAGCAGCTTGTAAGTGCCGTGGGTTTGGGCGCGATGCTGGGCGGGGAAGCCGATCAGCACCACCTTACCTTGTCCCAGCTTCGCGGAGACTACGGCGGCGCGTTTAGCCAGGTTTTGTTCGCCAACGAGCCAGCCGCTTTCGAGCAGCTCGCGGTCGGCGTAACGCACGACCACGTCGTAGTTCTCCGAATTCTGGGCGGTGACTTCGAAGGCGGGGCTATCGAGATAGAGGGCCAGAGCATGGCCGGGCATGCCGTAGGCGACGGGGTTGGTGTTATCGACGTTCACTTTGAGGGTAGAACCGGGGCACCAGAATTCCTTGGTGGATTTGCCGGCGAGCACGTTGCGCACGCCTATGCCCAGACGGTCGATGGGGAAGGCTGTAGCAGCGTTGAGAGTGACCAGGGTGCCACCTTTCTGGACGAAGTCGCGGATGGCGCCGACGCCTTCGGTGGCGAGGCCAGTGCGGTATTCGGGCGGGATATTGCCACGGCCGCCTCGCCCACCCCGGCCGCCGCGTCCACCGGCGGCGCCAGCCGGGGGAGCCTCGCCAGTGATAGTCGCGGTCGAATCGCTGGGGACGATCAGGACGTCGTATTTTTCGTTGAGACCGCCCTTCTTGATTTCGGGATCGAAGATCGGCGTGGAGTGAAAGTCGAACTGCTCCAGCATGAGGCGGGTCCAGCCTTCGTCGATGTTGCCGCCGCCGTAGCGCTGGTACATGGCGACGCGCAGGCGCCTGGTGTCGTGAACGCCGGCGGAGACCGGAGCAGGCAGCGGAGTAAAATCGACGCCGGTCTCGCGGGCGATGGTTTCGATCGCCGATTCGGAACCGGAGGAAACCAGGAAATCGCCGGGACGCAGACCGGCGGAAGGCTTATCCACCCGGCGCACGGGAATGTTTCGATCGAAGAGGAGATTGACGGCGCGGAAGCTATCGTTGAGGCGGCCATCGAGGGAGTAGCCGTTGGCGCCGCGGGTCACTCTGCCGGCGGGCGCGATAGGTGCGGAGACCTTTGCCAGCACGGCGTCATGAATCTCGGCGGCATCGTCGAGCGTGTCGACGCGCACGCCCATGAACTCGAACATGGTGTCGGTGGCCATGTCGTAAGGGGGCGTGGGGGAGCCGTCGCGGTTGCGCGTCCACTCATTATCGGGATAGAAAGTGCGGCCCAGCAGGAACCGGATCAGCCCCATCTTGGGCTGGGCCAGAGAGACCACGAACGAGCCTTCGGGATACGTCATGCCGCTGGCGACGGTAAAGGGCTTGGCTGCGCGCTCCACCTCGATGCCCTGGCCGAGCAGCTTATTCACCATCTTCAGCGAAGTGAGCGGGTCGTGCTGGAGCGTTGAAATGAGATAGGCGGCGGGCTTGCCCGCGGCGCCGCGCTCGGTCTGGCGCTTGGCCTTGAGATAGGCGTTCCACAAGACGGTTTCCCGGTTGCGCGCGGCCAGATCGAGGGCGGCCCAGGCGGCCACTTTCTGGCGGTCGACGATATCGCGCAAGTGCCACCAGCCGCCCGGCCATGGGTTGGGGAAAATGGTCTCGGGCTCATACACGGGAAGGTTGCGGGTATCGCCGCGCAACTCATCGGGGTGAACGAACTGAGGTGTGGCCAGGCGCGCGCTGGCCGATTCGGTGAGCATGCCGGCGATGTTGTGGAAGGGCGTGATCCAGTGGAACCCGAAGTGGCCCCAGCCGGAATAGATGGCGTCGTTGATGACGCCGGAGAGGCCGTTCTCTTCCTCTTTATATGCCATGTGGGCGCCGTACCAGCTCAGTTCGCGCCAGAGGATCGGGTCGGCGAACGGTCGAATCGGCTCGGCGTAGGGCGGCAGGAAGATGCGCGCGCCGTCGCCGCCCATGTGGTGGTGATCGACGTAGGCTTCCGGCTTCCACTCGGTGAAGAGGATGCGCGCCATGTACTGCGAGTCGGGGATGTTGGTCATGAAGGCGTCGCGGTTGTTGTCGTGGCCGGCGTATTTCTGGTAGAGCCAGGGGGGATTGGTGCCTTCGTATTCGGTGCCGAGCTGCTTGTTGTACCAATCCGTGACCATGATCTGGCCGTCCGGATTGAAGCAGGGGACTTCGATGAAGATCACGTTATCGAGGATGCGGCGGGTCTCTTCGTCCTTGCGCGAAAGCAGATCGAAGGCCAGCTCGGGGGCCATTTGCGTGCCGCCGATTTCGGTGGCGTGCATGCTCATCGACTGGACGATGATGGCTTTGCCTTCGTCGGCCAGTGCGTGGGCCTGGGCTTCGGTGAGGCCGCGGGGATCGGAGATGCGCGCGTTGATTTCGCGGTAGTGGTCGAGTTTGGCCAGGTTGGCGGGCGAAGTGATAAAGACTTCGAGGAAGGGATTACCCTCCGAGGTGGGTCCCATGTTGACGACCTTCATGCGGCCGCCGCTTCGCTTTTCGAGCAGCCCGAAGTACTCGACGATTTTGTCCCAACGGGCGATTTTGCGGTCCGCGCCGAGTTGGAAGCCGAAGAACTTTTGGGGAGTGGTGATGTCCTGGGCCGCGGTAAGCGCGACGAAGAGCAGGCCCGTAAACGAAAGGCGAATTGCGAGAGAGTACCGGCGCATATATTTTGACTATTCTAGCTGAGAAATGCGCGCCTGTAGGGCTGCGGGCTTTGCCTTCAAAAGGTGGGGCAGGCGGTTCCGCCTGCCCAGCGCGTTAGGGCGGGTTCTTCCTACCTTTGAAGCGGTTGGTATGTATCCAGCTATTTCAGCAACGCATCGACGGCGACCTGCGAGATGGCTTCATCCTCTTCCGATTTGGCGCCGCTGCAGGCAATCCCGCCAATGGTTTTGCCGTCCACTTTGATGGGCACGCCACCCTGGTTGGGGAAGGCTTCCGGGTAGGCGAGCACGCCGAGGTCGCCGCCTTTGAGTTGGTCGGCGGCGGCTTTCGATGGGCGGCCGTACATCGCGGCGTATCGCGCTTTGCGCTGCGCGAACTGGAGCGTGTTCAGCCCCGCGCCGTCCGCCTTCTGCAAGAACAACAGGTTGCCGCTGTCGTCGACAATGCAGATGGTCACCTGCAGATTGCGCTTCTGCGCTTCCTGCTCGGCGGCTGCCACCATGGTCTTGATGGCCGCCAGGTTCAAGTACTTGCGGCTGGGCAAATCGGCTGCCATCGCCATCACCAGGCCGGTGAGCAGGAACGGAATCAATCGAGTCATGCGCATCATCTTAACAGCCAGATGATCCCATTGCCAGCATCGCGGTTGCGGCGCCATCATTTTTGCGCTTCGCGGGCGGCAAAGGCCAGCAGCACCGCGCAGCCGGCATAGATGGCGGCGGTGGCGCTGAGGCAGGCGCTCATGCCGAAGCGCGCGGCGGCGGCGGCGACCGCTACGGGGGCGAATCCGGCGCCGAGCCAGCCCAGCGAATTGAGCAGGCCGGCGGCGGCGGCCCTCGCCTCGACGCCCACTACGTCGTAGAGCGAAGCAAAAATATTGGCATCGTAGAGTCCTTTGAAATAGCCGAAACACGCCATGGCCGCGCCCAGCACGGGCACCGACCGGGTGTGGCCGGTGAGAAACAGGAACGGGACACCGCAGGCGAGGCCGATGGATTGCGTGATGGCGCGGGCACCGCGGCGTCGTCGCGAAAGCCAATCCGCCAGCACGCCGCCGGTGAGGACACCCAGCACGGATGCGGTCTGCAGGTAGGCAGTGGCGTTCCAGCCGGCCATGGAAAGATTCATGCCGAAGTTGCGATAGAGGTAGGAAGGCATCCAGGTGAGGAAGACCAGGGCCACGAAGTTGGCGCCGATGAAAGCCAGGATGAGTAGAACCACCGGGCGTTTGGCGAGAAGGCCGCCGAGTACGGAGCCGAGGGGCTGACCGGCCGCCGGTTTCTTATCGGCCATGCCGCGCGCCGGTTCGCGCAAAACGCCCCACAACACCAGCGCCAGCGCGATACCGAGGAATCCGAAACAGGCGAACATGGCACGCCAACCGTAATGTTCGGCAAGCCATCCGGAGCAGGCGCCGCCGGCGATGGTGCCGGCGTAGACGCTGGACTGGTGCAGGGACATGGCGCGGGAACGGGTGGAATCGGGGTGATAATCGCCGATCAGTGACATGGAGGCTGGAAAATAGAACGCCTCGCCCAACCCGCCCAGGGCCCGGCACAGAATAAGCTGCCACAGGTTGTGGGCGAGGGAAGTGGAGGCCGTTACCACCGACCAAAACACGAGGGCGCCGAGGATGAGGCGCTTGCGCGAGAAGCGGTCGCCCAGCCATCCGGCCACCGGCCCGAACAGGGCGTAGACCCACATAAACGATGCGGCGGCGATGCCAAGCTCGAAATCGCTCAGCCGCAGCGCGGTCTTGAGGAGGGGGAAGACGGAGAAAATGGACTGGCGGTCGGCGTAATTGAAAAAGCAGACCAGCCAGAGCATCCCCACCACCCACCACTGATAGGTTGCGGTGGACATGGGCTGGGCTTAGCGGGACTCGGCAATCAGCGGCAAATCGAAGAACTCCAGCGCCGTGCGGCGGAGGGAGTTTTCGCCGTCCCAATGATCGAAGGCGTCCAGGCGCTCCCGCCGGCTGACCTGGATGTGGTCGGAAATGAGCTGCATGGCGCGCTCGGGCTGGCGGTCGGCCACGGCTTGCAGGATCTCGCGGTGCTGGCGGTGAATCTGGTCCAGCTCGATCGCGCGGTGGCCGGTGCGGCGGATGGCGAAGATGCGAATCAGCAGCCGGGTTTCGTTGACCACTTTAAGGATGCGGGCGTTGCCGGCCATGCGCATCAGGAGGGTATGAAAGCCGAGATCGCAGCTCATCAGGCGGTGCATCTGTTTCGGATCCAGGGCGTCGGCGCGGCTTTTTTCCATCTCCGCTTTCAGCGCCAGGATTTCGTCGGCCAGCCCCTGGAGGCGCTCCAATTCCCAGGCGCGCAGGGGCTCGCGCGCGGCCTTGCCCACGGCGTAAACCTCGAGCGCTTCGCGGAGCTCGTATAGCTCGAGGATGTCCTGGCGGGTGAGCTGGATGACGACGGCGCCGCGGTTGGGGGTCTGTTCCAGAAAGCCCTCCGCCACCAACTGGCCGATGGCCTCGCGGATGGGCGTACGGCTGCTGCCCAGCTCCTTGGCCAGAGCCAGCTCGGACAGCGCGCCGCCGGCGGACAGCTCGCCCGTGGCGATTTTCCGCTGAATGTGGAGATACGCCTTCGATCGCATCGAGTCGGGCCCGCTGGGCCGGGCGGTCTCCGCAGTCCTTTTCATGGCCGTAGTATACACCGGGATGCAGTCGAAAAAAAGTGTCGACAGTATGAATACAATTGGCGTATACTCATCTTTCATCGCGGCCGGACACGGGCACCGTCGCAGCGAGGGCCGGTGTCCGGAGGTTTGAATCGACGGCGGATCCGGGAAGGATCGCGCCAGGGTGGGATAAGGAGTTCCATGACAAGAACATCGCCAGGACGCCATGTGGGCGTAGAATCTTGCGGGGCGCCGCGCAGTTTCCGGTGGGTGCTGCGGACTTGGGGCGCGCTGCTGACGCTATCCCTGGTTTGCTCGATCGGTTTGGCGCAGGAAGTGCGCGGCAGCATCACGGGTCTGGTAACCGACCCGCAGGGCGCGGCGGTGGCGGGGGCCAAAGTCGCGGCCAAGTGCCTGGAAACCAATGTGGTCTATCCGACGACCACCAACGAGTCGGGAATCTACGTGATTCCGCTGCTCCCGCCGGGGACCTATAACATCACGGCGACCCAGGACGGGTTCAAGAGCGCCGGGCAGACTAACGTCCCGCTCCGCGTTACCGAACGCGTGCAGGCGGATTTTCGCCTCGAAGTGGGAGCCGTAACGGAGCAGGTGGAGGTCGCGGCGCAGGCGGCCCAGCTCGATACGGCTTCCGCGTCGCGCGAGCAGGTGGTGAGCCAGCAGGCGGTGGCGGAGCTGCCCTACGAGGGCCGGAATTCGTTTCTGTCCAGCGCGGTAACGGCGGGTTTCTATTTCGGCGCGG
>JBEKZL010000022.1:0-44850 GCA_049509915.1 Bryobacteraceae bacterium | reverse complement strand
GTTTCGGCGTCGCGCATTTCGCCCACCAGAATTACGTCCGGCGTCTGCCGCATGATGCTGCGCAGCGTGATGGCGAAATCCGGCGTGTCGCGCCCCACTTCGATCTGCTCGATAATCGCGCTGCGGTTGGAATGCTGGTATTCCACCGGGTCTTCGATCGTCACTACGTGCGCGGCGCGGCGGGTGTTGACGATATCGATCAGCGCGGCCAGCGTCGAAGTCTTGCCGCAGCCGGTCGGCCCGGTCACCAATACCAGCCCCTGCCGCCGCTCCGCCAGCCGCGCCAACGAAGCCGGAAGATGCAGCGATTCAAGCGAGGGGATCTTCGCCGGCAGCAGCCGGATGCTGGCCGCCAGCGTGCCGCGCTGGTAATGCAGGTTGATGCGGAAGCGGCCCAGGCCCTCGCGCATGAAGCTGAAATCCAGCGTGCGCTTCTTCTGCAGCTCTTCCATCTGCCCGGCTTCGACCAGCGGCAGCACGAAGGCGCGTACCTCCTCTGCGTCGAGCGGGCCGCCGCTGGCGGTCGAAAGCGCGCCATTCACCCGCAGCACCGTGGGGGCGCCCGCAATCAGGAGCACGTCGCTGGCGTTGCGGGCGGCGGCAAGCTGCAGCAGCCCGTCGAGCGACGCCAGCGATTCGGCCACGCGGCTCGGCGCGGCCTTCTGCTGGCTCGGCGCCGCCCGGTTCAGTTCCGCCACGATCTTCGAAAGCTCGCTATCGTATCCGCCCATTGCCCGTTCCCTGCCTCAAGTATAGTAAGACGAGCTTGGGGACATCCGCGTTGACGCCCGCGCGGTTGCGGTACGATGCATAGAAATTGAAACTGCTGATTTTCTCCGACATCCACAACGACTGGAGAACCCTGGAACGGTTGTTGGCCGTCGAAGCCGACTTCTACGTTTCGGCCGGCGATCAAGGTACCTGGGCCAAAGGGCTGGAGCGCGCCGGCCAAGTCCTCAGCGCTCGCGCTGACAGAGTCTATGTGCTGCCGGGCAACCACGAATCGGCCGAACAGGTGGCCGCCATGTGCGCCCGCTACGGGCTGCACGATTTTCACCAGCGGCACTTGCAACTCGGCCGCTGGCACGTGGCCGGCCTGGGTTATTCCAGCCCCACCCCTTTCAACACGCCCGGCGAATACAGCGAGCCGCAGATGGCCGCCCGCCTGGAGCGCTTTCGCGAGTTTTCCCCGCTGGTGCTCATCTGCCACGCGCCGCCCTACGGCACCCCCCTCGACCTGGTCCGCCCCGGCTTGCACGCCGGTTCCCACGCCATCGCCGAATTCATCGAAACCGTCCAGCCGGAGTATTTCTTCTGCGGCCATATCCACGAGGCGGAAGGCGTTGAAATCCGCATCGGCAACACCATCGCCAGGAACGTGGGCAAGACCGGCTATCTGTTAGAATTGGATTAAACTCACATGACTATTGAAGAACTGGAACGCAAATATCAGCCCCTCCGCGAACAGGCTTTTGCCTTGCGGAGGTATCTTTGACGCTCCCGGACTTCAGCGTAAACTAACCACACTCGAAGAGCGCATCGGGCAGCCGGATTTCTGGTCGCAGCCGGAAAAGAGCCAGAAGGTGATGCAGGATCGTAAGCGGCTGGAGGAATCCATCGCCAACGACGTCCGCATCCGTTCGCTCACCGAGGAGATGGACACGCTGTTCGAGCTGGCGCGCGAAGGCGAGAATGTCTCCGGCGACATCGAACAGGGGATCAAGCCCTACGGCGAGCTGCTGGAGCGCCTCGAAACCGCCATGCTGCTCTCGGGCGAAAACGACGAGCGCAGCGCCATCGTCACCATCCACCCCGGTGCGGGCGGCACCGAAAGCCAGGATTGGGCCGAAATGCTGCTGCGCATGTACCTGCGCTGGGCGGAGCGGGAAGGCTTCCAGATCGTGATTACGGACCGGCTGGAGGGCGAAGGCGCGGGCATCAAGTCGGTCACCTTCGAAGTCAACGGCCTGAACGCTTACGGCCTGTTGCAATCGGAAGTAGGCGTGCACCGGCTGGTGCGCATCTCCCCGTTCGACGCCAACGCCCGCCGCCATACTTCCTTCGCTTCGGTTTTCGTCTATCCGCAGGTTGACGACGAAATCAAGATCGAGATCGACCTGGACGATCTGCGCATCGATACCTTCCGCTCTTCCGGCGCCGGCGGCCAGCACGTCAATATGACCGATTCCGCCGTCCGCATCACCCACTTCCCCACCGGCATCGTGGTGCAGTGCCAGAACGAGCGCTCCCAGCACAAGAACCGCGACTCGGCCATGAAACAGCTCCGCGCCAAGCTCTACGAATTCGAGCTCGAGAAAAAGCGAGTGGAGACGCGCAAGACCGAGGATTCCAAGCTCGAAATCAATTTCGGCAGCCAGATCCGCAACTACGTGCTGGCTCCCTATCGCCTGGTGAAAGACCTGCGCAGCAAGCTCGCCCTGGGCGATGTGGACCGGGTTCTGGAAGGCGGCCTGGACCCGCTGATTCATGCCTTCCTGGTGTGGCGCAAAGAAATCCCCGAATGATTAGAGCCACAGATAAACACAGATGAACACAGATAAGTACCGTAATTCGGTCATCTGTGTGTATCTGTGTTCATCTGTGGCTCTATTTCTTCAGAACCTCAAGGGGCTGCACCCGTCAGGCCCGGAGATCATCCATTGAGCGTCGCCGAGGCCGCCCGCCTGATCCGCGAGGGCCGCCTGGTGGCGTTTCCCACCGAAACCGTCTACGGCCTGGGCGCCAACGCTCTCGATGCCGCCGCCGTGGCACGGATCTTCGCCGTCAAAAGGCGCCCGCGTACCAGCCCGTTGATCATCCACGTCGATTCCATCGAAATGGCGCGGCGCTGGGTGTCGGCCTGGCCCGCCGCGGCCGAAACTCTGGCGCGGCATTACTGGCCCGGCCCGTTGACCCTGGTGCTGCCCAAGCAGGCCGGGATTCCCGACGTGGTCACGGCCGGTCTGGCCACGGTGGGAATCCGCATCCCGGCGCATCCGTTGGCCCTGGCGCTCATTCGCGAAGCCGGCGTCCCCATCGCCGGACCCAGCGCCAACCGTTTCACCGAGCTTTCCCCCACCTCCGCCGGCCATGTGTCGGTGGAGCTTGCCGATTATGTGCTCGATGGCGGACCGGCGCGCGTGGGGATCGAATCCACCGTGCTTTCGCTCGTGGGTGCGCCCACGCTGCTGCGGCCGGGCGTGATTCCGTTGCCCGAAATCGAAGCCCTCATCGGGCCGGTCGAAATCCTCACGGCGCCGTCCGAAGGCGCGCACCGCGCTCCCGGTATGCATGCTCGCCATTATCGGCCCTCCACGCCGCTCCACCTGTTGCCGGCCGCCGCCCCAACCCCGCCGGGCCGCGGCCGGTGGCTGCGCCTGGGAATCGAAATGCCGCACGATCCGCTGGCCTACGCCGCCGCGCTCTACGACGCCCTCTATCGAATGGACCACGAAGATCTCGATTGGATCGCCGTCGAGCAACCGCCGGAAACACCCCAGTGGGCGGGCGTGCTGGACCGCCTGCGCCGCGCCGCTTGCTGACGCCGCCACGACTCTCCGAACTCCTGGGGTCGTGGAGTTTAGGCCGAGTGGGACAGGCCTCCCGGCCTATCCCAGCAAATACGTCGGGTACGCCTACTTCACCACCAGGGCTCTGTCGCCTCCATAGAATGTCAGCAGCGGGTGCTTGACCACGGCGCGCACTTCGTAGGTGCCGGGGGCGAGGCCTTTCAATGTCTCGGTAAAGGCGCCGGCGGCGGTTCTCCTGACCAGCGCGGTCGCCGTCCACGCCCCTGTCCGCTCCATGGCATCCATGCCGGTAACGGAACGGTATTCGAACCCGGCTTCGAGGGCGGTGGCGTCGCCCAGATCGTCAATTTCACCGTGGAGCGTCGCCACCCCCTCCGTCGCGCTCGGGCGTGGCTCACCGGTCGACACCCGCGGCGGTTTGATGGCTGGCTGGACGTGCGTAAGTTTGAGGACCACCGGATCCGGCCATTTGCGGTCGTTGTAAATGCGCTGCGCCAACATCGCCCGGACGTGGAGCCCATCGGCGGCCTGGCGAAACGTGGTCTGCGGTATCACACCGGGCTGGTATTCCAGAACCTTGTCGTTCTGCGAAAGCACACTCGCCTTGGTTTCGGCGCTTGCCCGTACCGTCTTGAGCACGATCTCTTTCCAAGCGCCGTACTTCCATCGCTCCCCTACGGCCACGTAGAGCGTATCTTCGCCCCTTTTCCTGGTGAACCAATAATCGTTCTCGTTGGTCACCACCCACGGACGTACACCGTAGATCATCTCCGAGTTGATGAACATCCACAGCGCCACTTCCCGCAGGCGCTCCTCCTGCTCGATGGGCAATTCTCCGTCGGGCTTCGGCCCTACGTTGAGCAGCAGATTGCCGCCCTTGGCCCGCGTCTCAATCAGGGTGGCGATCAGTTGCCCGCCCGACTTATAAACCTCGTTGGTCGGCTTGTACTGCCACTGCGTACCCATGGTCAGGTTCGCTTCCCAGGCGCCTTCGAGCGGCACGCCGGGGACATACTGCTCCGGCGTCTGGAGAGCCCCACGCGTCACCACGACGTCCGGCTGCAGTTCCCACGCCACGTCGCGCAACCCCTGGGCTTCGCCGTCAAAAAAAACCACGTCCAGCTTACCGTAGCGGCTCATCAACTCCCTGACCTGCGCCCGGTCGTAGACGAGCAGCCCCGGATTGTTCCGCGGTTGCACCTCGGGTACGCCCCGCTGGATCGTCCTCCCGTTCTTGTAAAGCCACCAAAAGTCGTCCGGCGAAAGGTAAAGCCCGCCAGCCAGGCCCTGGTCCCGAAAGGCCTTGAGCACGTCGGCGGCGATGTCTCGCTGGAAGGGCGTGTGCATGATGCCGAACTCCGTCGTGGCGGTGTCGAACATGCAAAAACCGGAATGGTGTTTGGCCGTAAAAACCACGTAGCGCATGCCCGCCAGTTGTGCCAGCACGGCCCAATCCTCGGGATGGAACTTGCGCGGGTTGAAGGTCTTCGGCAGGCCGTTGAAGAACCGGTCGAGATAGTCGGGCGAAGCTCCCACCAGGGAATGGCTGATGACCGAACCCAGTTGGGAGTCGATGCTCCAGTGGATAAACATGCCGAAACCCTGATCGCGGAACCACTCCAGCCGGCCGGGCCGGTTCAGGTCCGGGTCGTTCTGGGCCGGCGCCGGCACGGCCATCAGAGCCCCTGCCAAGGCTGCCACCAGATGAAAGCCCGACAACTTCACACTCCTCCGCATGAAGCACACTTTATCATTCAAACAGTCGGCGGGCTTGCCTGGTTCACCGCCCTTTCTTAGTCAGCAACGGCGGCGGGGCCGAGTCACCTCGCCCGCGTGCCGGCAATCGAGATTGCCCTCGGCGCCCGTTCTTCGAGGACCGGCTGCGACATCGCCTCCAGCAAGCGCCGGCGAGTCAGCGGCTTCGCCACATATCCATTCATTCCGGCGCGGATACAGCGGTCGCGGTCCTCGGCGAAGGCATTGGCCGTCACGCCGATGATGCGGACAAGGGAAGCCTTGCCGGACAAGGCGCGAATCAAGGCGGTGGCCTGGTAACCGTCGAGCTCTGGCATCTCGCAGTCCATCAGGATTATGTCGTAGGGAGCGGCACAATGACGCTCGACCGCTTCTCGCCCGTTTTCGGCGATATCGACTACCGCGCCAGCCTGGGACGCTATACCGAAGGTGACTTTCTGGTTGACTGGATTGTCCTCCACCACTAGCACGCGCAGTCCTGGCAACAGGGCCGGTACCGAAGGTGTTGCCGTGGAGATGTTGGTGGACTTGTTCTCGGCCGCGGCCAGCGGTAGTTCCACCTGAAAGGTCGAACCCTCCCCGAGGCGGCTCTCCACCCACAGCCGTCCTCCCATCAGCTTCGTCAATTGGTGGGAAATCGCCAGGCCAAGTCCCGTGCCGCCAAACTTGCGGGTGGTGGACGAATCCACTTGATGAAACTCCTGGAAAAGACCCGTCGTCTGTTCCGGCGACAGCCCGATACCCGTATCGGAAACCTCGAAACGGACCCAGCCCTGGCGGGGCGTTGTCACCGCCAGCCTAACCTCTCCGGTGGGTGTGAACTTGACCGCATTGGTGACCAGATTCGAGACGACCTGCCGGATGCGGACCGGATCTCCATCGACGTGCCGGGGCAAATCCGGCGCCAATCGCAGTACAAAGCGGAGTTGCCGCGCTTCGGCCTGGGCCGCCGCGGGAGAGGCAATCTCGCGAGTCAGCCGCGAAAGATCGAAACACGTTCGCTCGATCGACAGATTGCCGGAGCTGACTTTGGCCATGTCCAGAATGTCATTTAGGATCGATAACAGATGGTCTCCGCTCCGGCCGATATCGGCGAGCAGTTCGTGGTGCTCCGGCGCCAGGGTTGCGGCGTCGAGAATCTCCGCGAGCCCGATGATGCCGTTCAGCGGCGTCCGAATCTCATGGCTCATATTCGCCAGAAAACGCATCTTCGCCGAAGAAGCCTGCTCGGCCGCGTCGCGGGCCCGGCGCAGGTCTTCGCGTTGTGCCTCCAGCGCCATCTGAGCCAAGAACATCTGGCGGATGCGCTCGCCGTTTACCCGGATCATTTGGTACATCGTCGCCGCGTGGATGACCGCGAAGGCCACCAGCAGCCAGCCGTAACGAGGCATGGCATACAAGGACCAGATATACACCGGCAGCACTTGGGCGCCCATATTCAACCGGTTCAGATGTGGAAATGCGGCAAACACGCTGACACTGCCGCTCGAGATCCCGGTGACGCCCACCAATAGCAGGCACTCGAGGATGACCAGCCCTCTAACATTCCATGCCGCATAAGCTACAAACACTCCGAATGCCAGGCTCTGAACTCCCGCCACCTGAATCAGCCGCCCGCCGTTAGGTCCAATCTCCGGCAGGTGAATCACTCGCCTGGCCAGCAGCGTCCGCATCGCTCCCAGCACCCCGAGCAGACCCGACCATCCGAGCGCGACCGTTCGCACTCCCGCGTGAAGGCTGAGCGAAAATAAACCCGCGAACACGGCAAAAACCAAGCCGCTCCAAACCAACCGTTGCGCCAACTCGCGAAACAGCCGGAGTTCCAGGGTCGGGCTGTCGTCAGGATTCGCCACCATATTGCCTTATCGGCCGCATTCGCGATTTTCGTTAGGTCCTGACGAGGTTGCCCGTGGGACAGACCATCGCCTTTCGTGGTCTGTCGGCCTCGCCAGGCCGTAACGGACTGACAGACGACCAGAAAACGATCGTCTGTCCCACCTCTGGGCCAGATCGGGAGTCCTCAGGCTGGGCTCGCCTATTTCCCCAATTGGCGGGCGCGTTCGAGGTCGGCCCGCGCGCCGCGCTCGTCGCCCGACTTGCGCTTAGCGTTGCCGCGCGCTCGAAAGGCCAGCCCGTAACTGGGTGAGATGAAGATGGCGGCGTCGAAATCCGCGATCGCGTTCCTGAGCCCGCCGCGGTGCATGTGGACAAGTCCTCTGCCGTAGAGCGCAGCGGCGAGGTCGGGCTTCAAGGCCAATGCCTGCTCGAAATCGGCCAGGGCGCGATCGTCCTGTTGCAACTTCACCAGGCAATGCCCGCGGTCCGTATAGGCGTTGTAGGCTTTCGGGCGGGCGCGCAGGAACTGGTCGAAATCGCGAATCGCCTCGGCGCACTGGCCTGATAGCTGGAACGCGCGCGCGCGTGCGAAGACCGCGCTCGGCCAATCGGGGTGAATCGTCAGTGCCTCGGAAAATGCCGCAATCGCCTGGGGAAACTGGTGCGACTTCGCCAGTTCCTGCCCTTGGCGGTAAGCGGCCATGGCCGCCGGTTGAACCTTCGGTGGTGGCGGCGCGTCCGCCACTTCGCGATCCGCGGCGGAATCCTCGGGTGTTTCGGACATGGAGGCCGGCGCCGGCTCTGGCGGAGTGGGCGCCGGCTTGGCGATAGGCTGGCTGGCGGATTCGGGCTTCGGGGCTGGCTGGCGAGTCGGCTTGGCCTCCATGGGAGGCTTCCGGACCGGCTCCGGTTTCACCAGCGGGGCTGGCTCGGCGGGAGCTTTTTCCCAGGGCCGGAAAATCGCGGCGCCGCCCGCCAGAATCACGGCCGCGGCCAGACCCAGCAGGACCACCAACCCGGCGCGGCTTTTCTTTCTCGCCGGAATGGGCGCTGGGATGGCCGCAACCGGCGCTGCCCACGTCGGCGCCGGGGGCGGTACAGTCTGAACCGTGGTCGGCTCCCGAACGGCGGAAACGGCCCCAATGAGAGCCGCGGCCAGGGCTTCGACGAACTCGCCGCAGGTGGCGTAACGGTCTCCCGGCTGTTTGGCGAGGGCTCTCGAGATTACCCCATCCACCGCGGAAGGAAGCTGCGCGTTGCGCGTACACAGCGGCGGCGGCGGCTCGTTCACCGTCTTATACGCCAGCGTCGCCAGCGAATGCTGGCCGAACATGGTCCCGCCGGCAAGCATACGGTACGCCACAGCGGCCAGGGCAAACTGGTCGCTGCGTCCATCCACTGGCTCGCCCTTCACCTGTTCCGGCGACATGTATTCGACCGTGCCCATCACCATGCCGGTGGGCGTGGTGGTGCGGGTATCGACGATGCGGGCGATGCCGAAATCCATGATCTTAGGGGTGCCGGCCAGGTCGATCATCACGTTGGCCGGCTTGATATCGCGATGCACCACGCCGCGCGCGTGGGTGTAATCGAGAGCCGACGCCATGGCCCGCAGCACTTTGACGGTGAAAGCCGGGTCGGCAACCCGCGTGCGATTGAGCGTCGCCGCCAGAGTTTCGCCGGATACGTACTCCAGCACCAGGTAGGCCGAGTTCCCTTGCTCGAACACGTCGAAGACGGCGACGATATTCGGGTGCGAAAGTCCGGCTGCGGCGCGCGCGTCGCGCAGCAGGCGGTTGCGAAGGAACTCGCGCTGGGCGGCATCGTCCTCAACCAGTTCCACGGTCTTGATGGCCGCCTTCCGGTTCAGCAGCGTATCTTCGGCCAGATACACCACTCCCATCGCGCCCTTGCCCAATTGCCCTTTGATTTTGTAGCGGCCGATTTGCTCCACCATGGCTTCCTCAGAATCATATCGTAAGTAGCCGTCGGGGAGAACAATCGGGGGCGTAACACGCGCCGCCCGTTGCGGATCCGCGCCCAAAAGCGCGAAATCTTACGCCCGGCAGCCGGCTTCGAGCGCCGGCGTGTCCTGGTGCTTGTACATGATGAAGTATTCGCGGTGGCCCAGCGATTCGGGTTTGCTGGCGCTGCCCGAGGCCACGCCAACCACCAGATCGCAAAGCTCGCGGGCGGCATTGTCGAGCGAAATCTCCCCCGTCAGTATGCGGCCGGCGTTGAAATCCATGTCCCCCGACATGCGCCGGTAGGTGCTGTAATTGCCGGTGATCTTGATGAGCGGGGCGATGGCGCTGCCGATCACGCTGCCGCGGCCGGTCACAAACAGAATCACCTGCGAGCCGGCGGCGACCAGGTCCATGATCCCCTCGGTATCGTTGGGGTTGGTGTAGCCGAACTGCATGAAATGCGGATCGGGGACGCTGTCGAGCAGCCAGAGGCCGGGGTGCGGCGGCTGCTGGGCCACTTCGATGACGCCCTGAATGGGACGGGTGCCGCTCTTGGCGAATGCGCCCATGCTTTTCTCTTCGATGGTGGTCAGGCCGCCGGCGAAATTGCCCGGCGCGATCGAATACTGGCGCACCTCGCGGCAATAGCGCTCGGCTTTCTGGTAGGCGTGGACAAGCTGTTTTCGGGCTTCCGGGTTGGCGGCGCGGGCCTCCATGATGGCGCCGAGGCCGATCATCTCCACGGTCTCTTCGAAGATGGCGCGGCCGCCGCGATCCACCAGAAGGTCGAAAAAGGCGCCCACTGCGGGATTGCCGGCCAGGCCGGAGGTGCCGTCGGAGCCGCCGCATTCCGCGCCCACGGTGAGGTCGGCCAGGCCCATGGGAACGCGGGGCACGGCGGCGATTTGCCGGCGCATGCGCTCCAGAGCCTGCTTGCCGCGGGCGATGGAGCTGAGCGTGCCGCCGTTTTCCTGGATGTAGAACCACTCAGCCGGGCGATTGGTCTGTTGGACCGCTTCGGCCAGACGCTTGGGCTGGGTGTACTCGCAGCCGAGGCCGACGGCCAGCACCGCTCCCACGTTGGGATGGCGGGCCAAGGCGAGCATCAGGCGGATGGCGAAGGCGTTGTCGTAGCACCCGGGAAAGCCGATGACGTGGGCATCTTCCTCGCCGCGCGCGATCTCCTTGGCCACGTGGCTGGCGCATTCCACCGTATAAACTACCAGTACCAGGTTGCGAATGCCCTTGCGGCCGTCCTGGCGCAGGTAGCCCTGCCAGACGGGCTCGATCGGTAAGAGATCAGTCATAAGCCATGTCCGTAGTGGCGCCGGTCGCGACGTCGAGGGTGGAGGAGCGCTCGTCCAAAGGGCTGGCGCAATTCTGCAAATGGACCCACTGGCCGGGATGGATAGGACGGGTAGCGACGCCGATCGGCACGCCGAACTTGACCACCGCATCGCCGGCCGGGATCTTGCGCAAGGCTACTTTGTGACCCAGCACCACCGGCTCGCTCAGTTCAACAACCGCGGGCGCGGCCCCCAGCACCTCGATAGCGCCACCGGCCGCGCCGTCTTCGAGCAGCGTGGCGACGTTGTCCTCAGCCTTCACCTGAAACGCCTTAGCCATCATTCCAGTGTAACCGGCTTCCAGGTCTTATCGGGATCGAAGCGAGTCGTCTGGCGCGCCAGGGCGGCGGTGGAAGCGCCCAGATCCTTTTCATAAACGATGCCCTTGTGGTTGACCAGAAAGCTCTTGATGCCGCTGGCGCCGTAATCGGCGGGCCAGGCGATCAGGGCGAAACCGCCGATCATTTTGCCCTTCACCATGTAATCCAGCGCGCCGCCCTCGGCGTCCGGGCCCTGCGCTTTCAGAATGCGGAAGTAGTAGCCGTGGTAGGGGGCGGGTTTGCGCGCCTCGCCCATGGCGGCGGCTGCGTCGGAAAAAGCCTTGGGCACCAGCGGAGATTCGGCGTCCCAATAGAGGCCATCCTTTTTCGCCGGCGAGCTGACGATCTTCTGGGCGTATTCGAGCACGCCGTTGGCGTCGCGGTCGGCCGATGCATACTGCATCTGCGCTTCGACATAACCGCGGCAGACTTCCACGGCATTGATTTCGTTGCGCCCGATGCGGCGGGCCAGCACTTCCGTCTTGCCCGTCGGGGTATCGAAACGCCACTCGCCTTTGGCCAGCGCCAGCGGCACCGGAAATGGCCATTCGGCGTTACCGACCAGCAAGGTGGCGTGGCTGGAATCGCGCTCGACAACCTGCAGTTTTTCCTGCGCCAGCTTGGCGAACTGGAGGCGCAGGGCGCGGTCTTCGGCCGCGTCGCCGGAATCGACGATAGGTTTACCCTCGGGGCCGAACAGCTTCATCAGGGCGCCGGTGTCGTTCAATTCGGCGGCCGAGACCAGCGCTCTGGCAGCGGCCTGGGGGTTGGGGAAGGGCGTTTGCGCCGCCAGGGGAATCGCCGCTACCAAGAGCGCCAGGGTCAACTGGGGTAGGTTCCTGGTCATGGCTCAGCGCCTCCTCCCCCCACCCCCGCCGCCGGAACGGGCTGGCGCGCTGCGGGCCGGACCCATGCTCGAGAAGCCGTGATCGGCGTACGATTTCGCTTCGCGTCCGTTCTCCGCGCCGGAGAAAGCGCTGCCGCTACGGGCCGGCGGCGCGCTGGCCGGGATGTTGCGGCTTCCCATGTGTTCGACCGGTTGTCTTTCGAATTCGCCGCTTCCGGGGCGAACCGTAAGGTTGCGGCTAACGTCCTGCCGGTACTGACTGTTAAGCGCCGCGCTGGAGTACGGGACTCCCTGGCGGTGGACTGGGTCGTGGGCCCATACCGAAGTTCCGCGGAGGCTGCCTAACCCGGACGTGTTCAAGTTATAGCGGTGAATAAAAGTGTTGTTGACGACGATGCCGCGTGCGCCCCACGCCGGATGCCATCCCCACGCGCCCCAGCCGCCCCAGCCGCCGCCGAAAAAGAACCCTACGTTGATGCCCGGGTAGAAGCCAAAACCCAGCCCGCCCACGACGATGGAAGGCCCCGGCCAGTACCACGCCGGGTAAGGATAATATAGGGCCGGTCCCCAAATCCAGGCGGGGTCGTACTCCGGCACGTACATCATATCCGGATTGGCGGGTTCGATATTGATGGCGGTCTGGCCGTCCTGCTCCGTCGTGGTTACAGTTTCCTCGGGGTTGGGCGCCAGCTTCCCGTTCTGTTGGGCGCGCTGGCGCATGGTCTGAATCGCCGCCATCACCTCGCTTTGCTGGGAAAGAAAAGCGTTACCCAGATTGGTCGTCCAGGTGACGTCGGCTGTCAATAGCTTGACCACGTCGGGAAATACCACCAATGCCTGGACGCTGGGGTCCCAATTCTGCTGTTGCGCGGCTTCGGTGAGCGCAGTTCCGGTGAGCCCCGGATTTTTCTGCAGCCACTGCCCGGCCTCCACCACCTCGAGCGGGTAGGTACATGCCACCAGAATCTGGCCGAGCAGCGGATCGGGATAAAGGGCGATGGGCGCCACCAGGTCGCCGAGTTGCTCGGCGGTCAGGGTTTGTTCGGGCGAAGGCGCGACCGGCTCCGGGTTCTGGCCCCAAACAGGCCCGCTACCGCCCAACGCAAGCGAAAGCGCTACCGCCGTCAAGCCTGCCGCCTGCTTAAACCGACGCATGATTTCCGAATCCATGCCCACCTCCCGAGCGGGTCTCCCGGCCGAGCCGGCCCGCGTCCGCCATTATAGATCCGCCGGGCCTGATTTAGGTTTCAAGTGTCTGCATGACAGTAATTTACGATTCGCCGGGCTTGAAATGAGCTACGCGCCGGCCTGGCCGGTGGTGGCGGGGATCAGGGTAGCGTTCAAAGTGATGTTGGTGTGGTAGAGCTTCGATACGGGGCACCCGGCCTTGGCGGCGGCGGTAGCTTTCTCAAAGGCTTCCTGAGTGGCGCCGGGGACGACGGCCTTCAACTCCAGGTGGCTTTCGGTAATGGTGAAGCCGCCATCCTTCTGTTCCAGCGAAATGGTGCAGGTAGTTTCCAGGCTGTCGGCCTTCAGCCCGGCTTCTCCAAGCTGAGCCGAGAGCGCCATGGTGAAGCAGCCGGCGTGAGCCGCCGCCAGCAGTTCTTCGGGGTTGGTGCCCTTGCCGTCCGCAAACCGGGCGTGGAAAGAATACGGAGTCTGAGAAAGTGTGCCGCTGGCGACGGTCAACGCTCCGCTCCCGGTCTTGAGATCTCCCTGCCACTTCGCGCTTCCAGTTCGTTTCATATAGGAATGCCTCCAGGTGGTGGATGACGGCCGCTCCGGGTTGGATTCGGCGACTTTGGGGCCCGCAACCTGCCGAGAAACTTACCCTGAGGCCCTTCCTAAGCCTATAGGTCCAATGTTTTCAATGCACGGTGATGTCGAGCACGAGTTGGTGAAATGCGGAGATGAGGGCGTTTGTGACTGGTTGAAAACACCGGCTCGCGCCGTCCAGGCCAAGGGATCGCAGCCATGGCCCCTCGGGACGAGCCAACGAGCCGCGAGGAAATAGCCCGATGATTGCCGTCCCTCCCGACGCGCCGAGGCGGCATCGCGCGGGTTATCAGCATATCCCGCTGGTTCTACAGCGCGCCGGCCGCTTTGTGCAATTTTGTGCATGGATTGAGCCCGGAACTCGCGACGTCGCCCGACGTTCTCCAGGTGTTGAGGAAGCCAATTCCCACCGCTGTTGTGCATTCTTGTGCATGGAAGGCCAGGAAACCCGGATGGGCGGAGAAGCAGGCCCAACTCTAGCGTCACGGCGCTTCGGGGGACCGAGCGTGATACGTCAAATCCAGTCTCGGCCTAGCCGTTGCCCCTCCCGGTTTTCCCACTGTAGGCATCCTCACCCCGCCACCAGAGTACAACAGGTTCGAGATTGTACTTACAGGAAGGTCTTAGCTATCAACAAAAGATGCTCGTGACCGGACTTCGGGACGGTGCGGGCGGGAATGGGCCTTGTGCATCCCGCTGTCCTCATCAGGTTGCCCCGCTGTCCTTTTCGCGGACGGTACAGCCGGGTGTTAAGATTCGCTGTTCGGATTCCGAGAATCCTGGACCAGCCGATGAGTAAAAAGGCAATCACTGCTCGATGGTGTCCTTAAGGGCGATGATCAAGCTGCTCTTAGCGGGGAGGTCCGCCGCCTCGGCTGGTGTGAATCCAATATCGGCAAAGACGTTGCCGCTGCTTTTCTCAAACGAAATCTTGGTCATGGTCAATCCTCCGTGTCTAGCCCTCGTGCGCGCCGTTACTCCTCCACGTCCTCGGCGGTGATGGCATCGCGGGAAGCATGCCAGATCCGCAAGACGCGCACATGCTGCTCGTCCTCCCGGATATGAAAGATGATTCGATAGACACCCCTCCCTTTGCCGTAGAGCAAGTGACGGGCGGGATAGCCAAGCTCTTTTGCTTCAGCGATGACCGGGCATCGGGCGGGAGACTCTTCCAGGCTGAGAATGGCCTCAAACAAGCGAGTGAGCCACTTCTCCGCATGCATGGGGGCAACTTCGCGGATGCGTTCATACGCCGCGTATGCGTCCGTTTCGGCGGGAGAGGTCAGGCTAACGCGATAGGCCATACTTAGCCCGCATCTCGTCGAGCACCTGAGCGGCGGGCTTCAGTTCGCCGCGTTCCGCGCTCGCCATTCCCTCCTGAATTGCCGCAAGCGCTTCCATGTGGTGCAGGCGGTCCAGCATTAGCTGGTAGCTCGTCGCATCCTGCACAACCACCTCAGCCTTGCCGTTCACCGTTAGCACTTCCGGGGCCTGCGTCTGCTTGAGCCGCGTGACGTGCGCTTTATGGTTCCGCAGGAAATCAGTCAGAGAGTGGATTTCACGGGTATCGAGCATCGGGGTCCTCATCAATCAATTATATGATAATTCTATGATCTGTTGCCGACCTGACGGTTTGTTTTTTCATTGTGCAACTTTGTGCACATTAGGCCACGGCTAATGCCCAATTGCCCTTCTGGCGCATTTCGCGGACGCCGGGCAGAGCGAAGCTAACTTGCCCGGTTTCATTCACTTCGAAGCCGCTGACCAGAATCGTACCGCCGGGGCGGCGGACGCGGAGCAAATTGGGCACAAGCTGCACAATCGCCTCCGGGCTGATATTGGCGACCACCAGGTCCACCGAATCGGACCGGACCGCATCCACCGACCCGACGAAGCCCATGCCGGCGATCTCGATGGCGACCGGATCGGTGTCGCAAGCGATGACGGTTCCGGCGCCCAGCAACCGGGCGGCCCGCGCCAGAATGCCCTGACCGGTGCCTACGTCTAGCACCACCGCTCCGGGGTGGACAAACTCTTCCAGCGCTTCCAGGCACAATTGGGTGGTTTCGTGGGCGCCGGTACCAAATGCCATACCGGGATTCACCGTGATGCGAAACCGGCCATCGGGCGCCGGGTCGTCGCGCCATTCGGGCACCAGAAAAAACCGCGCGCCGACCGGCATGGGCTGCAGCATGGCCCGCGCCTCGCCCACCCAATCGCGGTCTTCCTCAATGCGAAACGCGGCATTCGGGTAGCGCGCCAGCAGTTGGACCCGGTCGGCCGTATCGTCGAAGAAGACACGCACGCGCGTGGCATCGAGTTCCACCACGCCGGCGGGGTCGAAGTCGTACAGGTCGGCCACGAGCCAGTCGCGCCGGGCTTGGTCGCATTCGATTTCAAGCGAGAACACTGTTATCGTGGAGGTTCGTTTGGGATCATGAAACTACAGGGTATTTTCCCACCAATCACGACGCCGTTCGATCACAACGGTGAAATCTATTGGTCCAAGATCCACCACAACGTCGAGAAATGGAACCTCACTACGCTCGCCGGCTACGTGGTGATGGGCTCGACCGGAGAGAGCGTCCACTGCACCACGGAAGAAAAGATCCAGGTATGGGAGGCGGTTGCCAAACATGCCGTGCCGGAAAAGCTGCTGATCGCCGGTACCGGAATGGAGAGCGTTCGGGAAACCGTGGCGCTGACCAATCGGGCTGCGGAACTGGGCTACAAGGCCGCCATGGTGCGCACGCCGCATTATTATAAGAACCTGATCAACCGCGCCGACGCGCAGGCGCTCTACTATCGCGCCGTGGCGGACCAGTCGCGCCTGCCGCTCATCATTTATAACTGGCCGCAAACCACGGGGGTGGACATTCCGGTGGAAGCGGTGGTGGCGCTGAGCGAGCACCCCAACGTCATCGCCATCAAGGAAAGCTCGGGCAACCTGGAAAAAGTGATGCAGATGATTCGCGAGGTGCGTCACGGCTTTCAGGTGCTGGTAGGTTCGGCGCCAACGCTCTGGCCTTCGCTGCTGATGGGCGCGACGGGCGCCATTCTGGCGTACGCCAACGCGGCACCTTATAGCGTGATCGCCATCTGGGAAGCGTACCGCACGCGCGAGGAAGCCGCGGGCCTGGACTGGCAGAACCGCATCGGCCGGGCTTCCGCGCTGGTCACCAGCAAGTACGGCGTGCCGGGTCTGAAGTACGCCATGGACCTGAACGGCTACTACGGCGGGCCGCCGCGCCTGCCGCTGAGCGTGCCCACGCCGGCCGCTAAACAGGAAATCGAAGATGCGTTCCGCGACTTGAAAGGATGACTCATGATCGTTCTCTTGGTTTCGATCCACGTAAAACACGAATCGCTCGATGCGTTTCTGCAGGCCACGATCGAGAATGCCACCAACAGCCGCCGCGAGCCGGGCGTGGCGCGTTTCGACGTGATTCAGCAAAGCGACGACCCCACGCGTTTCCTTCTGTGTGAGGTCTACCGCGACGCCGCCGCGCAGGCGGCTCACAGGGAGACACCGCACTACAACGCCTGGGCGGCGAAAACGGTGGATATGTTCGCGGAGCCGCGCACAAGACAGATCTACCGGAATGTGGATCCGCCGGATAGCGAGTGGTAAGCTGACCGGTTTGCGAAGCGCCTGACGAGCCGTCCAGGGGATCTCCGATCAGATCGGAAAACCGAACCGCTCGGTCAGTTTCAGTAGCTTGAGCACTTTGTAAATATCGCCATTAACGGCGCGTAACACCACCCGGACCGACCTGTCCGCCGCCAAACCAGCCAACCGTTCGAGCGCTCCGACCGCTTCGGAATCGATCCTCGCAACCGAAGAGAAATCCAGAACCACTTCGCCCTGCCCGCCGGTTATCTTTTCGACGGCCTCGCGTTGAAAAGCATCCAGGAGGCGCTCCGGGGCAACTTTAATCCACTCCGCACTGGTTGTCATACGCACGACCATTCCTTCATAGCTGCCTGCTCCGATACTCCGGTTGGGCCTGCCGCGCCCCGTCCCCGATAAGCCTTCCAGAACAACTCGACCAACTCGCTCACCAGCGGCATGCGAGGGTTCGAGCGCCACGAGGGATCGTCAAAAGCAGCCTTGGCCAAATCCGGCACTGCCCGCTCGAATTCCGGTTCGGAGATCCCCAGATCCGCGATGGAACGCGGAATCTCCAATCGGTCGAGCAACTGTTCGGTCGCCGACACGAGGCTTTTAACCTTCTCCTCGATGGTATCGCCCGCCAACCCGAGCAAATCCGCCACCAGGGCGTACTTCTTATGTGCCGTATATCCGCGCTGGTTCGCCGACGGCATGAATTTGGTCGGCACAGACGCGTTAAACGCGATGACGTGGGGTAGCATGAGGGCGTTCGCGCGTCCGTGCCCCACGCCGAAGCGCGCCCCGAAGGCATGAGCCAGAGCGTGATTCACTCCCACGGAGGCGTTCGAAAACGCCAGCGCCGCGATACAGGCGGCATTGTGCATCATGCTGCGGGCCTCTTCGTCGCCAGGGTTCTCGTAGGCGATGGGCAGGTACTTGAATGCCATGCGAATGGCTTGCATGGCGTTGGAATCGGTGTACGGTGAGGCCAGAATGGAAACTCCAGCTTCGAGGGCATGGGTGAGGCAGTCGATACCGGTGTCGGCGGTCAGTTTTCCCGGCATCGACATCACGAACTGAGGATCGACGATGGCCACATCCGGGCTCAGCGAATAGTCGACCAGAGTCACCTTCCGCCCACGCTCCTTGTCCAGCAGGACCGCGAACGGAGTGACTTCGCTTCCGGTTCCGCTGGTGGTGGAAATGGCAATCAGCCGCACCTGTTTAAGCTGAGCCGGGTACCGGACTACGCGTTTGCGGATGTCCAGAAACGGGGCGGCCAGTTCTTCTAAGTCGGCCTCCGGCGAAACGTACTTGAGTTTCATGATCTTCGCCGCGTCGATGACCGATCCGCCGCCAAGCGCAATAATCTGGTCCGCCCGAATAAGATTGAGCGCCGCCAGCCCTTCGACAATCACCTTAAGCTCCGGTTCCGCGTCGGGAATCGCGAGGACGCGAACCGGGGTCCCCGCCGGAAGGGAGCGCCGCACAATATCCACATGTCCCATCTGTTCCAGCAAGGGGTTGGTGACGATGACGGTCGATTGCGACGGGAACTGGCCCAGGTTTTCAACCGCGTACATGTTGAAGTAGATTTGATTGGGGATACGAAACCACATATGAGCTTGCGTCCTCCGAGCCACGCGCTTGATATTCAGGTAATGATACATATTGACGTTATCGGTGGTGCTGTTACCGCCACCGGTCCCGCAACCGAATGAGAAGGTGGGCACCATATCGTTGTAAACCCCACCAAGCGCGCCGATCGATCCCGGAGAATTTACGATGACACGTCCCGCATCGACTGCCTCGCTGAACCTTCGAATGATCTCATCGTCGCGCGAGAAAACCACCGCCGTGTGGCCAAGCCCGCCGAGATGATTCACGTCCACGCACACCCGGAGCGCCTCCTCGGCGGATTTGGCGCGATAGACCGAGAGCACGGGGCACAGTTTCTCGACCGATAGCGGATGTTCCCGGCCAACGCCTTGAATGGGCGCAACCAGCAACTTCGTATCCGGTTTGACCCGAAGGCCGCAGGCGCGGGCGATATCGGTGGCTTTCTGGCCAACCGCCATGGGCCGCATATACCCGGTTTCAGGGTCGATTACGGTTCGCCCCAGGATCTCCGTCTCTTTCCCGCTGCAGATGTGGGAACCCAGGTCCGCAAACTTCCGGATCGCGAGGTCATAAATCTCGTCGTCGATCACCACCGTTTGTTCCGAGGCGCAAATGGTTCCGTTATCGAAGGTCTTGGAGGTGATGATATCCACGACCGCCATGTCCAGGTGTGCCGTCTTTTCCAAGTAGACTGGCGTATTGCCAGCGCCAACTCCTAAGGCCGGTTTACCTGAGCTATAGGCGGCTTTGACGGCGCCCGGGCCGCCGGTGGCGTCAATCAGCCTCACCTCTTTGTGGCGCATCAGGTAGTTGTTGTCCGGTATGGTGGGCGATTCCAGGCAGGTGAACACTCCTTCGGGAGCGCCGTGCTTCACGGCGGTCTCATACATGATCCGGATGGCCTCCTGGCAACAGTGCCAGGCCTTCGGGTGGGGGCCGAAAATCACCGCGTTTCGCGTCTTGATGGCCATGATGCACTTGAAAAGCACCGTCGAGGTGGGGTTGGTGATCGGGATGAGCGAAAAGATAAGCCCGATCGGTTCCGCCACCTCCACCATGCCGCGTTCCGGAAACTCGCGGATGGTGCCGACGGATCGTTTGTCCCGGACGTAGTCGTACACGAATTCCGTGGCCACCATGTTCTTGAGAAACTTGTCTTCCAGAACGCCGAGCCTGGTTTCCTCGACCGCCAGGCGGGCGAGATATTGAGCCTGGTCCATTCCGGCCAGGACGATCGCCTTGACAATGCGATCCACGTCCTGCTGAGAGAATTGCGTAAAGACGGCGGCGGCGGTTCTGCCCTGCCTGACCAGTCCTTCCAGATACGCAATGCGGTCGTCGCTGAGGCTCGAAAGATTTTCTGCCATGCGTCTATCCTCCCGCGAACCCGACTCCGCCTGAATTCCTCGAACTACCATGAGAAGGCAGTGGGGAATCGTGGGGAGTGCCTTAAGACGTATTGTAAGAGACGGCGCCAGCGGTAGCAAATAATATTGCGCACAAACGAGATTTTAGGGTACAAATATCCACAATTTGTTGTAGTCTGTCTGAGACACGACACTTGTGCGGTGTCCGCCAGGACCGCGAACCAATCCGGGCCAGCCTCGAGTCCAGAAGGGAAACTCGCGGAAACACCGCCAGCCTGAGGAGGATATTATGCTCGACAAGTACCGGGCGGCCGCCATCACGATCGGAGCGACTGTTCTTCTGTCTTTCCCGCTATTCGGTCAGCAATCGTATGTCACGCGCTTCGATGTCTATGGCGGCTATAGCTTTCTCGACAGCCCGAAGGTCGATCTTTTTGAAAACGGCGTCGCGTTTCAAGTCGGCTTCCGGCCGAAGACGTGGCTCACTGTAGGGTTCGACTACGACGCGGGTGCGGGCGATCTGAAAATCACGCCGGCTCAGTTGCTTCCCGCGTTGCAGACACAGCTCAACACCTCAATCGCAGGGGCGATCGGCGCAGGCCTCTTCCCCCCTCCTACCAGTTACAATTACGCCGCATTGTACGTTCCGGCACATTCCACCACGCAGACCTTCGCCTTCGGTCCGGAGCTTGTCTACCGGCACTTCTCCAGGGTGACGCTCTTCTTTCGGCCGGTCTACGCGGGAGCCATTCATGAAGCCGCCACCCCGCACCCGCAAGATCCGGTCGTCACGGCCCTGGTGGCCGGCCTGATACCCACGCCGACTAAGACCGACAGTGTGCCGTTCATTGGATTCGGCGGCGGCTTCGACATTCTATTCGGCAAGCACTTCGCCTGGCGAACGCAGGCCGACATGGTATACGATCACCTGTTCAGCGACCTCTTGCAGAATGGCCGCTTCACCGCGCGTTTCTCCTGTGGGCCGGCCTTCAATTTTGGCAAGAACATCGTCAAAGAGACGAAATAACCCGCCACTTCGGAGCGGCGGCGGGATCCTCTCGGTATCTCAGGGAAAACCGGTACCACGGACCATAACGGGCCGATTTTCCCTGGGAAGTTGTTGGTTCTTGATGATGGAACCGTACAAAGTGCGCTACTTTGGGGTGGCACAGAATCAAGGCGTCTGCGCAGTGCCATCCCACACGGCGTCGGCGGCGGGGGGAATGTAGGTCATGGCGCGCTCGGCCAGGGCACAGATCGTCAGACTGGGGTTGACTCCCAGGTTGGCCGCGATCACCGAGCCGTCGCAGACGTACAGGTTTCGGTAGCCGAACAAGCGATTGCGCGAATCCACCACGCCCTGCGCGGCCGACGCGGCCATGGGGCAGCCTCCAAGAATGTGTGCCGTACTCGGCACATCGAACAGGATCTCCGTAGTCATACTCATCGGTGTGCCGCCGATCACCTGGGCAATTTTGTGCGCGAAATCGTTGGCCTGGGGGATGAAGGTTGGGATGCGCCGTCCGTAGCTGCGCAGCACTCGCCGGAAAGGCCAGAACCAGGGGCGGCCCAGCCTCATGTCAATATGCCCGTCCAAGGTCTGCATGCAAAGCAGGATGAGCGACTCACGCGCCCATCCAAACGGGTGCAAGCCACGCACGGTGCGGATGGGATGCCGCAACAGGGAGATCGCCAGAGTTTTGAGCCAAAGCAAGATGCGCCTTCTGCCGGGTTGCCCGCCGGTCAGGATTGTCGCCAGCAAGCCCATGGCGTCCGACCCCGCCGGATAGCGGGTGGCCTCGATGTGGGTGTACTGGTCCAGGTAGAAGCCGGAACCGATGGCAACCCCCTTCGACAAGTCATCCGGGCTGCCGGGCACGCGCACCCCGATCAGCGACTCGCAATTGGTGCGTACGCGGTTCCCCAGTTGGCCGCTGATGTGGGGCAGCGAGCCCTTTTCCTTCAGACGAAACAGAAGATCGAGAGTGCCCAGCGCCGACGCCGCGACGATTACCCCGCGACAAGTGAAGCGGCGCCGGCGCCCAGGCAGCAGCGTGGATGGTACCGTAAACACCTCGTATCCCTTGCTTCCATCGGGACTGCCATCGAGAGGGCGGACATCCACCACCTTGGTTTCCGCGAATACCTGCGCTCCGGCCTTCTCGGCCAGGTAGAGGTAATTCTGGTCCAGGGTATTCTTGGCGCGGTAGCGGCAGCCCATCATGCAGCCGCCGCAGCCGATGCAACTGGCGCGTTCCGGTCCCTCGCCGCCGAAATACGGGTCGGGATAAGTTGCGCCCGGAGGTTCGCCCTCGGGTCCTTCAAAGACGGCTACTCTGGTGCGATAGAAGGTCTCCCCCGCGCCGCATTCTTCCGCCGCCCGCTGGAGAATGCGATCCGCCGGACCCAGAATCCGGTTCTCCGTCACGCCCAACATGCGGGTTGCGGTATCGTAATGCCGCGGCATCTCCGCTTTCCAGTCCGCCAGACTCGCCCACGATCCGTTTTCCCAAATCGAGTCGCACGGGACCAGCGAGGTGCAGGCGTAGGTGATGGACCCGCCGCCCACGGCACACCCATGAAGCACCAGGACGTGGCGGAACGGATCAATATTGAAAAAACCGCGTAACCCAAGGCCCGGCCGCCAGATCCATCGCCAGAGCAGCCAGTTCGTGCGCGGCAGATTCCGGGCAGTCCACCGCCGGCCCATTTCCATTACACCCACGCGGTAGCCTTTCTGGGTGAGCCGATAGGCGCTGACGCTGCCGCCGAAGCCGGAGCCGACCACCATGAAGTCGAAGTCCATTATTCCCTCCCGAGCGCGGTCGCGCACGCGGCCGGACGGACCAGTGGTCCGCACGCGGGAACATCCGCCGGTAATTTGGGCATTTCGAGGCCGGGTTTGAGCACGCTCTCGCGCATGGACGCGAGCGAGTGCTTTAAGGATTTTTCCGGGTTTATGCCCATCAGAGCCGATCCCAGCGCCCGCGTCACGGCGCCGAATTCGTCGCTCAACGTGATGGTTTCCGCCTCGACAACGATACCCTTCCCGGTTTCGGCAAATCGCCAGTAGGAATTCAGGCGGCGCAGGTAGCCGTGGTCCTTGCCCACGGCGGCGACCCGCGTCGACACGGACCGGCAACGCCAGCGCTGTGCATCCACACGCTCCCAAACCACATCGCTGGTAACATCCAGGACGGCGGGCTCTTTCATGCGCATGGAGTATTGAAAGTGGTCCGTTCCGCTCCTGCACAACAGCTTGGACGCGGAGATGGTTTCTGGGAAGTACCGCGCGCGATCGTCATAGTCCTGAAGCATGTGGATCAGCAGGTCCAGGCTGGCGCCGGGAATAAAGGCGGCTGCGATCCAATCGTAGAGCTGACCGCCGGCCAGCTTGTGCGGATTCGGTCCGTTCGCCTCGATGCTCCGGATTTCCCGGCCGTCGACAAGCTCCTGCCTCAGAGCGGTATCGTCATCGGCCAGTACGAAGGACTTGCGCGCATCCATCCTCGCAACAGCGGATTGGACGTAGCAGTCGAATGGTTGCGGGGTTGAGGGTTTCGATTGCTGCGCATCGAGCCCGGCGGGGAAAAGCAGGCAAAACAAAATCGCAAGTTTCATACCGACCTGTCCGGATTGATTATCGCTCCAGACGCGCCCGTTGGAAATAGAGATTTTCAGGCATGAATTTGCTGGATTCCGGAAGCGATATTGCGTAGTCTGGAAACAGGAATGGTCCGTCATGCATAAACTTCCCCCTGTCGAAGACGCGAAGACATTGTTTCACATAGCCAAGGAATGGTCCGTCTGGCGGTGGCTCGCCGAGAAAAAAAGAGCGCGCGCGACCGCGGACGCCGCCTGGGAGGCCCTGGCGGCCTGCGAAGAGAAAGTGAAAGCCGCTTGGCCCGAGGAGTGGCGGCAGGCTTACCTCGACCTTTCGGCTAACGGAGGTCCCAAGTCGCGGCACCAGCCCGACCTCGACCCAGAGATCAAGGCGGCCCTGGAACGGCTGAGCGAAGCCGACGCGGAGGCCCGCCGGGCCCACCAGGCGGCGGAAGACCAGTTCGACGAGGCCGACCGCCGAATGAGCACAAGAATGGCGCGTGAAGGCGCGCAAATGGCCATCGATGCCTGGGAACTGACCGAGAAATTTATCCGGAAGGCTGAATCGTTGAGCCGGAAGAAGTGATACGAAAGGTGGGGCGATGCCTGGTTTTGACGGGCCAACTAAAGCATGCCCCACCCAAGATTACAGCGCGTAGTTTCCGGCGGCCAGCACGTGTTTCGCGATCTGCCGGCCCAGGCCGATGGTATCAGCGGGTTCGTGCTTGGCGAGGCGGCGCAGAATCGCCATCTGGGTCCGGAGCATATCGCCCTCGGCCACGGCGGCGATCACCTTGCGGGACGAGATCTCCACGGTCTCGGCGGCTTTGGCGGCGTAATAGCGGGTCATGGCGATGGCTTGTTTCGCCCCACCTTGTCCCTTGGCGGCGATGAGTTTCTCGGCTCGCAGAATACACGATTCCAGCGCAAACACTTCCATAATGCTGTCGGCCAGGGCGCCCATCACTTCCTGCTGGTCCGACAGTCCCATCATGTACTTCTGCGAAGCCGCGCCCGCCGCAAACAAGGTGAGTTTTTTGGCGTTGGCCAGCAAGTGGTGCTCGGCGCTCAAAGGGCCTCCACGCTCTTCGATGGCGGTTGGACCAGCCATCACTTCGTCCATTAACTTCTTGATTGCGGGCAACAGCGGCAACTGGCCTGCCATCGCACGTTTCATCAGAAAGCCGGTGATGATCAGCCGGTTGATTTCGTTGGTGCCCTCGAAGATCCGGTTGATGCGCGAATCGCGGTAGGCTCGTTCCGCCGGATATTCCTCCACGTAACCATAGCCGGCATAAATCTGCACGACATGGTCCACCACCATATCCAGCATCTCGGAGCCCCACACCTTGAGGATGGAGCACTCCACCGCATATTCCTCGATTCGCTTTTGAATCTCTCGGGAGGCACCCTCGGCACCCGCATCCACGTCCGCGAGCGCCGCATCGATCATGCCGATGGTCCGATAGACCATGGCTTCGCCGGCGTAAATTCCGGCGGCGGATTCGGCCAGCTTCTCCTGGATCAGGCCGAAATCGGCGATCACCTTGCCGAACGCCTTTCGCTCCTTGGCATAGCCGATGGCGTTATTCAAACCGTTGCGCGCCCCACCCACACAACCCGCGCCCAGTTTGAAACGCCCGATGTTCAGAATATTGAAAGCGATGTGGTGACCTTTGCCAATCTCTCCCAGCAGGTTTTCCACCGGCACCTGGCAATCGGCCAGAATCAACGGGCAGGTGGACGAGCCGCGGATTCCCAGCTTGTGCTCTTCGGCGCCAATCGAGAAGCCCGGCGTATCGCGCTCGATCAGGAAGGCGGAAAACTTCTCCCCATCCACTTTGGCGAATACCGTGAACAGGTCGGCGAATCCGCTGTTGGTGATCCACATCTTCTCGCCGTTAAGGATGTAGTGCTTCCCGTCCGGCGACAGCACGGCCCGCGTACGGCAGTTCATGGCGTCGCTGGCGGAAGAGGATTCCGAGAGGGCATAGGCGCCGATCCACTCGCCCGTGCCGAGCTTCGGCAAGTACTTCCGTTTCTGCCCCTCGGTGCCATACCAGACAATGGGCAGCGTGCCGATTCCCACGTGCGCACTGAAGGCCACCGAAAAACTGGCCAGCTTGGCCATGGATTCGGCGATCAGCGCCGAAGTCACCTTGTCCATTTCCAGGCCGCCGTAGGCCTCGGGGATGTCTACGCTCATCAGCCCGAGTTCGCCGGCCTTGCGCAACAGACCCTTGGTAACCTTAAAGTTCTTGGCTTCAATCTCCGCGGCTGCCGGCATCACCTCGTTTTGGGTGAAGTCGATTGCAGTCTTGGCAATCTGGCGATGCTCCTCGGAGAGATCCTCGGGTGTGAAAACGTCCCGCGGGTCGCGCTCCTCGGTGAGAAAGCTGCCGCCTTTGACCCGTTTCGCAATCATTTGCGCGTTGCTGGTTGCCATAAATTGACTCCTGATTTCTTCTCTAATTCAGGTTCTCGAAGATTCCCGCGGCGCCCATGCCGCCTCCCACGCACATGGTCACAATTCCGTACCTGGCCTTGCGCCGTTTCAGCTCATGAAGCAGCGTTGCGGTAAGTTTGGCCCCGGTGCAGCCCAGTGGATGTCCCAGGGCAATCGCACCGCCGTTCACGTTCACCTGGTCCATGGCAAGCCCCAACGTCTTGATTACAGCCAGCGACTGCGCGGCGAAGGCTTCGTTCAATTCGATCAGGTCGATCTGGTCCAGGCTCAGACCCGCCAGTTTGAGCGCCTTGGGGATGGCGTATATCGGACCGATTCCCATCTCTTCCGGCAGACATCCCGCGCTGGCGAAGGCCACGAAGCGCGCCAGCGGCTGGATTCCCAGCGCGCGGGCGCGTTCGTCGGACATCACCACAGCGGCGGCGGCGCCATCCGACGTCTGCGAGGAGTTGCCGGCCGTAACGGTACCCTTGGCGTGGAAAGCGGCTTTGAGCTTGCCCAACGCCTCCATGGAGGTATCCGCGCGCGGCCCCTCATCCACCTGGAACTTCAATTCGGTCCTCTCGATCTTCGCCTTCCCATTCGGCGCCGAAAACGTCACCGGCACCGGCACGATTTCCAGCTGGAACTTGCCCCCGGCCTGGGCGGCCAGCGCCTTGGTGTGGCTGGCCAGTGCAAACTCGTCCGCCTGCTCGCGCGAAATGCCATAGTGGCGCGCCACCCGCTCGGCGGTCAGCCCCATCGACAGGTAGGAATCCGGATAGTTCTGTTGCAGCCAGGGATTGATGGAGATCTTGTTGCCGCCGAACGGAATTAGGGACATGGATTCCGTGCCGCCGGCCACGATCACGTCCGCGCCGCCACCGCGTATGCGTTCGGCCGCGAGCGCAATGGATTGAAGGCCGGACGCACAATAACGGTTGACGGTCATGGCGGAGGATTCTATGGGCATGCCTGCCCGCAGCGCCGCGATTCGCGCCACGTTCATGCCCTGCTCCCCTTCCGGCATGGCACAGCCGATAATCACATCCTCCACTTGCTGTTTGTCAAATTTCTCATCGGAATGGGGCACCCGCTCCAACGCGCCTCCGATGGCCACCGCTGCCAGGTCGTCGGGGCGGGTGGCGCGCAAGGTTCCCTTGGGGGCTTTACCTACGGCCGTTCGCACGGCGCTCACAATCACTGCGTCTCTCATGTTTTCTCCTTCGCGGCTGCATCCAGTTGTCCAGCAACCGCTCCCTTGCGGTCGCGGCTCGGAAAAGCGTGCCCCATGCCCCAGACCGAGCCGCGACGTCGGGGAGCGGTTGCAATCCCTCAGTTACGCAGCGGCTTGCCGGTTTTCAATGTGAAAGCGATTCGCTCCTGGGTCTTCTTTTCTCCGCAAAGAGACAGGAACGCTTCCCGCTCCAGGTCCAGCAGGTACTGCTCACTCACCAGGGTGCCGGGCGTGACCGGCCCACCGCAAAGAACGTGCGCTACCCAGTTGGCCACCTTGACGTCGTGGTCGCTGATGAATTCGCCCTCACGCATGACGTGGACCGCTAGTTTCAGGGTGGCCAGAATGTTCTCGCCGGGCGCCGGAATATCGGTGCGCGGCAGGGGAGCGGCGTAGCCATTGGCCGCCAATTCGCGGGCCACCTGCTTGGCATCGTGCAGCAGACGCTCGCGATTCATAGTGATACGGTCGGCAGCCAGCAACATGCCGATATGGCGTGCCTCAACGGCGGAAGTCGATACTTTGGCCATGGCGATGGTTTCGAATGCCCGCCGCATGGCACCCATCAACTCCACCGAATCGTTGCGGCCGCTTTCGTGAACCGCCGCCTCATTGAGCGCCCGCAGCAGCATCTCCTTCGAGCCGCCTCCGGCTGGCAGCACGCCGACACCGGTTTCCACCAGTCCCATGTATAACTCGGCATGGGCCTGCCGCCGGGCGCCGTGAATGGCGATCTCCGCCCCCCCGCCCAGGCAGAACGAGTACGGCGCAACCACCACGGGACGCGGGCAGAACTTGATGGCCGCCGTCATGCGTTGGAACGCCCGCACCGCGAAATCGACCTCGTCCCATTCGCCTTCCTGGGCGCTCAACAGCAGTTGCATCAGGTTGGCGCCGACCGAGAAATGCTCCGCGTCTCCGCCGATCACGAATGCGTCAAAATCGCGCACCGCGGCGCTCTCGGGCGAGAACGTTTCGGTAATCAGCCGTACGATGTCTTCGCCGACAGCGTTCTTTTTCGAGTGCAGTTCCAGGCACGCCACGCCGTCGCCAAGGTCCACCAGGGAGGCTCCCGGGTTCTGCCGCACCACGCCGTGCGCCGCACGGAACCTGGCGATGCGCCCAATGCCGTCGGCCTCGGTTACCGGCCGGTAGGCCCGGCCGTTCACATCGAAGCATTCGCGGCCGTGGTTCCGGTACCAGGCATCGCCACCCGCCGCCAGCAGGCGTTCGACAATCGGGCTCACCGGCTCACCGGCTGCCCGCATGCGCGCGACAGTTCCAGGTACGCCGGCCGTATCCCATAACTGGAACGGACCCATTTCCCAGTTGAAGCCCGCCCGCATGGCACGGTCCACGCTGGGGGCATCGTCGGCAATCTCAGGCAGACAGTCTGCCGCGTAGTTCCACAGGGAACTCAGCAACCGCCAGTGGAAGCGCGCCGCTTTGTCCTTGCGAACGTCGCCGCCCAGCAGTTGGGCCAGCCGGTCGGACAGGTTGTCGGCGTTCTTGGCCATTTCGAGCGACGGAATCTTGGGCCGGACGGTCGGAACATATTGAATGGTCTTCCAATCCAGTACCAGCCGGATGTCCTTGCCTTCGGCGTCCTTCTCTTTTTTGTAGAAACCCTGCCTGGTCTTATCGCCAAGCCAGCGGCGCTCCAGCATGGTCGCGATAAACCCGGGCACAACGCCAGAACCCTCGAAGTTGGCGGCCACGTGCGCCAGGACATCGATTCCCACCATGTCCGCCAGCCGGAACGTCCCGGTGCGGGGCCAGCCGATGGCGGTGCCGGTCAACGCGTCCACTTCCTCGATGCTCAGGTCTTCTTCCTGCATCAGGCGCACGGCTTCCAGCATGATGAAGACGCCGATCCGGTTGGCGATGAAGTTCGGCGTGTCGCGGGCGAATACGACTTCCTTCCCCAACAATACGTCGGCGAAGTGCGAGACGGCGGCAATCGCAGCGGGATCCGCATCCGGCGTGGGAATGATCTCCACCAACCTCATATAACGCGGTGGATTGAAAAAGTGAGTACCAAACCAGCGCCGCCGGACCGGCTCCGGCAATTGGGCCGAAATCGAGCTGACCGGCAGACCGCTGGTGTTGGTGGTCAGAATCGCGTCCCGCTTCAAATGCGTGACTACTCTATCTAATAAGGCCCGCTTGATCGCCAGGTTCTCCGTGACAGCCTCGATTACCCAGTCACAATCCGCCAGTAGCCCAAGGTCGTCATCGAAATTTCCAACCCTGATGCGAGCCGCATAGGCGGCGTCGTAGAACGCCGCCGGTTTGCTCTTCTTGAGCGAATCGAGCGCCTGCGAGGCAATAGCGCTGCGCCCGCCTGTTTCGGCGGGAATGTCCAGCAGAATCACCGGCAAGCCGGCATTGGCCAGGTGCGCCGCGATCCGCGATCCCATGGTTCCAGCTCCCAGTACAGCCGCCTTGCGGATGACGGTGGCGGGAGCGCGGCCCGAAGAAAACACTTCCCCGAAGAAAGGTTTAGTTGCTGCTTCAACGCTCATTGGAGTTACTCCTGTTTGGATAAGATGCTCAACCTGCCGCCCCGCGGCTTGTTCTTCCCTTTCGAGGCACCCAGTCCGCGCGTCAAAATGTGGGAGAACTGAGCGGCAATCTCTTCCGGAGGTAGGGCGCCGTCGGGTTCATACCACATACAGACCCAGTTCAGCGCTCCCGCGATGGCAAAGGCGGCGATTTTCGCGTCGCAGGGTGCGATCGATCCATCCTCAGTCCCTTCCTGGATAAACCCGCGCAACCGGCGGTCGATCTTACGTTTATAGTTTCGCACCTCGGCGCGCGCCTGGCTGGTGAGGTCACCCTCATCCAAGCGCATGACGCACCGGCCGAAGTTAACGGTCATCACCATGGCGTAAGAATGGATAAATGACTCAACCTTCTGCAGCCCATTTCCACAGTGATCGGCAATTTCGGTGAGGATGCTTTCAATCAGTCCGACACCCAGACGATAGCACTCGAGCAGGATATCTTCCTTATTGTCGAAGTAATGGTACAGAACGGGTTTGGTGATGTTTAACCGTTCCGCCACGTCGTTCATCGACGTTCGGCCATAACTTCGTTCGAGGAATAAGGCTGCAGCGGTTTTCAACACGGCCTCGCGCTTGGTAGCCGGATCCCGCCGCCGGTCGGCGAATGCCTTGCGGGGCGATGGCGATGCGGAGGCGTCTTTTGGCATGACGAATGATGCGTCGGCCTATTGACATGAGGCGACGCTCTTGATATCTTACCCATCGGTAACATAAAAGCGCAAGAGGGATTATTCGCGTGACCCGCCCTGCCTTTCAGTCCTCGTACCGGCGCACGCACTCCCCCAAGGTGAGCCGCCATGAAGATTGTCGTTGCCGTTAAGCAGGTTCCGGCCCGGGATTCGATCGTCCGCATCAATGCCGCGGGTAAGTGGATCGAAGAAGAGGATCTTAGCGTCGAGATCAACGAACCGGACGCCTACGCACTGGAAGAAGCTCTGCTCCTCAAGGAGAAGCATGGCGGCGAGGTCGTGGTGCTTTGCGCCGGTCCGGAGCGTGTCGGCCAGACCATCCGGGCGGCTCTCGCCAAGGGTGCGGACCGCGCAATTCACATCGAGTGCGACGGTTTGGTGAGTTTGGATACAGTGGGCCTTGCCGGCCGCCTGGCAGCAGCCGTTGCAGCCGAGAACGCCGATCTTATCCTCACCGGTTTGCAGTCGGACGATCTCGGCCTGGGACAGACCGGCGTCGTGATGGCTGAGCTTCTCGGCATCCCGCACGCCACCATCGTCATGCAGGTTGAAGTCGCCGGTTCTTCGGTGCGCCTCAAACGTGAACTGGAAGACGGGTGGTTTCAATGGGTCCAACTACCCATGCCGGCGCTGTTGACAATCCAATCCGGTATCAGCCCATTGCGCTACGCCACCCTGATGGGCATCAAGAAGGCTAAAACCAAGGAAATTCGCCGCGTGACGCCGGATCAACTTCCGCTTTCGGCACCGGCTACAGTTACGCTCCAGCGAGTGTATCTTCCGTACCGCAAGAAAGAGACACAGATCATTCCCGGTACGCCGGCGGAAGCGGCAGCCAAACTGACGGACGTTTTCCGGTTCGAGCTGAGGGTCCTATGAACGGCGTACTGGTAATTCTGGAATACAGCGGTGCCTGGAACCGAATGTCCTGGGAAGCCCTGGCCGCGGGACAGGAGATCGCGGGGCAACTGAATCAACCGTTGCTGGCCGCGGTCGCCGGTGCCAGTCTGGAGCAGGCTGCGGGGGATCTGGCCAACAGACCGCTGGCTCGCGCTTGCGCCGTGCGCCACCCGCTTCTCGGCGACTATACTGCCGACGGGTATATCGCGGCGTTCGAGCAACTTATCCGGGCGCTCGATCCGGGCCTGGTGCTGTTCCCCCATACTTACCAGGTGCGCGACTTCGCGCCTCGCCTGGCTGCCCGCTTCGGGCAAACATTGATTCCGGATGTAATCGCGATCCATATCGATTCCGGCCAGCCCGTGTTCGTCCGCCAACTCTTTCAGGGAAAACTGAACGCGGACTATGTCCACAGCGGCGCCGGTCCCTGCTTCGCCTCTGTTCAGGCAGGCGCTTTCCGCGCCGACACACTCTCTGCCGGCGGTTGTATCGTCGAAGAGTTCTCGCCGGCGATCGACTCCTCGCAGATACGCAGCCAGCCGTGCGAGCGCTTCCGCGAATCGGCGCATACGGTGGATCTATCCGCGGCCAGCATAATCGTCTCTGTGGGCCGCGGCATCAAGGAAGAGGCGAACCTGCCAATTGTGCGGGAACTGGCGCGGACACTGGGGGCTGAACTTGCCGCATCGCGACCCATTTGCGATAACGGCTGGTTGCCGATGGAACGCCAGGTTGGCAGCTCCGGCCAGACTGTTTCGCCTAAGGTGTACATCGCCGTGGGCATCTCCGGCGCCATCCAGCATCTGGTCGGCATGAAGGGTTCTAAGGCGGTAGTGGCGATTAACAAGGACGAAAGCGCGCCAATTTTCGAAGTGGCCGACTACGGTATCGTGGGCGATCTCTTCGACGTAGTTCCGGCCCTCACCGCCGCTGTGAAAAAGGCAAAAGGCGCGTGATGGAGGAGCGATGCCGTGTAAATTCAGTGCAGACGATCTGCCGCTCCAGCGCATCTACCGGTGGGAGCGCGAGCGGCCCGAAGCTGTTTTCCTCACACAGCCCTATGGCGGAGGCAAGGTTCACGAGTGGACCTGGGGTCAGGCCATGGGCGAAATCCGCCGTATCGCGGCGTGGCTGAAATCGCAGGATTGGGAGCCGGGAACCCGCGTCGCCATTCTATCCCGCAACTGCGCCTGGTGGATCATGGCCGACCTGGCCATCTGGATGGCCGGTTATGTCACGGTGCCGATCTACCCTTCGCTGAAACCTCAATCGATTCGCCAGATTTTGGAACACTCCGGCGCCAGGGGCTGCTTTCTAGGCGCTATCGACGACGCGGAGACCATGGCAGCGGCCATTCCCGCCGGCGTGAGCTGTGTTCGCTTCGCTACGGCCAGTGTGAACGGCTGGCCGGCTTGGGACGTTCTGGTTACCGCCAATCGTCCCCTTGCCGGTAATCCGACCCGCCCGGGGAACGATCTTTCCACCATTATTTATACCTCCGGCACTACGGGAACCCCGAAAGGGGTCATGCATAGCTTCGATAACTGCGCCTACAACGCCAAGGCCCTCGCCGAATTGATCAAGTTCACCTCTAGGGATCGCGTGCTCTCCTATCTGCCGCTGGCCCACATCGTAGAGCGGATCGGTCTGGAAGGAATCGCGATCTATCTTGGATATCGTATCTTTTTCAGCGAAGGAATCGACACCTTCGTCGCCGACCTGATGCGTGCCCAGCCCACCATCTTCCTTTCCGTGCCCCGCCTGCTGTTGAAGTTTCAGCAGGGCGTCTTTGCCAAGATGCCCGAGCACAAATTGGACCGGCTGCTGCGCATCCCCATCCTGAACCGGACCGTGAAGAAGCGCGTCCTACGCAAACTCGGATTGGGCTCTGTCACTGTCGCCGCTTGTGGCGCGGCTCCGCTGCCCCCTGAAATTCTGCTGTGGTACCGCAAGCTGGGTCTCAACCTTGCCGAGGGCTACGGCATGACCGAGACGCTGATCACACATCTACCCACGCTGGACACGGTGAGGCCCGGCTTCGTGGGCTGTGCCCTCCCCGGCGTGGAGGCGAAGCTCAGCGAGGATGAGGAACTCCTCATTCGCAGCCCGATGAACATGCTGGGCTACTACAAGAACCCGGAAAGCACCCGGGCCGCCTTCACGGCGGACGGGTTCTTCCGCACCGGGGATCTGGCCCGCCTGGAACCAGACGGCCAACTCAAAATTGTTGGCCGCGTCAAGGAGCAGTTCAAGACCAGCAAGGGCAAGTACGTGATGCCTACCCCCATTGAGAGTCAACTGCTCGCCCACCCGGTGGTGGATGCGTGCTGTCTGATGGGCGCCGGCCTGTCACGCCCGTTCGCGGTAGTGCTGCTGGCGGAGGAGATGCGCAAGAGGGGCGAGCTTCCTGGAGAGCGGGCGACCGTCGAGCAGACTCTGCTCGACCTGATGAATACCGTCAACGCCCAGCTCGATCCACACGAGCAGCTAGGTTTCGTCGTGGTGGCCGAGGGGCCGTGGACCATCGGAAACGGAGCCATCACGCCCACCTTCAAAATCAAGCGTAACGTCTTGGAGAGCCGCTATCAACCCTGCGTCGACGCCTGGATAAGTCAGAACCGGCCGGTGGTGTGGGAATCGCCACATGAGGTTGCGCGTACCGCGGCTTCGTAATCGGGGCGGACAAGGATCCTCGCCCATATGCGCTAACTTAGTGCCTCACAAGGCTTCTTTGCGGTGGCGCGTCGTGGCGCAGGGAGTCCTGCCTGCCGCGTCGGCAGTCATGCCGACGCTTGCCTCCGACGCTGTGTCGCAGCCCGGAAAAAATGCCGGCTAAGGTTCCATGGCCTCTTCCGTCTACTCAAACATGAGCTCACGCTACAACCCGGGCCGAGTCGCCGGATGCCTTTACCTGCTGACGGGCTTTTCGATAATCCGGCCCATGTACGTTGGCCGCACTCTGGTGGTGCGTGACGACGCAGCCGCCACAATCCACAACATGGCCGCCCACGAACTGCTCTTCCGCTTCGGCATCGCATCCGATCTGATCGCCGGTCTCGGGTGCCTTCTGGCGGCGCTGGCGCTCTACGAACTGCTCAAGGGAGTGGACCGCAGACTCGGCGTCCTCATGGTAGTCCTCGGTGGGCTTATGCCGTGTGTCCTTGACTTCGTCAACGTGCTGAATGACGCTGCCGCCATTGTGATCGCGCGCGGTGAGCCCTTCGTCTCTTTACTCGACAAACCGCAGCAAGCCGCGCTGGCCGCGCTCTTTCTCCGCATTCACGATCACGGGTTCCTGATCAACGAAGCCTTCGCCGGCCTGTGGCTCTTTCCCTTCGGACTCCTGGTGTTTCGCTCGGGGTTCCTCCCGCGGATCCTGGGTCTCTTACTGTTCGTGAGCGGCTTCGGCTATTTGGCCATCAGCGTCACCGGACTGCTGTTGCCGCTGTATGTGGAGCGGGTCTCTACGATCGCTTCTCCAGCCCTGCTCGGAGAGGGTGGCGTCGTCCTCTGGCTCCTGGTCAAGGGAGCCCAGCCGCCGGCAGCACGCGCGGCGGCTTTGTAACGGCCCGTGATTTGCCAATTCGCGCCTCGGCGCTCAGGCTCGCATCGCATCATGCCCCGCGCCATTCACGCGCGGCGTGGCGAACTGCTCGTTTTCGGTAGAGCCGGCCAGCGCGGCGGTGGAACTGTGGCCGCTGGAGATCACCTGCTGTACTTCGTCGAAATAACCGGTGCCAACGAATCGTTGATGCCTCACCGCCGAGTACCCATGGTCCCGCGACAACGCGAATTCCCGCTCCTGCAGGCTGGCGTAGGCGGACATTCCGCTGCCCGCATATTCGTGCGCCAGCGAGAACATGCTGAAGTTCAGCGCGTGGAACCCGGCCAGGGTGACGAATTGGAACTTGTAGCCCATGGCGCCGAGTTCCTGCTGGAAACGCGCGATAGAGTCATCGTCCAGCTTCTTCCTCCAATGGAAGGAAGGCGAACAGTTGTATGCCAGTAGTTTGCCCGGGAATCTGGCGTGGATGGCGTCGGCGAACTCGCGAGCCTCCTGCATATTCGGTTCCGACGTCTCACACCACAGCATGTCCGCAAAAGGAGCATAGGCCAAGCCGCGCGCGATGGCCGCCTGAATGCCTCCGCGGAAGCGAAAAAATCCCTCGGTGGTGCGTTCACCGGTCAGGAAGGGGGCGTCGCGCGGATCGATATCGCTCAATAGCAGCCCGGCGCTGTTGGCGTCGGTACGGGCGATCAATATAGTGGAAATTCCCATCACATCCGCCGCCAGGCGTGCGGCGACCAGCTTCTGAATGAATTCGGAAATCGGCACCACCACCTTGCCGCCCATGTGCCCGCACTTCTTGGCCGAGGAAAGCTGATCTTCGAAGTGCACTGCCGCGGCTCCGGCTTCGATCATGCCCTTCATCAATTCGAAAGCGTTGAGGGGACCGCCAAAGCCCGCCTCCGCATCGGCCACAATGGGAGCGTACCAATACCGGCCCGGCTCGCCTTCCGCTCGCTGAATCTGGTCCGCGCGCTCGAGCGCGTTGTTGATGGCGCGCACCACCGCGGGCACGCTGTTAGCCGGATACAGGCTTTGGTCCGGGTACATCTGACCGCCAAGATTGGCATCGCCCGCCACCTGCCAGCCGCTCAGGTAAATCGCTTTCAGGCCGGCCTGGACCTGCTGAACGGCCTGATTGCCTGTCAGCGCACCAAGCGCGGCCACGTACGGCTCGGTATTCAGCAGGTGCCAAAGCCGCTGTGAGCCCAGCCGCGCCAGGGTGTGCTCTACCCGGATCGAACCGCGCAGCCGCTCCACATCCTCCGCACGGTAGGGCCGCACGATTCCCCTCCAACGCGGGTCGGCCGCCCACGTCCCCGAAGTATGTTCAACGCCGTTCCGCATTTCCTTTTCTCCTGATGTGCCGGGCCGGGCGGCCATGTGCTCCGCGCCGCAGCCCTGCTGCCAGTAGTAGATGCCAGATTGTGACAAATCGGCAAACCCGGCGGACGAATCGGGACGGTGGTCCGTTTCGGACGCCTAAGGAGCATAACGCCGGCAATCCGCGCTAGCATAATTCCAAGAGGAAAGTTCCATGTTTGGCACACAAGAAGAATCCGTACAGATCCGCGCCCCCCATACGGACGCACAGCAGACCGTTCTCAGCCCGGAAGCTCTCCGCCTCCTGGAAAAGCTGGCGCGGGCTTTCGAGCCCCGGCGCCGCGAACTGCTGGCTGCCAGGCGCGTACGTCAGCAGGAGATCGACGCCGGAGCCATGCCGGAATTCTTGCCCGCCACCACAGAGATCCGGGCCGGCGACTGGCAGGTGGCGCCCATCCCGGCGGACCTTCTTGATCGGCGCGTCGAAATCACTGGTCCGGTCGAGCGCAAGATGATCATCAACGCGCTCAATTCCGGAGCCAAGGTCTTCATGGCCGATTTCGAGGATTCCAACTCGCCCACGTGGAACAACGTGATCGAAGGGCAGGTCAACCTGCGCGACGCGGTTCGCGGCACCATCGCCTACACCAGTCCGGAAGGAAAGCGCTATGAGGTAGGCCCAACACCGGCCGTGCTAATGGTCCGCCCGCGCGGCTGGCACCTCGAGGAAAAGCACGTCTTGATCGATGGCGAGCCCATTTCGGCATCGCTACTCGATTTCGGCCTGTTCTTCTTCCACAATGCCAGCGCCCTGATCGCCAAGGGCACCGGCCCGTATTTCTACCTGCCCAAGCTCGAAAACCATCTGGAAGCGCGGCTGTGGAACGACGTTTTCCTGCTGGCGCAAAGCGAGCTGGGTATTCCCCGCGGCACCATCCGTGCCACCGTGCTCATCGAAACCATCCTCGCCGCCTTCGAGATGGACGAAATCCTCTGGGAGTTGCGGGAACACTCGGCGGGGCTGAACTGCGGGCGCTGGGACTACATTTTCAGCTTCATCAAGAAGTTTCGCAACCGGCCCGATTTCCTGCTGCCGGACCGCGCCCAGGTGACCATGGACCGCGATTTTCTGCGGGCGTACGTGGACCTGCTGATCCAGACGTGCCACCGGCGCGGCGTGCATGCGATGGGTGGGATGGCGGCGCAGATTCCCATCAAGAACGACGCCGAGGCCAATCGTGTGGCACTCGAGAAAGTTCGCCAGGACAAGCTGCGGGAGGTAAAGGCCGGCCACGACGGCACCTGGGTGGCCCACCCCGGGCTGGTATCGATCGCGCGCGAAGTCTTCGACAGCTTCATGCCGGCCCCCAACCAGATCGAAAAGAAGACCACCGCCGAAATCGGCGCCGCGGATCTGTTGCGGGTTCCCAAGGGAGAGATTACCAGGGAGGGCCTGAACCGCAATATCGACGTAGGGCTGCAGTATCTGGCCACGTGGCTTTGCGGCAACGGCTGCGTGCCCATCTACAACCTGATGGAAGATGCCGCCACCGCCGAAATCTCGCGGGCGCAAATCTGGCAATGGATCAAGTACGCGGCACGTCTGTCGGACGGGCAAACCGTGACGCCGGCCATGGTGCGCGAGACGGTAGAATACCAGCGCCAGCGGCTCAGCCGCCAACTGCCGGCGCGGGAACTTTCGCTCGCTTGCGGCTTGTTCGAACAGATGATGACCAGCCCGGAGTTCCCCGAGTTCCTGACCTTGAGCGCCTACGCGTCGCTCGACTAGAATAAGAGCGTCCGGTCCGAAAAGCTCCGGACGGGCCCGCTGGACGGCATGTAGGGTTCAGCGCGGCACCGGTGAGCGCCATCATGTCTGAAAAAGTAGCTGTATTCGACACCACCTTGAGGGACGGAGAACAGGCGGCTGGAACGCGCCTGGGAAGCCGCGAGAAACTCATCATCGCCAGGCAACTGGCGCAGTTGAACGTCGACGTAATCGAAGCCGGGTATCCGGCGTCTTCACCCGAGGATTTCGAGGCCGTGCAACTGATTGGCCGCCAGATCCAGGGGCCTTCCATCTGCGCGCTCTCCCGTGCCGTGGCTAGCGACATCGAGGCCTGCGGCAAGGCGCTGGCCCAAGCGAAGCGGCCCCGTATTCACACCGGCATCGGCGCCTCCGATATCCACATCGCCGGCAAGTTCCAGGACGAGCGCTACGGCAAGACGCTGGCCGACAAGAAGGCGAAGATCCTCGAAATGGCGGCCGATGCCGTCAAGCTGGCGCGGCAGTTCGCCGACGATGTCGAGTTCTACGCCGAGGATGCCGGGCGCGCGGATCAGGACTACCTGTTCACCATGATTGCGGCTGCCATCGACGCCGGAGCCACCGTGGTCAATATTCCCGACACCACCGGCTACACCGTGCCGGAGCAATACGGATCTTTGATTCGGAGCATCCGGGAAAACGTGGCCGGGATCGAACGGGCCGTCATCAGCGTTCACTGCCACGACGACCTGGGTATGGCAGTCGCCAACACGCTCTATGGGGTGATCAACGGTGCGCGCCAGGTGGAATGCACCATCAACGGACTCGGCGAAAGGGCCGGCAACGCGGCGCTGGAAGAGATTGTGATGGCACTGCGCACGCGCGCCGACTACTTTGGCATGCATACCGGCGTCGACGCCCGCGAGCTCTATCGAACCAGCCGCCTGGTTTCCGACCTGCTCGGCATGAAGGTTCCTCCCAACAAGGCGGTCATTGGCGCCAATGCGTTCGCTCACAGTTCGGGCATTCATGTCGACGGATTCCTCAAACAGCGGGAGACCTATGAAATCATGCGGCCCGAAGACGTGGGCATGATGGAGAGCCGGGTGGTGCTCACCGCCCGGACAGGGCGTCATGGGCTCCGCGACCGGCTCACCAAGTTGGGTTACCCGCTCTCAGAACAGGAACTGGACCAGGCGTACCGCAGATTTCTGATGGTGGCCGACAAGAAGCAGGAAGTATTCGACGAGGATCTCCTGGCCATCCTGTATGACGAGATTCACCCGCTGCCGGCAAACTTTGAGCTGCAGTACCTGCACATCTATAGCGGCACGTCGGCCATTCCGACCGCGACCGTGAGGTTGCGCGTCGGTGACGCCATCAAGGAAGGTGCAGCCATCGGAGACGGTCCTGTAGATGCGGTCTGCCGGGCGATCGCGCACGTGACCCACACCTCCGCCGAGCTGAAAAGATATGAAATCCGCGGCGTAACCAGCGGCACCGAAGCCATGGGAGAGGTTTCGGCGCAACTCGAGCAGGGAGGCCGCAAGGTGGTGGGGCGCGGCGCATCCACCGATATCATCGAAGCCAGCGCCAAGGCATATATCGACGGCCTGAACAAGCTCGCGAGCCTGGCCGCCGCCGTCCCCCGCTCTTCCCTCGTGGGGTAGCGACCTGCCGGGGAATTGCCAGGCAGCCGGTCCTTAGGCGTGCCGGCGCAAATGTTGCCGATAATCAATTGCGTCACTGCATTATGATGGAGGACTGCCATGAAGCTGAATTCCTTTCTACTCCGCAGTACCATCGTTGCCGCTCTAGGCGGTCTCCTGTTCGGTTTCGATACGGCTGTGATCAGCGGCGCAACGCACGCGCTGACCGCGGTCTTCGCGCTGTCGCCGGCCATGCTCGGGATCACGGTATCGGTCGCGCTGTGGGGTACCGTGTTTGGTTCGATGTTCGCCGGCGTGCCGGGAGACCGTATCGGCCGCCGCGACAGCCTGCGCTGGCTGGCGGTCTGCTACCTGGTTTCGGCGCTGGGCTGCGCCTTCGCCTGGGATTGGTCGTCGCTGGTGGTGTTCCGCTTCATCGGCGGTTTGGGAATCGGCGGATCTTCCGTGCTCGGCCCGATGTATATCGCCGAAATCGCGCCGGCCAAATGGCGGGGCCGGTTGGTGGGTTTCTTTCAATTCAATGTGGTGGCCGGCATTCTGGTGGCGTATCTTTCCAATTACGCGCTGGGCGTGGCCGGGTTGGGCGGCGCCGAGTGGCGCTGGAAACTCGGCGTAGCGGCCGTGCCGGCGCTGTTGTTTTTCCTGATGCTGTTCGGTATCCCGCGTAGCCCGCGCTGGCTGGCCCAGAAGCGGCGCGAGGCCGAGTCGCTCCAGGTGCTGAAAATCGTCGGGGAAGACGATTCCGAACGCGCGCTGGCCGAAATCGTGGCTTCCATCGACGCCGAGCACGGCCACGGCGAAGAACCGCTGTTTTCCGCCAAGTACCGGATCCCCATCCTGCTGGCCGTTTCCATCGGCATGTTCAACCAACTAGAGGGTATCAACGCGGTTCTTTATTACCTGAACGATATCTTCGCCAAAGCCGGTTTCAGCAAGGTGTCCGGCGACCTGCAGGCGGTAGCCGTCGGCGCCACCAACCTGCTGTTCACCATCATAGCCATGTCGATCATCGATCTGGTCGGGCGCAGGACGCTGCTGTTGGTCGGGGCCGTCGGCACGGCGCTGGCCCAAGCAGGCGTGGCGTATGTCTTCTTCACCGCTCATCACCAAGGGCTGCTGGTATGGTGTCTGGTCACATTTGTGGGCTTTTTCGGCTTCTCCCAGGGGGCGGTGATCTGGGTCTACCTGAGCGAAATCTTCCCCAACCGTGTGCGGGCCAAGGGTCAGAGCCTGGGCAGCGCCACCCACTGGATCATGAACGCGCTGATTTCCGCCGTGTTCCCGCTGCTCGCCGCCAAGAGCGGGGGCGTGCCGTTCGCTTTCTTCTCGGCCATGATCGTGGTGCAATTCTTCGTGGTGCTGTTCTTTTATCCCGAAACCAAGGGCACATCGCTGGAACAGATGCAGAAGCGGCTGGGAATTGCATAGAGCGGTGCGACTGCTCGGTTGAAGTCCAGGTTGCCGATTTCGCACCCGCTTGAGCTTTTCCACCAGGTGGCCGAAATGTCTGAACATCAGGCGAATTTGATGATTGCGGCCCTCGTACAGGACCAGGGACCCTGGTCCTCCGGAAAGCGCGGAGCACCGTCCGAGGGACGCCGGTTGACAGCCGGCGGGCAGGCGGAACCGCCTGCCCCACCTGCGGGGGGCGATCGTCACCTCAATAGTTCCAGCTCTTCCATGGTCCATTCGGGCGTCGCGCCGGAGCGGGCCGCGATGGTGGCGCCCAGCCGGTTGGCGAATTCGGCCACGCGCGCCAGCGGCCAGCCCAGGTCGAACCCATGCAGGAAGCCGGCGGCAAAAGCGTCGCCCGCGCCCACCGTATCCTGGATCGCGACGCGAAAACCCGGGTGTACGGCTGCGTCATCCGGGGTCCAGATCAGGCAACCGTTTTCACCGCGCGTGACCGCCAGCGCGCGCCACCCCATCGCCGTGCCCAGCCGCGCCGCCCGCGCGGCAGCACCGCCTTCTTCGACGCCCAGCCAGGCGCAGATCGGCTCCAGTTCGCCCTCGTTCATCTTCACCACGGCGGCCGACCGCAACAGGTGTTCCACCAGTTCGCGCGAATAGGAATTCTGGCGCAAGTTGACATCGTAGAAGCGGGACGCGCGGGGGCAGGCGTCCAGCACCGATTCCACCGCGCGCCGCCCCTCCGCCGAGTGAGCCAACAGCGTCCCGAAGTAGATCCAGCGCGGCTCGAAGTCGGCCAGGACCTCGCCCGCCTTCCGGTCGCAAACCCAATCGTCGTAAGCGGCCGGCCGGTGGATGAAATATCGCGGCTCGCCGGCGCCGTCGATGGCGACGTCCACGGTGCCGGTCGGGTAGCGGCCGGTAGTTTCCACCAGGCGCATATCGATTCCCGTGGCGCGCATCTTCTGGCAGGCTTCGCGTCCCAAGGGATCGTCGCCCACCGCGGTGGCAAACAACACCTGGTGGCCGCAGCGGCGCATGTTGACGCCGAAATTGAACGGGGCACCACCCAGGTGCTTGCCGTCCGGTAGAAGATCCCAGAGAATTTCGCCGATGGAAAGTGCGCGCATGAGTAATCCATGCCGGTGAGGCCGACAGCAAAGAGTATATCGCCGAGCCACGGGGAGAACGCGGGGAAATGCCGACAATTCCCGGCGGCTCCCTTGACGGCGGCACATTTACCGCGCCATACTAGTGGCGCACACGTGTGCGTCATGGAAAAACTGCGGGTCCCGTTATCCCGGCCGACCTCCATCAAAGATATCGCGCGTCTGGCCAACGTGTCCCATTCCACCGTTTCGCGCGCCCTCAAGGACAGCCCGCTCATCAACCCCGAGACCGCCGATCGGGTGAAACGCATCGCCCGTGAAGTCGGCTACCGTCCCAGCGCGGTCGCCCGCGGCCTGGTCACCCGCCACACCATGATGATCGGCGTGGTCGTGACCACGGTTTCCGATCCTTTCATCAGCGAAGTTGTGGGTGGGATCGAGGATATGGCCTGCCGCAACGGCTACTCCGTCTACCTGGCCGAATCCGGCGCCGACGCGGAGCGTGAAACCGGCGTAGTGCGCTCCTTCGCCGAACGCCGCGTCGATGGCATCGTGGTTACCGCCTCCCGCGTGGGCGCGCTGTACACGCCTATGCTGGAGGAAATGGGCGTGCCCATCGTGCTGGTGAACAACCAGCACCCGGGCGAATTTGTGCATTCGGTGATCATCGACAATCTGGGGGGCAGCAGGTTGGTGACGGACTATCTGATCGGCTTGGGCCACCGGAAGATCGGCTATCTGGGCGACCGCTTCGGCTATCAATCCGACACCGAGCGTTTCGCCGGATATCGCGAGGCGCTCGACCGCCATGGTCTGCCGTTCCTTCCCGAGTTATTCGTCGAGGGCGACGGCAAAGCCGAAGGCGGCCTGGCCGGGGCGGAAGAGTTGCTCTCGCGCCGCGAGCCGCCCACCGCCATCGTCTGCTACAACGACATGACCGCCATGGGAGCCCTTCGCGCCGCCCACCGCCGTGGCGTGCGGGTTCCCGCCCATCTGTCCGTGGCCGGCTTCGACGATCTGGCCATCGCCAGCTTTTTCACTCCGCCGCTCACCACGGTGCGCCAACCCATGCGCCAGATGGGCCGGCTAGCCATCGAGACGCTTCTGTCCCTGCTAGCGCACCGCTCCGCCGGAGCCACCGTGCGCGTGCCGGCCGAACTGGTGGTACGCGAATCCACCGCACCGCCGTTCGACCGCGGAAATTGAGGATACAACAAATGACGTCGCCGTTAATCGTTCGCCCGCAACCGGAAGGTCCGGTCTCGCTCGACCTGGCGCCCGAGGATATGGGCTTTCAATACCTGCAATTCCAGGTGCTCAAGCTGGCTGCGGGCCAAAGCCATACCGGTGCCACGGGGCCTCGCGAGCTGGCCATCGTGGCCCTCGGCGGCGTTTTCAGCGTGGCCTCGACGCGAGGCGACTGGAGCCCGATCGGGGGCCGCAGGACGGTGTTCGACGGCATGCCATGGGCGCTTTACCTGCCGCTGGAAACTTCCTTTGCCATCGCCGCCGACACGGATTGCGATCTGGCGCTGTGCTACTGCCGCGCGACCCAGGCGCATCCCCCCCGCGTCATCCGGCCCGAAGACTCGCGGGTGGAAATCCGCGGCGGCGGCAACGCCACCCGCCAGATCAATCACTTTCTGGGAGCGGAGTTTCCGGCTCACCGCCTGTTGATGTGCGAGGTTTATACGCCCGGCGGCAACTGGTCCAGCTATCCGCCACACAAACACGACGTCCATCGGCCGCCCGGCGAAGTGGACCTCGAAGAGATTTACTACTACCGGATAAGCGACCCCCTCGGCTACGCCATTCAAAAGGTCTATACCAAGGATGGGCGTATCGACGAGACTATCACCGTGCGTGACGGCGAACTGGTGCTGGTACCGGAAGGCTACCACCCGGTGGTGGCGGCGCACGGCTACGACGTGTATTACCTGAACGCATTAGCGGGCTCGGCGCGCTCCATGGCCGCGTCCGACGATCCGGACTACGCCTGGGTGCGGCAAACATGGCGCGACCTGGATCCCCGGCTGCCTCTGGTGAAATAGAGCGGCAAAGGAAAGTGACCAAATCAATCATGTTTTCAAGTCAACAATACCTACCCGAAGCAGTCATCGCCCGGCTGGTAGAAACGCGCATCGCCGACCCCGAGTTCTCCCTGCGGGCCGCCGCCGCGCGAGTGCGCCGCCCGCATCTGGCGCCCACCGGCAGACTGAACATTCTGGCGGCCGACCATCCCGCCCGGCGCGTCACCAAGTCCGGGCGCGATCCTCTGGGCATGGCCGACCGCCGCGATTACCTGGCCCGCATTCTGCGCGCCCTCGAATGCCCCCTGGTGGATGGCGTGATGGCCACCATGGACGTTCTGGAAGATCTGCTGGCACTCGACGCTTTCGGCAAGATGGGTCCTACCGCGCCCCTGCTGGATGGCAAAGTGCTGATCGCCAGCCTGAATCGAGGCGGTCTGGCGGGCGCGTCCTGGGAATTGGACGACCCCATCAGCGGCGCCACGCCGGCCACCTGCGCCCAGTGGAATCTGGATGGCGCCAATCTGATGCTGCGCATCGCCGATCAGGATGC
>JBEKZL010000219.1:0-12576 GCA_049509915.1 Bryobacteraceae bacterium | reverse complement strand
AGGAAACCGTCAGCAGTGTAGTTGATTCTACGGTCGCAACGCGCATAGGACAACCTCCTTCTGGAGGCATCAGCCCTAAAACAGAATAGCATTAAAATGCCGTTAAGTGAACAGTATTGGGGTTAGCTCTGGCTGACGCCGACGGGTGGGCTGCGCCGATTTGCCACCGCTCAACCCGCTAATTGTAAGTATCTTAACATATCGTCCGCCGAATTAGTCCTGGTAAGTCGCGGCCAGGTCAACTGGGCGGATAACTCGCGACTCGCGAAATAGTCCCATCGATTGGCTGCGGCAGGCCACGGGGCTGCCCCACAGATTTGGGACAGGCAATCGCGGCCCCAGCCGCCGCAATTAAATTGAAGAGGCCGATTGACAATCGGCCGCAGGCTGCCAGCCTGCCCTACATAAGGATCTTTGCGGGCAAGGAAGAAACTGAGGAGCAGTAATACGGATTATGCGAGTAGTGGCGGACGGGAATAATATGCGGCATCCGGCCGCCGCGCCCGGGGCCGAATCGAGTGTGTTACGCTGTTTCGCCATGCGGGCTTTGCCGGGTTTCGTCGCCTTGTTGATGCTGGCCGCACCAGCGATGGGCGCGGTGCGGGCTTGGGAGGATGTGGTCACGCTGCCCACGTACCTGGAGGGTCCGGCCGACCTCAAACCCGCTCTGGACGCGATGACCGTCAACGACTACGAGGCCAATTACCCCTACGCCAACCGCACCAATCTGGGCAAGCAGCGCTCGATGTCCGAGTGGCGCCGCCTGGTGATCGACAACGACTACCTGACTTGCAGCTTTTTGCCCGACCTGGGCGGCCATCTCTACACCTGCGTGGACAAACTCAGCGGGCGGCCGATGTTCCACGCCAATGGATCGATCAAGAAAGGGTTGATCGGCCTGCGCGGCGCGTGGGTCAGCTTGGGCATCGAGATGAATTTTCCGATCGGGCATACGCGCGTAACCGTCTCGCCGGTGGATTTTGCCTGGCGCCGGGAGCCCGGCCGGGCGATGGTGTGGGTGGGGGCCAGGGACCGCGTCACCGGCATGGAGTGGCGGGTGGAATTCGTGCTGCGTGAAGGCGCCGCCATGCTGGAGCAGAACGTGAGCCTGAGCAACCAGACCGCCGTGCGCCATCCCTATTATTGGTGGAACAACGCCGCGATAAAGCTGGAGCGCGATACGCGCCTGGTGCTGCCCGCCAATCTGGTGACCGTTCACGGCGAGAACCGCATGGACATCTGGCCGGTGGCCACCAGCGGCGTCGATAAGGGCATCGACCAGAGCATGGTTAGCAACATGAAAGGCGCCTTGAGCGTCTTCGCGTTCGGCACGCGCGAGCCCTTCTTTGGGGCCTATCAAGGCTCCAGCCGCACCGCCACCGTACATGTGGCCGACCCGGCGGCGGTGCCGGGGAAAAAGCTGTGGGCCTGGGGCGCCAACGACGCCGAGATCCGCCGCCAGCTTTCCGATGACAATAGCGAGTACATCGAAATCCAGGCCGGAGTCTTTTCCACTCAGGAAGAGCTGGAGTTCCTGGGTCCCTTCGAGGAGCGGCGCTTCACCGAATACTGGCTGCCGGCGCGGAATCTCGATGGCATTACCCGCGCCAATACCTCGGCGGTGCTGTACTTCGGCCGGGGTACCACGCAGGGCAAGAGCGAACTTACGGCCGAGTTGAACGTGACGCGAAACATCAACGGTGCACGAGTTCGCATCCTGAAAGATTCCGCTACGGTCTGGGACCGGGCTGAGGATCTGGCTCCGGCGCGCACCCTCTCGCATTCGATTCCCGATCCGGCGAACGGGCCGTACCGTTTCGAACTGCTGGACGCGAAGGGCACCCTGCTTCTGGCGCATACCGAAGGAGTGTACGACGCCGATCCGGCTTCGAGCGTGGCTGTTGGCCCCCTACCGCGAACCGATTGCGCCCATCCCGCCAGCGCCGAGGCCTTCGTCGCTTGCAACCAGGACAACGAACGCAACGGACATTACTATTGGGCCGGCGCCAACTATCCCAGGGGGCTCGAGCAGTTTCCCCACAGCGCGGCCATTCAGAAAGCGGCCGGGCGCCTGGCAGTGGGCCAGCAGCGCTATGCGGAAGCGGTTCGCATGCTCGAAGCCGCGGCTGCGTCGGTCCCCGGCGACGCTGAGGTGACCTACTACCTGGGCCTGGCCCAAGCCGCCCTGGGACAGGACGACGCTGCGCGGGCGGCCTGGCAACGCATAACCGCCGACACGGCCTTTGGAATGGCGGCGCGGGTGGAGACGGCCGCGTCGCTGGCACGCGGCGGGAAGATCGAGGATGCCCTGGAGGAGCTTCGCCAGGCCCGCGCCCTGCCCAGCTTTCCGTTGCGGGCCGGACGCATGGAGGTGGCTCTGCTGCGCGCCGCCGGCGGCAACGATGAAGCCCGCGAGCGGCTGAACTACTGGCTGGCGATCTCTCCCATCGATTCGTTTCTCGAGTGGGAACGGGTCCCCGGCCAGCCCGGCGAGGCGCTGGAGCGCCATCTGGCGGCCGATCCGGAGCGAGTGCTCGATATCGTCGATCAATACCTCAGTCTGGGGTTGTATAAAGACGCCCTAGCGGCGCTCGATCGCGCGTGGCCGGCGGTGCCCGCGAACGAAACTGAGCCGGGCGCGGTGCTGCCGCAGAACTACGCGCTGGTGGCGTACTATCGCGGATACTGCCGCCAGAAAGCCGGCGCGGACGGCTCGGCCGATTTCAAACTGGCCGCGGGCTTGCCGCTCGAGCGCGTCTTTCCCAGCCGCGCCAGCTCGTTCCCCGTGCTCGAGGCTGCCCTCGCCACCAATCTTTCCGATGCGTCCGCCCACTGGTTGCTCGGCCTGCTCCAGATGAATGCCGACATGCCGGACGAGGCCATTGCCGAATGGCAGAAGGCGCGCGCCTTGCGGCACGATATACCGGAGTTGTATCCGCTCCTGAGCCAGGCGCTGCGCGATATGAAGGGCGACAAAGCCGCCGCCCTGGCGGTAATGGCCGAAGCGCCCAAACCCCCGACGGCCGCCCCGGCCCCGAACATAGAATCGCCAGCCCCGAAGACGGAATCCCCGCCGGGCTCCGAAGCCGTGCTGCCTGACGTGCCGGTGAATGGGCCGGTCTCCGCCACGGCCACCTCCCCGCGGGACGTAGCCGGCACGGCCCTGATGGAAGTGGCCCGCGGCAATTTGGGAAGCGGCAAGAGTCTGTTCACCGCGCACAATTTCCCCCAGGAGAAGCAGCCGGCCGACGTCCGCAAAGCTTATATCGAAGTCCAACTGCAGGCCTTGCGCGCGGACGTTGCCAATCGCCATTGCGAGCTGGTGGAAACCGGGTTCGAAACCATCGGCGCCGAGGATAAGGGCCTCACCTTCACTATGTACGGATTCGAGGCCTTTATGAAGGAGCCGCGCTTCCAGTATTACCTGGCCGATCTGGAAGCCGCGTGCGGCGAACGGAAGACGGCCCGCAAGCGCTGGACGAAGCTGGCGAAAGATAACCCCGAGGAAACGGGCGCTTCGCCCACGGAGGATTTTCCGTTCCCCTCTCTGGCGGCGGCGCGCCTCGACCCGGCCGAAGCAAAAACGCGCCTGCAGGCGGCGGAGAGCGCGGTCGAGAAACGCCTGGCCGCGGCCGAGCCGGAGAATCGCGGTCTGTGGCTGTACTCCCAGGGTATGCTGCTGATGGCGTTGGGCCAGCGCGAAAATGCCGTCGCTGCTTTCGAACAGGGTGCCAAAGCCATGGACCGCGGCGAGTCGCAATACCTGAACCTGCTGGCGCTGCGCGAAGCGGGCGGACGGTGAGGGGGACACTGAGCCGCATCGGCGGTCGCGGCGCGTGGACTGCCGAGTAACTGTAACTGACTAACTAAGTACTCGACTTTGGAATTACGGCTGGCAAAGGGCACGCGGAACCGTCTGCCCGACCATTGACAACCATGGACTTGCTTTGGTGGCGCAGCCGGTGCCGCCTGCGATTTGTGATTTTTCACAGCTCCTAAACTAAGGGAGCGGTTGCTTAATTACGGGCATCCCATCTATGTCATCATGGCCCCATGGATCTATGGGCGCTGGCCGATCTCGCGACGCCGTGGTGCTTGCACGTGGTGGCGACGCTAGGAATCGCCGATCGCATCGTAGCGGGAATCACCGGGGTCGAGGAACTTGCCGCCGCCTCCGGCGCCGATCGCGACTCTCTATACAGGGTGCTGCGGCACCTGGTACACAAGGGCGTTTTCGAAGAGCCGTCCCCCGGCCGGTTCGCGCTCAATGAGACTGCCGCAGGGCTGGCCGGTGAGGCCGGCCGCCTGGGGTTCAATCTCGATGGAATCGGCGGCCGCATGGCGCATGCCTGGGGTACCCTTCTATCGGCGGTCCGCACCGGCAGGCCGGCTTATCATGAAGCTTTTGGCCGCGACTTCTGGCAGGACCTCGATGCCCATGCGGACATCGCCGCCAGTTTCGACGCGCTCATGGGGCCGGCCGGCCACGGCGTCCCTGATCCCAACGTTCTGGTCGATCCCGGGAGCTGGAAATCCGTTGGGACCGTGGTTGACGTGGGCGGCGGGACGGGAGCCCTGCTGGCGGAGGTGCTCCGAGCCCATCCCGATGTTCGCGGCACATTGGTCGACCTGCCACGGGCGGTCGCCCGTTCCGCGAGCGTCTTCCAGGCGGCGGGTGTGACCGATCGGGTAACCACGGTGGGGCAAAGCTTTTTCGACCCGCTGCCCGCCGGAGCCGACCTCTACATCCTGAAAAGCGTCCTTTCCGACTGGCCCGACCGCGAGGCGGCGGCCATCCTGATGCGTTGCGCCGAAGCGGCGCGCCCTTCCGGCCGGATCGTGTTCTTCACCAATGCGGGGCCGGGCGAGGAGGCGTCACCCGCGCTGCTCATGATGGTCCTGGTGGGAGGCCGCGATCGGACCCTGGAAGAGTTCCGCGGCCTGGCGCGTCAAGCGGGCCTGGAGATTAGTGCGGTCGGCCGCCAGCTTTCAGGCCGCGTCATCGTCGAGTGCCGCCCGAGTTGATGGGCCGCATGGCCGAAGCGCAGACGATTTCATCCACACCAGGTCTCGCCGGTGCGGCTGTTGGTTGATTACGCAGTAGCTGCCGGCGCGTTTTTTCCGGGCGTTTGGAATACACTCGTGTTCGTGGCAAAGACCGATTGACCACCTGTGTTATAAATCACGAGATTCCCGTCGTCCTGCACTCTGAGAAACGCGTGCTCCTGGCCATTTGTACGCGAGCTGAACACGGCGGGCGCCCCAGGGTCCGACCCCGCATACACGACCAGATTGCCGTCGACCGCATATCTGCCTCTGTCACACTCTTCCCATTCGTCCCGGCGCTCCAAACGGGTATCCATGGTGGATTGATCAGTTGGCCCTGTTGCCAGGCGGGAAGCGCTGCGTCGTTGACGCACTGTAACACAAGGTTCCCCTCGTCGCCTGTAACGTAAGTCGGATTGTGCCACCGGGTGAGTACCAACTGTTTCCCATGGCGAGCTTTATGGACGGTTGCCCGCCTGGACTCCGGTGGGGACTATTTTGTTGGGGAACTATGTCGCCCTGAAGATCCCCGGGTAGTATCTAACGTTTAGCATCTTTGTGCTCCTCTGTGTCGAGAGTCAGAACTCAAACCGGGATCCATTAGGCTCCCGACTGCCGGCGAGTGTACATCCAACCGCCTCGGGCCGAACCTTTAAATTATGAGCTTGTGAGTTCTTGGCAATTCTTCGTTGCGCTCTTCTCCGGTGCCTCAGGTGTTTCCCCGGCGTAGCCATCCCCTGGCTCCTGGCGCGGAGCAACCTCTCGCTATGTGTTACCCTTAGCTTTCCACGTGTGCCGGCGCGGGTCAGTGAAGCTTTCATTCTGCGTACGTACCCGCTTCAGGAAGCGGACCTGGTGGTCAGTTTCTTCACCCGCGACCAAGGCAAGCTGCGAGGCGTGGCGAAGCGGGCGCGGCGTCCGAAGAGCACTTTCGGCGCGGGGCTGGAACGCCTGTCCCAGGTGCGGATGGCGTATTTCCAGCGCGAAACCAGGGAACTGGTAAACCTGGATTCCTGCGAGCTGATCCGTTCCCAATTCGGGTTGGTATCGGACTACCGGACGGGAGTAGCTCTCGATTACGTGGCCGAAATCAGCGACCAGTTGTTGCCGGCGGCCGAGCCGAACGAGAAGTTTTTCCGGCTGCTGGCGGCGGTGCTCGACGACCTGCGCGCCGGGCCGTGGCGCGCGGTGACGTACTTCTCGCTGTGGGCCGTGCGCCTGTCGGGCTGGCTTCCGGAGCTCAATGTTTGCCTGGGCTGCGGCAGCCTCCTGGACGATCCCCAGGCGCCGGAACGGGCTTTTTTCAGCCGCGGCCGGGAAGGATTATTGTGCGGCGACTGCCGGCGCACTTTGGCCGCCGGCGGGGGTGGGGAGTTGAGCTTGGAATCGCGGACGGCGGCGGCGGAAATGTTGCGCACACCTGTGGCGCAGCTTCAGCCACGCCTGTGGAATCGGGAAACCGCGGCCGATTTGCGGCGCTTTCTGGTGCAGCGGATCGAATCGCACATCGAGCGGCGCCTGCTTACCGCGCCGCTGCTCGAGGATAACTTCTAACGGCATGCAAACGTTTCAAGAGATTGTACTCAAACTGAAGCAATACTGGGCCGAACGCGGCTGCGTCATTCAAGAGCCTTACGACGTGGAAGTAGGCGCCGGCACGATGTGCCCGGAGACTTTTCTGCGCGTGCTCGGCCCCCGTCCGTACCGCGTAGCCTACGTGCAGCCCAGCCGCCGGCCGGCCGACGGGCGCTACGGCGATAACCCCAACCGCCTCTTCAAGCACCAGCAGCTCCAGGTGATTCTGAAACCCTCCCCCGACGACGTGCTGGAACAGTACCTCGGCAGCCTCGAGGCCATCGGCATCGACCTCGCCAGCCACGATATCAAGTTCGAGGAAGATAACTGGGAGTCTCCCACCCTGGGCGCCTGGGGTGTCGGCTGGCAAGTCATGCTGGACGGCCTGGAGATCACCCAGTTCACCTATTTCCAGCAGTGCGGCGGCATCGATCTGGACCTAGTGCCGGCCGAACTGACTTACGGGCTCGAGCGACTGACGGCCTTCCTGCAGGTCAAAGACAGCGTCTACGACATCGATTGGACCAAGGACTTCCACTACCGCGACGTGCGCTATCTCGACGAGTTGCAATACTCGGTCTATAACTTCGAGATGGCCGACGTGCCGACTCTGTGGAAACTGTTCGACCTGCACGAAGGCGAAGCCGCCCGCCTCGTGGCGGCCTACAATCCCAAGGCTGCCGACAAGCTGCGATTCCCGCTGCTGGCGGCCTATGACCAGGTGCTCAAGTGTTCGAACCTCTTCAACACTCTCGACGCGCGCGGCGCCATCAGCGTCACCGAACGCGTCGGCGTGATTCAGCGCGTGCGCAAGCTGGCCGTCGGTGTGGCGCAAAGCTGGGTGGATCAGCAGTTCCCGGCGGAGGTCGCCCAATGAGCCCTCATACTCCATTGTGGGGCAGACCATCGTTTCTTGTGGTCTGCCAGCCAGATGTTCTCAAGCTCCGCGTTTACCGAAGACCAATTGCATGGCAGACCACGAAAGACGATGGTCTGTCCCACGTTGCCGGAGGAGCCGCCCGATGAGCCTTCCCTTCTTACTTGAAATTGGCGCCGAAGAGATCCCCGATTGGATGATTCCGGGCGCGCTCGAAAACCTGCGTCTGCTGTTTGAAAAAATCGAAATCCCGCACGAATCGGTGGCGCTCGACGCTACCCCGCGGCGGCTGGTACTGCGCGCCGAAGGCTTGCCGGAGCGATTGCCGGACACCCGGGAACGCGTCACCGGACCGGCCAAATCGGCGCCGGCGCAGGCCGTGGCCGGCTTCGCCCGCAAGCAGGGCGTCAAGCCCGAAGACCTCTCGATCGAGACTACCGCCCGCGGCGCGTATTATACCTTCGTCAGGAAAGTGCCTGGCCGGGCGGTCCAGGATATCCTTGCCGATGCGCTACCGGGAGTTATCCTGGGGATCCATTTTTCCAAGACCATGTACTGGACCGGGAAGAACGGCCCGCGGTTCATCCGTCCCATCCGCTGGCTGGTGGCGCTGCTGGGCGACAGGATCGTACCGTTCGAAATCGCCGGAGTCAGAAGCGGCAACTTGTCGAGCGGCCATCGCCGGCTGGGCGCGCGGGAAATCGCCGTCACCACGGCCGATTACGTCGAACGGCTCCGCGACCACCGGGTGATTCTTTCGGCCGCCGAGCGCCGCCAGAAAATCCGAACGGAGCTAGCCGGCGTGCGCGTCAAGCCGGACCCGGCGCTGCTCGAAACGCTCGTCTACCTGACCGAGTATCCCGCCACCATCCGCGGCAGCTTCGATCCGGATTTCCTGACGTTGCCCGAAGAGGTCCTGATCACCGTGATGCGCCACCACCAGAGGTACTTTTCGGTGGAAGACGCCGACGGCAACCTGGCGCCGGAATTCGTGGCCGTCATGAACATCCCCTCCGATACCGAGGGGTTCGTCAAGAGCGGCAATGAGCGCGTGCTGCGCGCCCGCTTCAATGACGCCCGGTTTTTCTGGGAGACCGACCGCAAGAAGACTCTCGAAGCACGCAAAGCCGACCTGGCCCACGTCACCTTCCAGGCCAAGCTGGGCTCCTACCTCGAAAAGACCGAACGCACCATGGAACTGGTTCGCCAACTGGGCGGAGAACCTGACGCGCTGCGCGCCGCCGAATTGGCCAAGTGCGACCTCACCACCGAGCTGGTAAAAGAATTCACCGAGTTGCAAGGCGTGGTCGGTGGCCTCTACGCCCGCGCCGAAGGCGAACCCGAGGCTGTGTGGCAGGCCATCTACGACCATTACAAGCCGGTCGGCATGGACGATTCGATACCGCGCGGCGAGGCCGGCCGGATTGTCGCCCTGGCCGACAAGCTCGACACCCTGCGCGGCTGTTTTGCCGTCGGTCTGGTTCCCACCGGTTCGCGCGACCCGTTCGCGCTCCGCCGCGCCGCGCAAGGCGTGGTGAAGATCCTGGTGGAAGGCCGCATCGAGATCCCGCTCGCCGACGCCATTGGAGGCGACGAAGCGCTGCGCGCCTTCCTCGAAGACCGGGTGAAGTTCTACTTTAAAGATGCACGAGGCTTCCGCTACGACGAAGTCAATGCCGCCATGGCCCGCGGCTGGAGCAACCTGGTCGACCTGGAATCGCGGCTGAAACGCCTGCAGGCGCTGCGGCTCACTCCCGATTTCGAGCCGCTCGCCGCCGGCTTCAAGCGCATCCGCAATATTTTGGAGCAAGCCAAATTCTCCGCCGAAGGGACGGTCGACGAAGCGCTGCTCGAACCCGGCCCGGAAAAAGATCTGTACGACGAATACCGGCGCATCGCTGGTCAGCCGATCGAAACGGTGATTTCGCGGCTGCGGCCCAAAGTCGATCTGTTCTTCGACAAGGTACTGGTGAATGCGCCGGATGCTAGAATCCGGTTGAACCGCCTGATGCTCGTCAATGCATTATTTCGTGAGTTTTCCACGATGGCGGACTTTTCGGAAATTGTAACTAATGGATAGGAGCTACGCATGAGCAAGTATGTCTACTCGTTCGGCAATGGAACCGCCGATGGCGACGGACAGATGAAGGACGTTCTGGGCGGTAAGGGCGCGGGCCTGGCCGAGATGTCGCGGGCCGGCGCGCCGGTTCCCCCCGGATTCACGATTTCGACGGAAGTGTGCAACATCTTCTTCCAAAACAAGGGCACCGTTCCGGACGAAATTGAAACGCAGGTGGATGAGGGGCTGGCGCTGCTGGAATCCCGCCTGGGCAAGAAGCTGGGCGACGCCGCCGATCCGCTGCTGCTTAGCGTGCGCTCCGGCGCCAAGTTCAGCATGCCCGGCATGATGAACACCATCCTCAACCTCGGCCTGAACGATAAGACCACCGAAGGTCTGGTGGCCAAAACCGGCAACGCCCGCTTCGCCTACGACTGCTATCGCCGCTTCATTCAGATGTTCGGCGAAGTGGCCCTGAACATCGATATGGCCAAGTTCGACGAAGCCTTCGACGCGCGCAAGCACAAGGCCAAGGTGAAGTTGGACACCGAACTGACCGCGGACGATTTGAAGGCCATCATCGCCGACTACCTGAAGGTCGTCAAGAAGGAGACCAGGAAGGAATTTCCGCAGGACGCCAAAGAGCAGCTCAAGCTGGCGCGCAACGCCGTGTTCGGCTCCTGGTGGACCCCCAAGGCCACCTATTACCGGAAGATGGAAAAGATTCCGGACGATCTCGGCACCGCCGCCAACGTGCAAGCCATGGTATTCGGCAACATGGGCGACGACTGCTGCACCGGCGTCGGCTTCACCCGCGATCCCGGCAGTGGCGAGAAAGTGTTCTACGGCGAATTTCTGGTCAACGCCCAGGGCGAAGACGTCGTCTCCGGCATCCGCACTCCGCAGCCCATTTCGCAGCTCAAGGACTGGAACGCTGAAGTCTACGATCAGCTTGTCACCATCACTTCGTCACTCGAAAAGCACTACAAGGACATGCAGGATTTCGAGTTTACGGTGCAGGAAGGTAAGCTGTACATGCTCCAGACCCGCAACGGCAAGCGGACCGGTCCCGCCGCGGTGCGGGTTGCGGTGGAGATGGAGAAGGAAGGCCTCATCGATGCCAAGACGGCCGTGCTGCGCGTGGCTCCCAACCAACTCGACCAGTTGCTGCACCCGGTTTTCGATCCGGATTCCCTGAAGAAGCTGGTGAAGTTGACCACCGGTATCGACGCCTCGCCCGGCGCCGCCGTGGGACGCGTGGCCTTTTCCGCCGAGGACGCCGTCGTGCTCGCCGAGAAGGGCCCCGTAATCCTGCTGCGCAAGGAAACCACCCCCGACGACATTCAGGGCATGGATGTGGCCAAAGGCATTCTCACCGCGGTGGGCGGCAAGTCGAGCCACGCCGCCGTGGTTGCCCGCGGCATGGGCCGGCCGTGCGTGGTCGGCGCCGGCGCGATTTCGATCTCCGAACGCAACAAGATCGCCACCGTGGACGTCGGCGGCAAGACCGTCACCGTTAACGAAGGCGATTGGATCTCCATCGATGGCACCACCGGCGCTGTCTACCAGGGCCAGGCCGATACCAAGGATCCGGACCCCAATTCGCCCACATTCGCCACCTTCATGAAGATGGCCGACAAGTTCCGCGGCAAGTTCGGTGTCCGCGCCAACGCCGATATCCCGCGCGACGCCAAAGTCGCCATGGCTTTCGGCGCCGAAGGCATCGGCTTGTGCCGCACCGAGCACATGTTCTTCGCCGAAGACCGCATCGCCCACATGCAGGCCATGATTCTGGCCAACAACGAAAAGGACCGCCGCAAGGCCCTGGCCAAGCTGCTGCCCATGCAGCGCAGGGATTTTGCCGGCCTTTTCACCGCCATGGACGGGCGTCCCGTCGTCATCCGCACCATCGACCCGCCGCTGCATGAATTCCTGCCCAAGCGCGAAGAGCTGATGGTCGATATCGCCGTTCTGCCTTACGCCGACATCAAGAAGAAGAGGGAACTGGTCTCCAAGTACGCCAACTTCGGCGTCGATGTCAAAACCCTCAAGACCGTCCTGCCGGCACTGCTCCACCGCGTCGAGGAATTGCATGAATTCAACCCCATGCTCGGCCTCCGCGGCTGCCGCCTGGGCGTGCTCTATCCCGAGATCACCGAGATGCAGGCACGTGCCATTTTCGAAGCCGCCGTGCAGGTGGCCAAGAAGGGTAAGAAGGTGCTGCCAGAGGTGATGATCCCGCTCATTGGCGGCGTCAAGGAACTCGCCAATCAGAAGAAGATCGTGGTCGACGTAGCCACCGAAGTGCTGGAGAAAGCCGGCCTGAAAAAGCTGCACTACATGGTCGGCACCATGATCGAAATCCCGCGCGCCGCGCTCACCGCCGGCGAAGTGGCCGAAGAAGCCGAGTTCTTCAGCTTCGGCACCAACGACCTCACTCAGACCACCATGGGCCTCTCGCGCGACGACTATACAAAGTTCCAGCGCGAGTACGAAGACAAGAAGATCTTCACCAGCGATCCTTTCGGCGTCCTCGATCAGGAAGGCGTCGGCAAGCTGGTCAAAATGGCCGTGGAAGCCGGCCGCGCCACTCGTCCCGATCTCGAAGTCGGCATCTGCGGCGAGCACGGCGGCGAGCCCAGCTCGGTAGCCTTCTGCTACCGCATCGGCATGGACTACGTCTCCTGCTCCCCCTACCGCGTACCCATCGCCCGCCTGGCCGCCGCCCAAGCCGCCATCTCCGGCGACGGCAGCGAATCGTCCAGAACCGCGTAAGAAAGTTGCACCGTGGGGCAGGCCATCGTTGTTTGTGGTCTGCCCTTTCACTTCGGCATTTGTGGCATTTCCGAGATGGTATGAGAAGGCCGGTCTCCGGCGGGATGCAGTATGCTCCCAGTATACGCACTCGATGAGGTGCAAAAAAGGAGACCGGCTATGAAGAAGAATACCACTGCGAAGAAAAACTCACGGGCACGCATGAATGCGGATCGCAAGCAGGTTCGTCAAATGGCAGCCAAAC